>NZ_JAHOJD010000001.1:0-343979 GCF_019129655.1 Bifidobacterium sp. MSK.17.10 | reverse complement strand
CGGGTTCATGGCGGATTCGGTGATGGAGTTGGCGATCACGTCGCCGATGCCGGAGTCGACCAGCGTCTGCTTGAAGCCGCCGCCTGCGGCGACGATCAGGATGATGCCGGCCACGGAGCCGAAGGACTGTCCGACCATGCCGTTGACGGCGTCACGGGAGAACTTCTGCATGTAGCCAAGGGCGACCATGGCGAAGACGGTGGTGATGAGCAGTGCCACGAGCGGGGTGCCGAGGAACGCGATCACACGGCCCCAGGCGGTGGTGTTCTGACCGGTCAGATCCACGATGGACGCGGCGAGCATCAGCACGACCGGCAGCAGGATCACGGACAGGGCGGTGCCGAAGGACGGGCGGTTTTCCGCGGACTTCGGAGCTTCGGCCTCAGCCTCGTTCTCCGGAGCTGCGATCGGAACCCACTTGGCGGCGAGCCTGCCGAACAGCGGGCCGGAGATGATGACGGTCGGGATGGCCACGATCAGGCCGAGGGCCAGGGTGATGCCGAGGTTCGCGTTCAGCGCGCCGATGGCGGTCAGCGGACCGGGGTGCGGCGGCACGAAGGCGTGCAGCGTGGACAGGCCGGCGAGGGCCGGGATGCCGAGCAGCACCACAGGGGACTTGGAACGACGGGCGGCGAACAGCACCACCGGGATGAGGATGACCACGCCGACCTCGAAGAACATCGGGATGCCCACGATGAACGCGATCAGTGCCATGGCCCACGGCAGACGCTGCAACGGTGTCTTGGCCATGATGGTGTCGACGATGGTGTCCGCACCGCCCGACTTGAACAGGATGGTGCCGATGATCGAGCCGAACGCGATAAGCAGGCCCACGTTGGAAATCGTGCCGCCGACGCCGGAAGTGAAGCTATCGAACGCCTTGTCGAACGGCACGCCCGCGCACACGGCCATGACGAATGAGCCGGCGAGCAGGGACAGGAACGGATGCACCTTGCATGCCGCGATGAGAAGAACGATGACGGCGATGCCGATGATCGCCGCTGCGATGAGATTCATGAATCCTCCTTGACTCGTTGAATTTCTCTTTCGATTTTTAGTTATGTGCGATTATTTTGCGCTGTGTTGCGGCTTGCGCCGTTCACTCGGCTTGCTGCGATTGCGCGGCCACCTTCGCCGCGTACTCGTTCACTGCGGCGACGGCACGTTCGACCATTTCCTCGACGCTGCCTTCGATGGAGACTTCCACGCCGTTCTCGTCTGGCTGGAGCGGCTCAAGAATGGCGAACTGGCTCGGCAGCAGTGCCGGCGGCATGAAGTGGCCCTTGCGCTCGTTGAGACGCTGCTGGATGAGTTCCTGCGAGCCGGTCAGATGCACGAAGAAGGTGGGAACGTTCTGGGCGAGCACCTCACGGTAGCTGCGCTTCAGGGCGGAGCTGGAGACCACGGTGTTCTCGTCCAGCGCCTCGCGAGCCACCATCCAGGTGTTGATGACCTTGAGCCACGGCCAACGGTCCTCGTCTGTCAGCGGAATGCCTGCGCTCATCTTGTCGATGTTGGCCTGCGGATGGAAGTCGTCGCCCTCCGCGTACACGTATCCGAGACGTTCGTGAATGGCTTCTGCCACGGTGGATTTGCCGCATCCTGCAACACCCATCACCACTACGTGAATGCTCATGTTGTCCTCCTTGAACTCTGCTGTATTGCCAGTGCCACTTCGCATCGGCGATGACATCAATATAGCTATGAAAGGTAGTACTAGTCAAGTTAAAAGTACTACGAATAAAAATAATCATGCGACTTGCTATGCTTTAGGTAGTACAAATCGGCGGCAAATCGCGCGAATCGTGCGGGGGTAATTATTCGGACGTCACGCGAACGGCAATCGTATACGGCGTGTCGCAAAACCTGAAAAAAGATTTGCACGCACAACGAGAGGAATTGTGGATGGCAGGAAACGAAAACGGCGGCGAACTGCTGCAGGATGCAGTGTGCCGCACGCTGGCCATCGAAATGCTGGACGGCAAATGGCCGGCCGGTGAAAGCTTGACGTTGGAAGACGTGCAGAACCGTTTCGGCATCTCCCGTACCGTGGCGCGCGAAGTCGCCAAAACGTTGGAATCCATGGGTGCGGTGACGGTGCGCCGACGCGTCGGATTGGTGGCGCGGCCGTTCTCCGACTGGCAGGCGCTCAACCATCAGGTCATCGAATGGCGACTCCACTCCACGCAGCGCGAGCGGCAGCTGTCGTCATTGACCGAATTGCGATTGTCGGTCGAACCGGCTGCGGCGGCCTCGGCGGCACGCCTCGCCTCCATCGACGTCAAGGCGAAATTCCCCGTCTACGCGGCGCAGATGCGCCAAATCGCCGAATCAAACGAAGAGGGGGCTGTCGGCCTGACCAAATTCCACGATCTGGACGTGGAATTCCATACTTTGATACTGCGCGAAAGCGGCAACGAACTGTTCGCCGCGCTTGCCGACACCATCGCCACCGTGCTGCGCGGCCGTGTGGAACTCGGCAAATACCCGATGAAGCCGAAGCCGGCCGCGCTCGACGCGCACGATGCGGTCGCCGACGCGATAGCGAAGGGCGATCCGGAACGTGCGCGCAAGGCCATGTTCGACATCGTCGACGAAGTGGCCCGCGCGCTCAACTTCTTCTAAAACCAATCGCTACCGGCGTCGAACCGCCGGATTCGCGGTCAAATCACAGGTTCGCGTCGACCGTCTGACGCAGGTCGTCAACGATTTCGCCCAAAGTCTCGCTGAACACCGCCTGATCGGCGTACATCGAATCGAACAGCGTATCGATGTTTTTGCGGAAATCCTTCGGCAGAATGGCGCAGTCGCGTTCGGCGAGCTTGTCGAGACGCTTCTCGCCGGGATGCGTGCGGCGGTTCAGCGCGAATAGCACATCGAAATACGATTCCATGAACGCGGCCATGCGATGGTTGACCGCGATTTTGTCGCCTCGGCTCGCGGCCTTGCGGATCTGTGCGTCGTACGACGGCAGGTTGCCGGTAAGCAGGCGCATGTTGCGATTGATGATGTTGCGGCGCAGTTCCTCGGGGAACGGCACGTCGAACCGCTGTCGGGTCGCGGCGTACTGGCCGTCGCGGTCGAACAGCACCTTGCTGGTGAGCATGTTGTGCCACATGCACGTCGTATAGCCGTTGCTGGCCTGGAACCGTTCCGCCACGTCGGCGACATTGGCTGCGAACTGGTCCAGATCGCGGTACAGCACGTCGATATTGGTGCCGTCGTTCAGCGTGCAGTCGTCTTCGGTCTCCCAAAAATCGTTGTCGATTTCCATATGGCTGCAATAGTTGCGCAGCAGCCTGCGGCGGCGTTCGGCTGATACGGGTGTGGTGACGTACACGTAGACGTCGTAATCGGACTTCTCGTCGTTATCGCCGGTGGCGCGCGACCCACCCAACGTGATGGCCTCGACTTCCGGCCATGCGGACACTGCTTCGACTAGTTCATTTGCCAATGACATCGTTTACCTCTCTCTGCGTCATTGCTGGAGCGGCGCTACGTTGCGCCACGGTGTGCAAACGATGCCAGTATAACATACCAGATGGTAACTGTCGAAGTTGTGCCGGCCTACGCGGTTTCCCGCAGGCCGGCGCAGCGCATTCCGCCGAACGACGATTGTCAGGCGGAATGCTATCGAGCGATCGCTGTCGAGCGGAACGCTGTCGGACGGCAGCTGTCAGTCGACGGTTGCGGCTTCCGTCGAACCCTTGGTCGGATCCTTCTGCAGAAGCAGGAAGATGAGCGCGACGGCCAGCAGAATGGCTATCGACAGCACGCCGATTGACGCGTTGCCAGTCAGCGACGTCGTGGTAGCGACGAGGAACGTGCCGATAATCGACGCCGTCTTGCCGAAAATATCGTAGAAGCCGTAGTACTCGTTGGCATGGTCCTTCGGAATGATCTTGCCGTAATACGAACGGGACAGCGCCTGGATGCCACCTTGGAACATGCCGACCAGAATCGCCAGAATCCAGAATTCAAGTGCGGCGCGCAGGAAGAACGCGGCGAAGAAGACGATGCACATGTACGCCACCACGGCGGCGGTGATCATGGTTTTCGAGCCGAACCGGCCTGCCAGCTTGCCGTAGATGATGGAGCAGGGGAACGCCACGAACTGCGTGACGAGCAGCGCCACGACCAGCTGCGTGGAGTCGATGCCCAGCTGCGTGCCATACGACGTGCTCATGGAAATGACGGTGTTGACGGCGTCGATGTAGAAGAAGAACGCGATCATGAACATCCACAGCGGCTTGTTCTTGCGGATGGCGCGGAACGTGGAGCCGAGCTCGGCGAACGTGCCGCGAATGGCCTCGCCTGCCTGCCCCGCGGTGGCGCGGTAATGCACCTGCTTATAGCTGGTGAGCAGCGGAATGGTGAACGCCACCCACCACAGCGCGGTGATGACGAACGAGGCGCGCGTGCAGGCTGTGGTCGACCAGCCGAACAGCGCGGGGCCTCCGAAAATCAGCGCGATGCAGACGATGAACGGTACGGTCGAACCGATATAGCCCCATGCGTAGCCGTGTGAGGAAATGCGGTCCATCCGTTCGTTCGAAGTCGTGTCCACCAGCATGGAGTCGTAGAACGTAAGCGAACCATTAAGGCCGATGGTGGCCAGCACGTACACGATGATGAACGCGAGCCAACCAAGCGGCATCGCCATCGCGCAGCACATGACCACGCCCGTCAGGAAGAAGCCGGTGAAGAAGCGGATCTTCATGCCCTGCACGTCGGCGATGGAGCCGAGCAGCGGCATAAGCACGGCGATGACGAGCGATGCGATGGTCTGCGCGTAGCCCCACGTCGACACGATGTTCGTCTCGCCGGCCGCCTTGAGCAGCGAATTTGCGTAGATCGGCACGACGGCGGTGGACAGCAGCACGAACGCGGAATTGCCGACGTCGTAGACGATCCACTTCTTCTCGCGTGGCGTCATCATATGCTTGGATTGCTGGCTGGATTGCTGCGGCTGCTGGGCCTGCGCGTTCTGCTGGGACGGTTGGGTCTGCGGCTCGGCTGTGTCGGTCAATGTTGACTCTTTTCGGCTAAATGTCAATCTTATGGCTCATCTTATTCCATTACTTCATCGTACGGGCGTGGCGGGTGGTAACAGACCATTCGACATGAACAGCGCATGAACAAGCATGTTCTGCCCGTACGGGCCGCATACGCGTGCTGTCGAGACATGGCAAAAACGGCGGAATATGGGGAATGCAAGCCGATTTTCGTCCACAAGTTTGCGATTGGCCGGGGCTGGTTGTATAGTTGAGAAGTTGTGTGTTCTGCCATGCACTTCGTTGTGTGGTGTCGAACGCGCAGACTTGCAAGTCAATAGTAATTATAGGGAGTCCATTATGGCAGCTCGTTGCGCAGTGTGCGGCAAGGGACCGCAGACCGGTTTCACCGTTTCGCACTCACATATTCGCAATAAGCGCACTTTCCGCCCGAACCTGCAGCCGGTTCGCACCACCATCGACGGCGAGAACGTTCGCGTTCGCGTTTGCGTGAAGTGCATCAAGGCTGGCAAGGTCCAGCGCGTTGAAGCGTGAATCGCGAAATAACAGCTTGAAACCCCGGTAAGCCGAATGGCCGCCGGGGTTTTGCTTTATCTGACCGTCCACAAGCCGTGTTGCGGCGAATGGCGCCGCCACGAATAATGGGGAATTCAGCCCGCCGCACAATCATCCGGTCGTGACACAATGGAGTGTTATGAGCACCACATGGCAAACCCCGATTTCCTCGTTCGAAACGAACCGCCGCAGAGTCGGCGCGCTGAAATCGCTGGGCGTGGTGTCCGTGGGCGACGCGCTGACCTACTATCCGTTCCGCGTCACCGACCCGGTTCCGGCGCGCGCCCTGCGCGAAGCGAAAATAGGGGAGAACATGGCCTTCGCCGCGCACGTGCGTGGCGTGCGCGTCTTTCCGATGGCCCGTCGCGGATTCCGGCTGATCGCCGACGTTGATGACGGCGATTTCGCACGCAGCCGGCACATGGACGCTTCCATGGCGTCTCTCGTGTTCTTCTCCTATCGCAAGTCGTACGTCGATTGGATCCAGCGCAAACTGCACGAAGGCGCGTTGCTGGTGGTCGCGGGCGAGCCAAGCGTATACAACGACCGTCTGCAATTCACCCATCCCGACATACTGACGGTCGATCCAGCCGGCGAGCAATTGCGCAGCCGCTCATCTGAGGAAGCCGCCGAATGGGATGACGGCTTCGTCACGGAACAACCGGCGGTCGTCCCGCAATCGCCGACCATTCCGAATCTCAAATACGATGCGGCTTCCGTACCGGAGGCGATGCGCCACGTATGCCGCCCACGTCCCGTCTACCACGCGAACTCGCGCATCTCCAGCGAACACATCCACGAGTCGATCGAAAAATGCATGGACCGGCTGTGCGGTGACGAATACGCTGCGGCACAGGCAGCCCGTGCATTGCATGGCGCCGATGCCAGCGACGCGCAACATGGGGAATTCGACGCGCCGCAAGCCGACCGGCAGGCACGGACGGAAGCGCTTGCCGCCGCCATTCCCGACATCATGCCGGAAGCGTTTCGTATGGAACATGGGCTGATGCACCGAGCCGAAGCGTTCAGGGCGATTCACGATCCGCAAAACCGCGACGGTTTCAACAAGGCGTTGCGTACACTGCGCTACGAGGAAGCGCTCATCTGCCAAACCGCGCTGGTGCAGTCTCGTGATTCGTCGCGTAAGGCCACGGCCACAGCCTGCGCCGACACGCGGCTGAAAGACGATTTCGTCGAGTCGCTGCCGTTCTCGCTGACGGACGGGCAACAGCAGGTGATCGCCGATATTTCCGACGATATGGCACGTGATTACCCCATGCAACGCCTGCTGCAGGGCGAGGTCGGCTCCGGCAAAACCGTGGTCGCGGTGGCGGCTATGATGCAGGCCGTCGGCTCCGGCAAACAAGCGGTGCTCGTCGCGCCGACGCAAGTGTTGGCGGAACAACATTACAGCAGCATCCGCGGCATGGTGGATCGGATGTGTGGTACCGGCGAAGAGGCTGACGAAAACGCGAAATCAGGGGAATCGCAGACAAAATCAACGCACCATGCGGTTGTGGATGAAAGTGGACAAGTCACGTCGGGAAACGCGCCGGAACCGCAAAACGGTGGACAATCGGATGGCGGCCAGGTGGAGAAACTGCTGGACGGCCAATCGAACAGCCTGCCGGACATTCCCGTACTGCTGCTCACCGGCGGCATGAAACTCGCCGCCCGCCGACGCGTCCTTGCGCAAGCGGCCTCCGGCAAACCATGCATCGTGGTGGCCACGCACGCCGCGTTCTCCAAAACCTTCCAAGCGCCCAACCTCGCGCTGGCGGTCATCGACGAACAGCACCGTTTCGGCGTGGAGCAGCGCGAATCGCTGAACGCCAAAGGCTCCACGGCACCGCATCTGCTGGTCATGACGGCCACGCCGATTCCGCGCACCGCGGCCATGACCTGGTTCGGCGACCTCGACATCTCCTGGCTCACCGAACTGCCCGGCGGCCGCAAGCCGATCCGCACATTCGTCGTGCCCGAAGCGAACGGCCCGCTGATGGCGGAAATGTTCGGTCTGATTCGCAAGCGTATCGACGCGGGGGAACGTGCCTACGTGGTCTGCCCGCGCATCGACGCCGACGCGAAGGATGCCGACGATGCGGGCGGTTCAGGCGATGCGGAAGTCGGTTCCGCATTCGACGCCACATACGATTTGGGCGAGGATGACGAACAGCGCGAACAGCGGCCGCCGTTGCATTCCGTCGCGGAAATCGCGGAACGCTTGCGATCGCTGCCGCAATTCGCTGGCATCCGTATCGCCACGCTGACCGGCCGCGACGATGACGAAACGAAATCGCAGATTATGGCCGATTTCGAAGCGGGCGTGACGCCGATTCTGGTGGCCACCACCGTCATCGAAGTGGGCGTGGACGTGGCGCAGGCCAGCTGCATGGTGATTTTCGATGCCGACCGGTATGGCCTGTCCCAGTTGCACCAGCTGCGTGGACGCGTGGGCCGTGGAGGCACCGAATCGGGCGCGTTCCTTATTTCACGTGCGCCGGAAGGCAGCGATGCGGCCAAACGCCTTGACGTGATTGCCGGCACGTTGGACGGCGCCGAAATCGCACAGGCCGACCTTGAATTCCGCGGCGCGGGCGACGTGCTGGGCGACGCGCAATCCGGCGGCAAATCCGGACTGAAACTGCTGCGCGTGGTCAAAGACGTGAAGATCATCGAGGAAGCCAGAGCGGAAGCCGCGAAACTGGTGGCCGAAGACCCCACGTTGCAAGGGTACGTGCAGCTTGCCGGCGCGGTGCTCGACTTCACGCGCGGCAACGAGACGTTCCTGACCAGCAACTAGGCTCGATGGTTATGCGCGTAATTTCAGGACGATTCAAAGGCATGGCGTTGACCACGCCGAAACCGGGCACCAGGCCAACCACCGACCGTACCAAGGAAGCGATATTCTCGCACCTCGATTCGTGGGGCGTGCTGGATGACGCACGCGTGCTCGACCTGTTCGCCGGAACCGGCGCGTTGGGCATCGAAGCGCTGAGCCGTGGCGCGCGCGAACTGGTGGCGGTGGAATCGGCCGCACCGGCCGCCGCGCTGATTGCAAAGACGTTGACGGCGTTGAAGCACAACCGTTCCTGGGAGCCGGGCATGAGCGCCCGCGTGGTCAAGGCGCGTGCGGAAAAGTACGCGGCGGCTGCATCGGCGATTGCACCATTCGGCGTGATCTTCATCGACCCGCCGTATGCGTTCGAAACCGAGGCGTGCAACCAGCTGCTGGCCGATTTGGCGGGCCGTGAGTCCGGCGAACTGACTGGCGAGGGCACGGTGATCGTGCTGGAACGCTCCACTCGTTCCGACGAGCCGACCGCGCCCGAAGGCTGGGATATCACCGACCGGCGTGATTACGGCGAAACCGCCGTGTATTACATCGAACCTGCCGAATCCGCCGAGCCGGCAGAGCCGGTTGAATCCGCGGACTGACGTCCGGGCTTTCCAACTAAAAACGTCGACGGTGGACCTGCATGCCCTCCGTCGACGTGAACAATCGTGCGTAATCAGCGCTGCCGTGGGTGCGCGCCGGAAACCTCCCAGCCCAACGCCATCAGCGTTTTGCGATCGGCCTTGTCAAGCTTGGAACAATCCAACGCCTCGATGAGATCCGGACGCAGCTCGTTGGTCTTCGCCAGCGCCTCATCGCGGCGGAAACGGTCGACCTTCGCGTGGTCGCCGGACAACAGGACGTCCGGAACCTTGATACCGCGCCAATCGGCCGGCTTCGTATACTGGCGGTGCTCCAGCAGGGCGTTCTCTCCCGTATACGATTCCTCCACGATCGAGGCCGCATTGCCCATGAAACCGGGCAGCAGACGGGTGATGGCCTCCAACATGACCGACACGGCCACCTCGCCGCCGTTCAGCACATAATCGCCGATCGAATATTCACGCACGTCGACGCCCTGCGCACGGTAATACTGCGGAATACGCGCGTCGTAGCCTTCGTAACGGCCGCAGCCGAACAGCAGATGGTTGGCGTGGCTCAGCTCCGTCGCGTCCTGCTGGGTGAACAGGGGGGCGGACGGATTCGGGAAAATCAGCACCGGACGGTCGGTCGCCGGAACGGTATCGGCATTCGCGGCGATTTCTGTCGCCGATTCCGCCGGTTCGGCCGCGTCCGCGGAAGCCGTGTCGTCTGCGTCTGCCGTGGAATCGCAAGTAACCGTGGTCGGCTCAAGATGCAGCAGCTCGTCGAGACATTCGCTCCACACCTCAGGCTTCATCACCATGCCCGCGCCGCCGCCGACGGGAGTATCATCCACGGAATGGTGCACGTCGTGCGTCCAGTCGCGCAGGTTGTGCGCGGTGACTTCGACCAGGCCCTTCTCCTGCGCCTTGCCGAGCAGGCTCAGGTTGAGCACTTCGAAATATTCCGGGAATACGGACACGATATCGATCTTCATAATGTTCCACAATACCGGTACGCCTGCCAAGCGCGGCGCGTACGAAAAAGGCGCCGGCATAATCGCCAGCGCCTTGTTGAAAAAGCAGCGGATCAGAGCCCCGGAATGAGTCCGCCCGGCGGGTCGAGGGTCAGATATCCGCCCTCGAGGTCGATGTCCGGCACGAGCTCGTCCACGAACGGCACGAGCGCGCTGTTCTCGACCACCACGCCATCGGCGTCCTTGACGGGATTGGCCAGACGGATCTTGAGCAGCCACTGGGCCACTTCAATCACATCCACCACCTTGCCTACCACAGTGCCGGGCGCAAGCCCCAGCGTATTGCCCTCGGCAAGGCGCGCCTCAAGACTGATCAGGTCCTTCGGGTACCACTCGTCCGCTTCAAGCATCTCCTCCGGATCGTCCGCTTCGCCATACAGCACCACGCCATTGGCGGCTTCGGACGCATCACGGTCGTCGATGCCCTCGAATTTGATGATCCAACGGTTTTTGAAGGTACGGGAGCTTTCCACCACGTACTCTTCCTCGCCGTCCTTCGTATACAACACAGCACCGGGAGCGAACCGGTATTCCGGTTCGTCCGTAAAGATCTGCACGGTGACCTCGCCCTTGAGCCCCTGCGCACGCCCGATACGACAGACCCTCAGCAGCTCAAGCTGTTGAGGGTCGTCGGAATGCATATCACGCACCACGCTAGGATCTCACCTGCGCACGTCCATGATGTCGACGCGCACCTTGTGGTCGGACAGTGCCTGCACCACGGTGCGAATCGCATTTGCCGTGCGTCCGCTGCGTCCAATGACGCGACCGATATCCTCAGGGTTCACGCGCACGCGAATGAGTTCACCGCGCGGATTCTCATGGGACTTCACCGAGACATCATCGGGAAAATCGACGATGTTCTTGATCAGATGTTCCACAGCCTGGGCGAGCATGATCACTCGGCTTCCGCAGCCGGCTCTTCAGCCGGAGCTTCCTCGGTGGCGGCGGCTTCGGCCTCAGCCTTGGCCTTGGCGTCAGCTTCGGACTTGGCGGCCTTCAGCTTCTGGGCCTGGGCTTCGACAGCCTCGACGCGAGCGGCGGCATCCGGGCCAGCCTCAACGGTCTTCAGGGTGCCTTCAGCACCGTCAAGACCCTTGAACTTCTGCCAGTCACCGGTGATCTTCAGCAGGTTCAGCACCTGCTCGGTCGGCTGAGCGCCAACGCCGAGCCAGTACTGAGCGCGCTCAGAGTTGATGTTGATGGTCGAAGGCTGGGTGTTCGGGTTGTAGGTACCGATCTCTTCGATGGCGCGGCCATCACGCTTGGTACGGGAATCCATGATCACCACGCGGTAGAACGCGTAGAACTTCTTACCCATGCGCTTCAGACGAATCTTGGTTGCCAAAATGGCTCTCCTTGTAACTAGGGGTGTGTGTTTCGTGTTCTGTGTGGGGCACGGAATCCGAAACCCACGTGTTCCTCACGTCACGCGATTGGTAGAGGGCCTCGCGCGCGCGAATAACTGAGCAATTATAACCGTGGGGTATGGACGCGTTCCCGTATGCGTTCCCGAGCGTCCGTTTCTGTTGACTCGGACGCTCGGCTTGCGTTTTGCGCATTCTGAATGGCCGTTTCTCCAGAATCGGACATTGGTGAGGTGTTGTGGCGGTCTCGGGCGTCCGAATCACCCGAATCGGACGAACTCGCTATGCTGGATATGTTCATTGGCGGTTTTCGTGCGCCTGATTATGGCCATTTCAAGGGGATTTGCATGAGTGTTGCGTTGTGGATCGTACTGCTGGTATGCGTGTTGTGGATCGCTCTGAGCGAAATGCCGGCCGGTTGGGACGGCCACTTGCCGTTGCCGTATCTGATTGCGCTGACACCGCTGTTGTGGATTCCAACATTGGTGATTGCGATTGCCGGTGCCGTACGGCATGACACCGCCCTCGCCATCGTCGCGGCGATCGTGTGCATCGCTTCGCTGCTGCGCAAAATCGCGTATTGGAACAACAATCTCACGTCCATCAACACGGCGCAGATGGTGGCCGACAACATCGCAAAAAAGCGTGAAACATCCTGTGGAACACATACGTCGACTGCCGCGGAAGCCGCGAAACACGGCCGTTTCCGCGTGATGACGCTCAACTGCCGGTACGGTCGTGCCAATGCGGCCGCAATCGTCAGCGCCGTCAAGGAACACGACGTCGCCGTGCTCGCGCTGCAGGAATTGACGGACGATCTGGTCGCGGCCTTGGACGAGGCCGGCCTGTCCGACCTGCTGCCGTACCGCCAGTTAGGGGAGAACAAAGATACGGACAACGGCGGCTTCAACGGTATTTGGATTCGCATCGAGCCAAGCGACACGTCGCCGATTACCGCCGTGATTCCCGCCGCCGACGTGCCTGGCGTGTGCTTCCCGATTGATGCGATGCGCGGCATCACTTTCGTTTCCGCCCATCCGAAATCGCCGATGCGCGGCTGCCGCGACTGGTCCGCCGGCATCATCGGCTTGGGTGAGCTGGCCACATCGCAGAAGCAGGGCGATATCACCGTCGTATTGGGCGACCTCAACTCCGGTACCGACCATCCGAGCTTCCGCAAGCTGCTTGACGCCGGCTTCCAGGACGCCGCGTTGACCGAGGCGAAGGGCCGCCGCGCCACGTTCCCATCGTGGCTGCCGTGGCCGCGTCTCATCCTCGACCACATCTTGTTCACCGCCGGTCTGACCGCATCCGACGTGCGCTCCTTCACGGTCAACGGTACCGATCATCTTGCTCTGGCCGCCACGCTGACGTTGAAATAAGCCGAAAATAAGCTGGCATAACGAAACTGCCGACGCTGGAAAATGTTCCAACGTCGGCAGTTTCGTTATATATGCCGTATTGCGATTGCCGGTTGTCGTAATCGCCGGCAATCGCACATATCGCGGCTTAGTGCAGCAGACGCTTAATGCAGCAGACGCTTAATGCAGCAGACCGGACAGTCCGCCACCGAAGTTCGGCGGCAGCTCGCCGGAATCGCCCATCATATCCTGCAGACCGGCGGGAAGCGCCGGATTCTGCGGCTTCTTGGCGAACGCGGAACCGCTGGAAGAGCCACCGGAATTCTTGCCGGCGAGCTTGTCGCGCAATGCTTTCTCCTCGGCCTCGCGCTTCATCGGGTTGCCGGACTTGCCGCCCTTCTTCTTGTTCTTCTTGCCTTTGCCCTTGCCTTTGCCGCCGCCCATGGCCGGACCGCCGAAGCCGGGGATGCCGGCACCGGCCTTGTTGCTCATGCGCCGCATCATCTTCGCGGCCTGCTCGAAACGCTGCAGCAATCCATTGACCTGCGAGACGGTGACGCCGGAACCGTAGGCGATACGCGCGCGGCGGGAACCATCGATGATGCTCGGATCACGCCGTTCGGCTGGAGTCATCGAACGGATGATGGCCTCCGTGCGGTCGATTTCCTTCTCATCGAACTGCTCAAGTTCCTTGCGGTGGGCCGCCATGCCCGGAATCATGCCGAGCAGGTTCTTCATCGGGCCAAGCTTGCGCACCTGCTGGAGCTGGTCGAGGAAATCGTCAAGACCGAAGGAGCCGTCGGAAATCTTGACGGCAGCCTTGCGGGCCTCCTCCTCGTCGAACTGCTTCTGCGCCTGCTCGATAAGGGTGAGGATGTCGCCCATGTCGAGGATACGGGAGGCCATACGGTCCGGATGGAAGATCTCGAAATCCTTCAATCCTTCGCCGGTGGAGGCGAACAGGATCGGCTTGCCGGTGACGGAGGCCACGGACAGCGCGGCGCCGCCGCGGGCGTCACCATCCAACTTGGACAGCACAACGCCGGTGAAATCAACACCCTCATCGAAGGCCTTGGCGGTCTGCACGGCATCCTGACCGATCATGGCGTCGATGACGAACAGAATCTCGTTCGGCTGCACGGCGTCGCGGATATCGCGGGCCTGCTTCATCAGCTCCTCGTCGACGCCGAGACGACCGGCGGTATCGATGATCACCGTGTCATACAGCTTCTGCTTGGCAAGCTCGACCGCGTCACGGGCGACCTTCACCGGATCGCCGGTGGTCTGGCCGGGGGAGACGACCGCTTCGCCGCCGTCGGACTGCACGCCCTTCTCCGGTGCATACACCGGAACGCCGGCACGCTCGCCGACCACTTGCAGCTGCGTCACCGCGTTCGGACGCTGCAAATCGGCCGCGACCAACAGTGGGGTGTGGCCGGAATCCTTCAGCCAATAGCCCAACTTGCCGGCCAACGTGGTCTTGCCGGCGCCCTGAAGGCCGGCGAGCATGATGATCGTCGGCGGATTCTTTGCGAAGTTCAACGGGCGGTCCACACCGGCGCCAAGCACCGCGGTGAGTTCCTCGTTGACGATCTTCACCACTTGCTGCGCCGGGTTGAGCGCTTCGGAAACCTCGGTGCCGAGCGCGCGTTCGCGGATGCGGCTGGTGAAGGAACGCACCACGTCGAGCGCCACATCGGCGTCGAGCAGCGCGCGGCGGATCTCGCGGATGGTACCGTCGATATCAGCCTCGGAAAGCTTGCCCTTGCTCTTCAGATGCTTGAACGCATTCGAGAGCCGGTCTGTCAAAGAACTAAATGCTGCCATAATGTTCCTCAGTCTAGCGTTTCACGCGGATAGCGGATGAAATGGGTGCGATTGCCTACTTCAGCGACCAAGTGGAGCCTTGCGGACCGTCCTCGATGGCGATGCCGGCCGCGCCCAGCGCGTCACGGATCGCGTCGGCACGTGCGAAATCCTTGGCCTTGCGGGCTTCGGCACGTTCCGCAAGCTGTTCGGAAACCAGCTTGTCGAGCGCGTCATGCTCGGCGGAATCGGCTCCGGCACCAGCCGCACCACCTGCGGCACCGTCGGAAACCCACGGCTCCGCCAGCGGATCCAAGCCCAACGTGTCGAGCATCGCACGCACGTTCACCAGCGCCTCGCGAACCTCGGCCTTCGCCACGTCCGAATCGGAGCGGTCGGCCAGCTTCGACAGCAACGTGTTGCCGGAACGGATCGCCGTGAAAATCGCGGCGGAAGCGCCCGAAACGTTGATGTCGTCGTTCATCGCGGCAACGAAATCGGCGGGAAGCGCGTCGGCGGAAATCGCCATAATCTCTTCTCGTGACGGCTGTTTGCCGACGGCAGCGCCCGCGCGCTCGATGAAGTTCGCCACGCGGTCGTACGCGGACTGCGCCTCGGCAAGCGTCTGGTCGGACCATTCCAGCATGGAACGGTACTGCACGGAACCGAGGGCGTAACGCACCACCCAAGCGGAATGCTCGGCCAGCACCGCCGGCACGGACAGGCCGTTGCCGAGCGACTTCGACATCTTCTCGCCCTTCGCGGTGACCCAGGCGGAATGCATCCAGCGCGCGGCCGAATCGTAACCGGCGGCGCGCGTCTGCGCCATCTCGTTCTCGTGGTGCGGGAATCGCAGATCAAGACCGCCGCCGTGAATGTCGAACATGTCCTTCAGATAGCGGTGGCTCATCGCGGAGCATTCGATATGCCAGCCCGGACGGCCCGTGCCGAACGGGGTATTCCAGCGCGCGTCGAGCGGATCGGAATCCTTCGGCGCCTTCCACAGCGCGAAATCGCGCGGATCATGCTTGTCGGGGGACATGTCGGCAGGGTCGACCGGATTGTACTTGTCGTTGCCCGCGTTGTCGACGGACGGGCCCATCGCGTCGGTCACTTCGGAAGCCGCGTCGGAGACCGCGGTCTGCTTCTGGTGCGTCAGCTCGCCGTAATGCGGCCAGCTCGCCACGTCGAAGTAGACGTTGCCGGTCGGGTTGCCGTCCGCGTCACGCACCACATAAGCGTGGCCGTTGTCGATGATCTTCTTGATGAGGTCGATCATGTCGATCATGTGGCCGGTGGCGCGCGGCTCGTACGTCGGCGGCTCCACGCCAAGCTTGCTGTACGCCTCGGTGAACTCGCGTTCGTAGATATACGCGCGCTCCCACCACTGCTGGCCCGCGGCGGCGGCCTTGTCGAGGATCTTGTCGTCGATGTCGGTGACATTGCGCACGAACGTCACCTTGTAGCCCAGTCGCTCGAACCAGCGGCGCACCACGTCGAACGCGACGGCGGCGCGGATGTGGCCGATATGCGGTGAGCTTTGCACGGTGGCGCCACACACGTAGATACCGACCTGACCTGGTTTGATCGGCGTGAAGGACGACACGGCGTGCGATGCGGTGTCGTACAGCTTCAGCCCCGCGGCGGCCTTCGCCACCGCAAGAGCGCCGGAAGTGTTGGTATTCTGCGGTTCCTGCGTGTTTGTCATAGTCATGAGAATATTGCCAGAATCGGACATGACGCTTGGTTTTCCCGGCATATGCGCGGCATCGTATTGCGAACGTATGCAGACACAGAGCCGAATCGCGAGCGTCATTTACGCAGATGATGTAAAAATAGTGGCATGACGCAATCGCATGTGCTGATTCTTCAACACGTCCCGTGGGAGAAACCGGGGCGCATTTTGGATAGTCTCGACGACTTGGGCATGTCGTATGAAGTGATGAACATCGCCAAAGAGAAAAAGCCCGATCTTCCCAATTTCAGTGACGTCTCCGGCATCGTGATTATGGGCGGCCCCATGGGCGCGCTCGACGCCGACAAGTATCCCGGTCTCAAAGCGGAATCCAAACTCGTACGCGCCGCCGTCAGCGTCGGCAAACCGTTGCTGGGCGTGTGCCTCGGACATCAGATCATTGCCACCGCGCTGGGCGCGAAACTCAAGAAGGGCAGCGAGCCGGAAATCGGATTCGCGCCGATTAAACGCATCGACAAGCACGACTACTTCTCCATGTGGAACAAGACGTTGGACGTGCTGCACTGGCACAACGACGTGGTGACCCTGCCGGAAGGCGCACAGCCGTTGGCCAAAAGCGCGAAGACGAAGAACCAGGCGTTCCGGTTCGGTTCGGCGCTTGGCCTGCAATTCCACCTGGAGGTCACCCCCACGTTGTTGGACGAGTGGCTGGACGAGCCGTGCATGGTGAAGGATTTGAAGGCCGCCGGCGGTTCGAAATCGCAGCTACGTGACGCCTTCGCCGAATACAATCCGCAGCTGCAGCCGATGGCCGATCAGGTTTTCTCCGGATTCGCGGCCCGGTGCAGCACCTATGCCGCAACGCTGGAGCGCTGATAAGCGTTCTGCCCGCTACACGCCCCACTGAATCGCCAGCTGAGTGCCTTCCGTAGGTGGTTCCTGAGTTCCGTAGGTGGTTAGGTGATGGACCAGTGTTTCGGAAAGGCTGAATTTAAGGCTTTTCTTCGTGCGGTATCCGAAGACAACCACCTACGGAAGCGGAAAACCACCTACGGAATCTTCTAGGGCGTTTTCGTTGCCTACATTCCAAGGTCTCCTGTCTACGTTTCGCATCATGCAGCTGGTGAGCAAGCCCCAAATACGTGTGCGGGAGGCGGTGTTCCGCCGACGCGCTACATTGGTGAGTTATGCCGACTTATGATTTGGGACTTGAACACGTTTCGCTCGCTTTCGCGACCAAGAATATTTTCACCGATGTGACGCAGGGCGTTTTCGAAGGCGACCGCATCGGCATCGTCGGCAAAAACGGCGACGGCAAATCGACATTGCTGCATTTGTTCAAAGGCACGCAGGAGCCGGATTCCGGTCGCGTGACCATGCGCAATGGACTGACGTTCGGCATGCTCGACCAGCGTGACCCGCTCGACGACAACGCCACGGTGCGCGAAGCCGCGTTGGAAGGGCGAGAAGATTACGAGTGGGCCGCGGAAACCAAATCGCGTGAAATCGTCGAAGCGCTGCTCGGCGGCATCAGCCTGGACGCGAAAATCGGCTCGCTGTCCGGCGGCCAGCGTCGCCGCGCCGACCTTGCCCGCCTGCTGCTCAAGGATTGGGACATTCTCGCGCTCGACGAGCCCACCAACCACTTGGACGTGGTGACGATCCACTGGCTCGCCGAGCACTTGAAGAACCGTTGGCCGTCCGGCCAGGGCGCGCTGCTGCTCGTCACCCACGACCGTTGGTTCCTCGACGAGGTCTGCGAATCGATGTGGGAGGTCCACGACGGCGTGATCGACCCGTTCGAGGGTGGTTACTCCGCCTACATGTTGCAGCGCGTGGAACGCGACCGTCAGGCCGATGTGCGCGAGACGAAGCGCCGCAACCTGGCGCGCAAGGAGCTCGCATGGCTCACCCGCGGCGCCCGCGCGCGTTCCACCAAGCAGAAGTTCCACGTCAAGGCGGCGCGTGAGCTCATCGCCGACGTGCCGCCGGTGCGCAACACGTTGGAGCTGAAGCAGATGGCCACGTCGCGTCTCGGCAAACAGGTGGTCGATCTCATCGACGTGACGCAGATCTTCGAACATGCGCAGGGCGAGGCCGATATCGATCCGGATGTGGCGGAAATGGAGGCTTCGGCCTCGCGCGTGGACGTGGTGCCGGCCATGTATGCCGAGCCGCAGGCGCACGGCAGCGTGGAGGTCGCCGTCGACGATCTGACCGATCCGCGGTTGGTGGACGCCGGCGTGCCCGAGGCGCGACAGGCGGCGCAGGCCGCCCGGCAGGCCGAGGAGGAGTCGCACGAGTCGGGTGGCGACGCCGACGAGTCCACGCCGGAGGTCACGTCCGCGGCGCGGAAGGTCACCGTGACCGGCCGTAAGATCCTCGACGACGTGACGTGGCTGATCGGCCCGGGCGACCGCTTCGGCATCGTCGGCGCGAACGGTGCCGGCAAATCGACCCTGCTGAAGATCCTCGACGGCACGATCACCCCGACCGCCGGCCATGTGAACATCGGCAAGACCGTGAAGTTCGCGGTGCTTTCGCAGCGCCTCGACGAGCTGGAGAAGCTCGGCAAATACAAGATTAAGGAAGTGCTGAGCCGCTACAAGCCGAGCTACATCGTGGACGGCAAGGAGACCACGCCGGGGCAGATGATGGAGCGTCTCGGCTTCGAATCCGCGCAGCTCATGACGCCGATCAAGGACCTCTCGGGCGGGCAGAAGCGCCGCATGCAGCTGCTGCTCATCCTGCTTGACGAGCCGAACGTGCTCATCATGGACGAGCCTGGCAACGACCTTGATACCGACATGCTTGCCGTGATGGAGGACCTGCTCGACACCTGGCCGGGCACGCTGATCGTCGTCTCCCACGACCGCTACCTGCTCGAACGCGTCACCGACCAGCAGTTCGCGCTGATCGGCGGCAAGATCCGCCATCTGCCCGGCGGCGTGCAGGATTATCTCGACATGACCGAGGCCATCAAGAACGGCAAGGATCCGTTTGCGGATGAGAATGCCGGGAAAGCTGGCAAGGGACGGAAGAATAGTGATGCCGGCGATCCCGCTACGACCGCGCCTTCCGTAGGTGGCGCAGCTTCCTCACCTTCCACTGGCGATTCGTCGTCGGCTTCCACGCCGAAGCTCACCGGCAAGGCGTTCCACGACGCGTCGAAGCGCGTTTCCGCCATCGAGCGCAAGCTGGCCAAGCTGGAGGAGCAGAAGGCCGATTTGGAAGCGCAGATGGCCGCGCACGACCCAAGCGATTACGAGGGTCTGGGCAAGCTCAACGAGCAGCTGCAGGCCGTCACGGACGAGTCTGAATCCCTCGAAATGGAATGGATGGAGCTCTCCGAACAGCTCGAGTAGTCCCAGTCGGGCAAACTGATGGTGAGAGGCTTGTAGGCGTCGGTTTGGTAGTACGGAATGTGCAAAACCGACGCTGGCGATTCGCTCAGCGTCGGTTTACCGGAATAATTCGTCGTGGCTGCCGGTGCGTTCGAAGAATGCGACTGAATCGTTCGATGACCAGATCACTAGCCAGTCCCCGGCATTGGCGACATGGCATTCGTATCGCCCGCGCCAATTGCCGGACAGGGTGTGCATGTTGTGGCGGCGGCGCAGCTCCTCCAGCGTTTCCGGGGTGTTCTCCACTACCAGATCGATGACTTTTTCAAGCTCGGTCAGGTTCCAGTTACGCCGTTTGGCGTTCTTTTTCAGATCGCGGCTGAAGGCCTTCGCGAAGTCGGCGGTCAACCGGCCCATCAGCGCATCGCCGCTTCGAGCAGGTCGTGTCCGTTGGTAAAACGCCCCGTCTTGCCCGATGCCATGAAGCTGTCCGCTTCGGCAGCGGCGTTCAGGCTTTCGCCATTAGGCTCCTCGGGGGCGAACGTCAATGGGATGCGCCCGGTATTCACCATTTGCTTGAATACGGCGCGCACCACTGACGAGAGATCCAAGCCATAATATTCGGCCACGTCGGCGGCCGAACGCTTGAGTTCGTCATCCATCCGTATGGTCAACGTTGATGCACTCATCAGAAACCTCATCCACTTGTATGTACAAAAGCTAGATATTGCACGTACATTTTATCAAGGAAAGTGATTTCATCCAAGGCTGACAGTTGGTTAGCGGCATTGCGAGCCAGTTTCCTAGCGAAGGCAATCGTCGAACAGCGTTTGTGCTATTTCCAATACGCTGGCAATACTGAATCCGGAAGGTTCATGTGAGACTTTCACGGCGTTGGTTGCCTGGTCGATGGCGTATCCTCCACGAGGTACGTGCCGGAATGTGCCGAACGTGCAAGGCGCCACGCAGCAGGAAATCGCGAATGCGACAACGCAGCAGACGGTCCCGATGCCATATGCGAGCAGGGGCCTGCCATCTTCCAGCATGAATGCCGATGCGCCGTTGACGGCCAGCATGGGGCGAATCACGAGCCATAGCAAGGCCGATTGCGTAAGAGCGAAGCCGAGACCGGAAAGCAGCTCCTTGACGACGGATGGCGTTCCACGGCGGAATACCATCGGGCGTGTGGGCGAATAGCTTTGTTCCCCTCGTAGCCCGGAACCGAGGAACGCATACCAGCAGGCGACAGTTGGAACGAGCAAAAGAACAAACGCGATTTTGATGTTCTGATCAATGCCATAAGCCATTGGCAGACCGGCATTGCCGACGATGTTTTTGATGATCAGACAAGGTAATGCGCATTGCGCCACGCAGATGAGGAATTCGCCGACTGCAAGCAGAAGCTGAATATGCATGCCCCGTGTGCGCGTGGCGAGGATGTATGCATATTGCGGCGCGCTGGATGTTGGGGAATCGGGCGTAAGACACGCGGGGCAGATGGAGTTGCATGCCTGACGGTACTTGAGGCATTGCGTGCATCGTACATATTCCCCTGAATCCCGTGGAAGCAGCCAAGACAGTGCAATAAGCACGATGCCGACGCATAGCGCCGCAATCGCATGGATGGAATCAATCGTCATCTCGTCACATTCCCCAACTCCGCATAAGTCGGCCGCTTACGCGTCCCGATAGCGACGCCTGCATCGCGGCAACGGCCGAGACTTGCTGAATACTGGAGAGATACAGGGAATTCAGCTCGACTAAGTTAAGGCCGATGCTCAGCATGGTGCCAGAAAGACTTGAGGAGATGACTGCTGCTGTAAGAGTTACGGCCTTTCGGGTTTCTTCGCTGTTAATTGATAAGGAGAGCTTGTTGTCAATCTGTTCGATGGTTTTCTGGGGATCTGCATTGGCGGAACTGTATGCATCAGAAAGATCGTTTGCGATTTTGATGATGTCTTCCTTGTACCCATGCAGTGACGCTGCGGAGGAGGCAATGGTACTTATGACACCGAATTTTTTCGAATCGTTCCACATTTTTTCGGCCTTGGAGGGTGCTTCGATGATTTTGGTTACTTTATTGATAGTGTCCAAGGTATCGGTGGGTAGGCTCGTTAAGTTCATTACATTCAGGAATGAGTCATAGACATTTCGGTCATCAGAAGTAATCCAATTCGCAAGATACTCACTCTCATCCTGTGAATCGCATGTGCCGTCCTGTTTGTCGACAGGAATATCCACGTAGTGGGATAGATACATGTAAACTGTTTCGGCTCCTGCTCCGCGAGCGTTATCATCGGATGTCTCATTGTCTTTCGCTGCTTTTTGTGCATGCATGAAACGTTGGGATGCGGAGCATTGGAGTGTGGAGAGTGACGAAACGGCCGATTCAGCGACTTTTGCATTTCCGTAATACTGCATGGTAAAGGAAGCGAAATAGTCCAGATTCGTACCGTTGGCTTTTGCAAATGAAAGATCGTCATCAGTAATTCCGATGGTGTCTAAGGCTTGTTGATAATCGAGAGACTGCTCGAGAATATCATCTTGGGTTATGCTGTCATCGGAGGCCTGAGCAGATGGAACTATCCAAAGACAGCACATGATTGCAGATAACAAAGCCACAACGATTTTTTGGAAATAACTGTTGCACATAAAAACCTCTTCCTAAATTCCCATGTTCAGTCTAGTGCTTTTGGATGTATGCGCATAGTGCCCGAGCAATGATTTTTCAAATGTAATTTGGGTGGTTACGGGGCCTGGGCAAGCTCAACGAGCAGTTGCAGGCGATTGCGGATGAATCCGAATCCCTCGAAATGGAGTGGATGGAGCTCTCCGAACAGCTCGAGTAGCGCACTGCGCGCGCGGCACAATGGCACCGGGCGGGGGGGGGATTCCGGGCTCGGCGCCATTGCGGCCATCGAATGGCGACCCTCTACCGTTCCGCTTCCTTGACCTCGTATGCGGATACGACAAGATCCGTGCCGCCAATATTGATGACGGACAGCGAGGTCGCGCCGGGGAAGCGCTTCGCGGGCAGGGAGACCGATTGCACGCCATCGGATGCGCAACCGCCCATGGTGCTCATGGTGTGCGGCTGGCCGTCTTTATACAGCACGAAGGAGAATGGCGTCTGTTCCTCTCCTTTGCACATGAAGGCGACCTCATACGAGTTGTCGCCGTCTATCGGCTCCTTGAACGGAATCATGCCGTCGCCGTGCACGACCTTGGAACCAAGCTTCTTCACCAGAACCGGGTCGGTCTTATCGTCGAATAGGTTATCGGAGGCATAATCGTCGAGCGCATCCACGGTGAATGCCCGATGCGCCTGCACCGCCACATCGTCGGTCTCACTGCTCCGAGCGGAGTCGCCTCCGGTGCCGGATGTTCCATGTGTGGAGTCCGCGCAGCCGACGCACAGGCCCAGCAGCGCGATCGACAGTGCGCAGCACAAACCCCTTCTCATCATCTTGTTCATAAGACACCCCCATTGGTCTGCTTATCGCTCCAGTATAGGCGCTCTTTCGTGCTGTCGCAAGGGAAGCCAGGGCATTGCCGATGGCATGCGCCCGCGATCTCGAGTACGCAGAAAAGCGTACAAATATATTGCACAAATAATTTGTATATAATGGGAGGCGACGGAAAAGGAGTCTTCTACGATGAACGATACGAACTCCAACGAGGGGCAGCTGCCCGAAGATGCCGCAGTGACCGTGACCAGTGCCGATACTCTTCGGGCCATGGCGAGTCCTATTCGCATGAGGATCCTTGGAACGTTGCGGGTGAACGGCGAACAGACCGTGGGAAGCATCAGCGAGCAGCTTTGCGAGGCTCCCGGAGCCATCAGCTACCACTTGGGGCAGCTTGCGCATGCGGGACTAGTGAAAAAGGTGGAGTCTCCTGACGGAGATCGAAGAAAGAGCTGGTGGAAGGCCTGTCAAAGCGCCATTCGTCTGGGGAGGCCCGAAGAAAAGAACGGTACGGACGAGTCGAAGGCCATGGATCTGTTCCGGCGTTCCGCGGCGCTCTCCTACGAGATGGCCTACGAGCGTTTTCTGGACAGGCTGCCGGAATTGCCTCGGGAATGGGCTGATTCATGCACCAGCGATGATCATGTTCTGAACCTGACCGCCGAGGAGACGAGCTCGATGATCGAGGAACTCAATGAGGTCGTGCGCCGCTGGCAGATCAAGGCCGGCATGCACGGCGACGATGAGCTGGGCGTCGAACCCGTGGCTCTGATTCTGCAGGCCTTCAGGTGGGTCTCATAAGACGCCGGCGGGGTTGACGCATGAATCCACGAGCAAACCGGAAAGCGTGGGCGGAACAGTCGGAACAAGTGGGTTAATTGGAGCAAAGCATGAGTGAAACGGCGAAATCATTCTGGCATTCCGCAGGGTATATCCCGTGGTTCACCGCCGATACGGCGTCGGCGGTCGGAGCGGCGCTGCGCGCACTGGCGATCAGTTTGCTTGGATATGCGGTGTCCGGTTCCACCGTCGCCGCCGGGTGGCTCGGAACGTCGTCGATGATCGCGCAACAGGTTGCGAGCGTATTCGGAGGTACCTTCGTCGACAGGCATGACCGCAAACGGCTTATCGTGGCGAACGCCGTCGTCGGCGTTCTGGCTTGGGGCGCAGTTGCGGTGCTGCTGCTGTGCGGCGCATTGTCGTTCCCCGTGTTGCTGTTGATCGCGGTGCTCGCATCCGGCATCAACGGATTTCTTGGGAGCGCTACGGATGCGATGCTCCGCTCGATCATCGATATCCGCTGTTATCCCAAGGCGCGGAGCCTCAACGAGGGGCGTGACGCAACCATCGCCATGGCGGGAAGCCCCATCGGAGGTTTTCTGTACAGCATTGCTCCATGGCTGCCGTTCCTTGCGTCGGCATGCATGTATGCCGTGGCCGGCGTCGCCGCCACCGGCGTCCGCGAATATGGTTCGGATGGCGGGCGTATCGGGGAAACGGATGGCGATGCAGTGAAAGGCGGTTTCTTCCGCGATTTCCTGGAAGGCTGGTCATGGTCGCTGCATCGGAAAACGCTGGTGATCGTGCTTATCGTGGCGGCATTGGTCAATTTCGGCGTCAATGGCATCCAATATGCCATCCAGCTGCATTTGGTGTCGTGCGGGACCAATGCGACCTCCATCGGATTCATCAGTGGCGGCATATCGCTGATGATGCTTGTGGGATCGTTGCTGGCCGGCAAACTCAGCGATAAAGTTCCGGTCGGACCAACCGTGTGCCTCGCCTACCTGTTCATCTGCCTGTGCGCATTGCCGATGACGTTGACCGACAACTATTGGGTCATGCTGGTTGCCAATTCGTTGGTTGGCCTGCCGTTCCCGTTGATTAACGCGATGCTCCTCGGTTTCATCTTCGCCAAGTCGCCTACGAGCATGCAGGGGCGTATCACCGTCACATTGACGGTTCCGGCCCAGGTGCTCTCGATGTTCTGCAGCGCCGTGGCCGGCACCTTGCTTCCGGCTCTTGGATTCCATGGCACGATGTTGGTGTTCCTCGCCGTTCTCGCGGCAAGCGCCGTGCTGGTGACATGCTCCCGCTCCATTCGTGGCATCCCTGGGGCGTCGCAATGGGAGCATACGGCGTTGCGGTGAATCGAAATAAAAAGCGCCGCCCCACGAAACGAATCGTGGGGCGGCGCTTTGCCGTAGGCAATGCCGCTCAGCCCGTTCAGCGACCGGTGATCTCGGAGCCGAGCACCTTCTCGCTCAGGGCTTTCGGGCCGCGGGTCACGGCCACCGCGCCGGAGCGGACCAGCTCGATGATGCCGTAATGCTCCAGCAGACCGAGCAGCGCGTCGATCTTGCCTTCTGCGCCGGTGGCCTCGATGGTCAGCGACTCCGGATTCACGTCCACCACGCGCACGCGGAACAGACGCACGATCTCCAGCACGTCGGAACGGTTGGACTCGTCGGCGGCCACCTTGATGAGCACCAACTCGCGCTCCACGGTGGTTTCCGGATCGAGGTCCACGATCTTCAGCACATGCAGCAGCTTGTTGAGCTGTTTGATGATCTGCTCAAGCGGCACTTCCTCCACGTCGGCCGTGACGGTGACGCGGGAAATGTCCGGACGTTCGGTGGGGGAGACGGACAGCGAGTTGATGTTGAACGCGCGGCGGGCGAACAGGCCGGCGATACGCGCCAGCACGCCCGGACGGTTCTCGACGAGCACGGACAGCGTATGACGCTTGGAACCCGGCTGGGATGCAGGATAATTTGCCATGATCGAAATGTCCTTCCTTACGCTCTACTCGTTCAGTCGTTCTCGCCGGCGCGCTGCAGAGGCTTGACACCGGGCATGTATGTGACGTTGTCGTTGGAATCGCCGGCGGCGACCATCGGCCACACCATGGCGTCCTTCCACACGCGGAAGTCGATCAGCACCGGACGGTCGTTGATCTCGTTGGCCTTCTTGATGCATTCGATGGCCTCGTCCTTGGTGAACGCGCGCATGCCCACGCAGCCGTACGCTTCGGCGAGCTTCACGAAGTCCGGCACGTCCACGATATCAGACGTGTTCTCGCCGTCCAGCAGGTTCGTGGCGGAGTAGTGGTGATTGTAGAACAGGGTCTGCCACTGGCGGACCATGCCGTACACGGAGTTGTTGAGCAGGGCGATCTTCACCGGCGCGTGGTCGAGGAACGCGGCCGCCAGCTCTTCGGAAGTCATCTGGAAGGAGCCGTCGCCGTCGATCAGCCACACCGGCTTCTTGTCGTCGAATTCGCGGGCGGATCCGACGCGTGCGCCGATGGCTGCCGGCAGGCCGAAGCCCATCGTGCCCAGGCCGCCGGAGGACAGCCAGGAGTGGGGCTTGTTGAATTCGATGATCTGGGTGGCCCACATCTGATGCTGGCCCACGCCGGACACCCACACGGTGTTGGGGTCGGCCATGTCGGACAGCTGCTTGACGACCCACTGCGGAGCGAGGCTGCCGTCGGTCGGCTCATCCCACGTGATCGGGTATTCCTCACGCCACTTGTTGATGACGTCCCACCAGTGGCTGGTGTCGGGCTTGCCATGCACCGCCTGCTCGCGCTTGATCTCCGGAATGAGGTCCTTCAGCACGGTGGCAACATCGCCGACGATCGGCACGTCCGGCTGACGGTTCTTGCCGATTTCCGCAGGGTCGATGTCGATATGGATCACGCGTGCGCCTGGAGCGAACGCGTCGAGCTTGCCGGTGACGCGGTCGTCGAAACGTGCGCCGATCGCGACCAGCAGATCGCAACGCTGCACGGCGCCGGTCGCCGCGATTGTGCCGTGCATGCCGAGCATGCCAAGCACCTTCGGATCGGAATCGGGCACAATGCCGCGCGCCGGAAGGGTGGTGACGATCGGAGCGCCGGTCACTTCCGCCAGCTCCTCGACCAGCTCGCCCGCGTCGGAACGCACCGCGCCGCCGCCGACGTACAGCACCGGACGGTACGACTGCTCGAACAGCTTCGCCGCGTCGGACAGCACGCGACCGTGCGCCTTGGTGGTCGGGTTGTAGCCCGGCAGAATCATGCGCTGCGGCCAGGAATAATACATTTCGCCGGTCTGCGCGGTCTTGGTGACGTCCACCACCACCGGTCCCGGACGACCGGAACGTGCGATGTAATGCGCCTCGGCCAGCACGCGCGGAATGTCCTGCGCGCGGGTGACGAGGTACGAATGCTTGACCACCGGATAGGTGGCGCCGACGATATCGGCTTCCTGGAAAGCGTCCGTGCCGATGGCGTTCACGCCGACTTGGCCGGTGATGACGACCATAGGAATGGAATCCATGTTCGCGTCGGCGATCGGGGTGATCATGTTCGTCGCGCCCGGACCGGAAGTGACGATGCACACGCCCACCTGTCCGGTGGTCAGCGCGTAGCCTTCTGCCGCATGTCCGGCGGCCTGCTCGTGACGCATCAGCACGAAGCGGAACTTCGTATCGTCCTTGATGGAATCGTAGACGGGCAGAATCGCACCGCCCGGAACGCCGAAGACGTCCTTGACGCCCAGATCTTCCAGCGAACGAACCAGCGCTTCGGCGCCGGTCATCTTTTCGCCGTCGACAATGGTCTGCTTTTCAGTGGTAGCGGATGCCTTTGGCATGCCGCTGAATGCCTGCAGAGGCGTAGGTAACACCATGTTCCCTCTCATGCTCGTTCGTGGAAAATTTCCTCGTAAGGGGCCGCGGTCGCGTCGTTCATGCGCCGTTTTACCCCTTAAACGGAATGCTATGCAACCGCTTGTGGCGGATTGCAGCCGCATTCCTCTCTGATAATGAGTCTATGCTAACGGCTGACAGCTTGGTTCGCCGGAAAGGCCCATATTCTGGCGCGTTACGCGCCATTGTGATATGGACCATATTTTTTGCGATTGCGACGCTGCCTTGTAATGCTGTTTCGTGACGCCGGCCGTGCCGCCGCTTGCGTTACCGTTTGCGCGGTTACTTGCCCTGCGCTGCATCCTGCGTGCCACCGTTGGACTTGCGGTGTGACCTGTGGTGCGACTTATGCGTCTTCCCGTTCTGCTTGCCGCCCATTTCGCCCTTGCGACTGTCAAGCGCCTTCCAGCCCATTTCCGCGGCCGCCAGCTGCGCCTTGCGTTTGCTGCTGCCGGTACCGACGCCGATGACTTCGCCGCCATCGCCGAGAATCGCGCGCGCGGTGAACTCCAGTGCGTATTCCGGTCCGGCGACCGACGTCTGGTAGTGCGGGTCGGGCAGACCCATCTCATGCGCCTTGACGGTCAGCGACGTCTTCCAATCGAGCGCCGGACCTTCGGTGGCGACCTCCGCCAGCGTATCGTCGACGAGATGATGCACCACGCGGCGCGCCTCGTCGATGCCGTGCTGGATGAACGTCGCGCCGATCAGCGATTCGACGATGTCGCACAGAATCGAGCTTTTGTCCGCGCCACCCTGTTCCGCCTCGCCGTGGCCGAGCAGAATGTACGGGCCGACGTGCAGCTTTTCGCGGGCGATTTTGCTCAGCGATTCCTCGGAAACGGCTTTCGCGCGCATTTTGGCCAGCTGGCCTTCGTTCATGTCGGGATGCACCTTGTACAGCGTTTCCGTGGAGACCAGTTCGAGCACCGCATCACCGAGGAATTCGAGGCGTTCGTAGTTCTTGGCCCCCTCATGCTCGTGTGAGAACGAGCGGTGGGTGAGCGCTTCGACGAGCAGGTCCGGTTCGATTGTGGTGCCGAGCGCCTCGAGCAACACATTGGCGGTCATCTCGCCTTCGGGGGTGATGGAGGTGCCGATGCGGCCGGCGTTGGTATTGTTGCCGTTTTCGGTTTGGGTGTTGTCCTGCGCGTTGTCCTGATTGGTCTCTTTGGCCATGGATGTTCCTTACCGTTCATGCGGCGGGCCGAGCCTGCCGCGGTCTGTGGTTGTGGCCGTTGCGCACATGGCAAGACGCCAGCTGATCTGGCGGTTTTGCTACGCAAGCAACGTATGTCGTACGCCGATCGCACGCGGAAATAAATCGCAATGCAATCGCCGTATCACTTGATAATAATAAAAGAAACCCTGCCACCCGTCGATGGCAGGGTTTCGATGCTTTATACCGTTATCCGGCAACCACTCACTTGGTGTGGATGGAGCGGACAGCCTCGCGGTACACGCGGCCGCGGAAGGAACCGCAGCTCGGGCATGCCATGTGCGGCAGCGTCGGAGCGCCGCAGTTCGGGCAGGTAACGGTCTGGGCGGCCTTGGCCTTCCAGTTTGCGCGGCGAGAATGGGTATTCGCGCGCGAGGTCTTGTACTTAGGCAGTGCCATTGTGTTTCCTCTATTTCGTTCGAACGATTGAGCTTAAGCGTTCAGTATCTTAACGTGAGCTCCGTACAAACGATGGACCATCCCATCCGAACGGCTTATTCCTTGCCTTCCAGCTTGGCTTTCAGCCCTTCCAGCGCGGCGAAACGAATGTCGGTCATGTCATGCTGATGGTCGGGGTTCTCGTTGAGGTCGATGCCGCACTGCGAGCACAGGCCCTTGCAATCCGGCTTGCACAACGGCTGCAGCGGCAGTTCCTCGACCAGCGTGTCGCGCAGCAGCGCCTCGAGGTCGGCCCATGCGCCGCCGTCGAGCAGCGGGTACGTGTCTTCCGCCTCGTCCTCGCCGGCGATGATGTCCACTTCCTCTTCCTTGCCGTTCTTGCCGGCCTTTCCGCCCTTGCCGGCGGCGGACTTGTCCTCATATGGGAAGAAGGAGGTGACGTTCACCGTCCAATCGCGCTGGATCGGCTTCAGGCAGCGCGTGCATTCGGCATGCACGGGAGCGCTGATACGCGCGTTCAGAATCAGACCGTCGACGATCGAATCGAACGAGCCGACCACGCTCACATCCGTGCCTTCGTCCACGCCCACGATCTCATCGCCGATGCCGCTCGGCGCGGGGAAAGTGGCGTCGATCTCCTTGCTTTGCCCCGGACGCGAGGCCACCTGCGCCACGGAAACGGCCCATGGGGAATCTTCAGTACGTGCCATAGTTCAGTCTTTCATCGCTTTCTTGCTATGCGTTTTGCTATGCGTTCCACGCGTGTTACGCGTCTTGTTCAGTTTTCCGGATAATCGTCCGCATCGAGATGGTCCAGATGCGCGCCGGCTTCGCGTTGGCGATCGTACAGCACGTTCAGGCCCGCCTGCACGCCGGTGCCGATCTTGTCGACCTGCTGTTGCAACGATTCCATCATGGTGATGCAGTATTTGTCGGCGTTCTGCGTGAGCTTGTCGGCCTTGGCTTGCGCCTGGTCGAGAATGCCGCGCGCCTTCTGCCTGGCGAGTTCCGTCACGTTCTCCTGCCCGGCAAGGAACTGCGCCTGCTCGTTGGCTTCGCGTACGGTGTCGGCGGCACGCGACTGCGCGGATGCGATGATCGCGTTGGCTTGCGTTTGCGCGCTTTCCAGACGGCGTTCCGATTCGCGCATCAGCGCGGAGGCGCGTTCCAGCTGCACTGGCAGCATCTTCTTGAGTTTGTCGAGCTTGCCGGTGAACGATTCGCGGTCCACGCGCACCGAGCTCGGCGCGAACAGAATCGGCTTGGCCTCGTCCAATTCCTCTTCGATGCTGTCGATGATGTCGTAGACGGTGGTGAATTCGTCGCGGCTGCGATCCGAACTGTCGTCGAGCGGCGCATCGGGATCGAACGTGGCACGAAGGTCGGGCAGGTCCGACATGGAAATCGACGGTTTCGACGATTTCGCGGGCTTTGCCGGCTCATCCGTAGCACGGTCGGCGGCATTGCCGGTTGCGGAGTTGTTGGTCGCTGCGGTACCGGCAACAGCGCCGGTGGCCGGATAATCGGCCGCCGCCGTGACCGGCTGCTGCGACGTGGCGTCATCGGCGTCAGCAAGCGGCTTGAAATCGTTGGTCTCTTCACTCATCATGCTCTCTTTTCGTTCTTGAGCGCCTCGCCAAGCAGCGGAATCACGCAATCGGGCACCATGCCCGTCACATCGCCTCCGTGCCGTGCCACGTCCTTGACGATGGAGCTGGAGATGTGCTCCAGGTCCGGGGCCGCAGGCAGAAACAGCGTTTCCACTCCGGCGAGTTTGCGGTTGACCAATGCCATGCCCAGCTCAGCCTCGTAATCGCCGTTCTGCCGAAGTCCTTTGACGATGACCGTCGCACCGATTTTCGTGCAATAGTCGGTGATCAGGCCGGTGGTCGACGCCACCTTCACATTGGTGCAACCGCGCTTGGCGAGCGCCTGGCGAATGATCTCAACACGGGTTTCTTCGGAAAACATCGGCGTCTTCGCCGCGTTCACGGCCACCACCACATGCACTTCGTCGAAAAAGCGCGCGCAACGCTCGATGACGTCCAGGTGGCCGGCGGTCACTGGGTCGTACGACCCGGGGCAAACTGCAATTGTCATAGCCTTAAGCGTACCGCGATTGGTTGAGAACGTGCGCAACATCGGCGTATGCCCGTGTTGGCGCGGTTCGTGCATACGGGTGGCGGCGCAATGCGGCTCGGCTATGATGGAAGGCAGTGGGGCCGCGATCGCGGCTTGTGTGAGGAGTCTTAATTATGGCATTTGCGATTTTCGATGGCCTGTTCGGATCCGACGATCCGGTTTCGCCGCTGTCCAACCCGGATGCGGGTACCGGTACCGCCGTTCTGGAACGTCCTGAAGAGGAAACGAAGCTTGATGACGGTGGCAATGGCGATGCCGACCGTTTCGCGCATTATGTGTCGCGTGACCGTATCGCCGAATCGAAGATGACGGGCCGTCCGGTTGTGGCGTTGTGCGGCAAGGTGTGGGTGCCGAAGCGTGACCCCACGCATTACCCGGTGTGCCCGGATTGCAAGCGCATCTATGACGAGATGATGAACAGCTCGTTCTGATTGCCGTTCGACCATGTTGCCGATTCATGCCGCCGGTTGCGGTGGCTGAACGTGGCGATTGAATATGGCGGCTGGGTGCGGCGACCGAGTGCGGCGCAACGTCGTATGTTATGCAAAAACCGACGCCGGTGATTCACCGGGAGTCGGTTTTTGTTATGTCTTTTGCGCTGTACAGGGCGCTTTACTCCATGACGGACGTCACAGCACGGTGACTTCGGTCGGGATGACCGGATCGCCCTTCATCAGGCTCTGCGCGCCGATCGGCAGTTCGGCGAGCGCCTGCGCGCGGTAGTTGTGCGCGTTGGCGATCGCGTCGTGGCCCTGGTATTCGCTGTGGTTCTCGCCATTGGTGACGTAGTCGACGAGCAGGTCCTTCCAGCCGTCTTCCGGCTGGTATGCGGCGAGCTTGTCTTCGGAGCCGGAGATGACGTGTTCGCAGTCGGCCAGCGAGTATTCGTAGGAGCGGAAGGCGAGCTTGCGGCCCGGAACGGTGGCCTTGTCCTTCGACTTCTTGGCGACCGGCTGCATTTCGCCGGCGGAGTTCTCGCGTTCGGTGAGCTTGTAGACCATCGCGCAGGTCGGGGCGCCCGAGCCGGTGACGAGCATGGTGCCCACGCCGTAGGAGTCGACCGGTGCGGTCTGCAGTGCGGCCAGCGCGTATTCATCGAGGTCGTTGGTGACGGTGATCTTCGTGTTGGTGGCGCCGAGCGCGTCCAGCTGGTTGCGCACGCGCTGCGCGAGGGAGGCGAGGTCGCCCGAATCGATGCGCACACCGCCCAGTTCCGGTCCGGCCACTTCGACGGCGGTTTTCACGGCTTCTTCGATGTTGTAGGTGTCGACCAGCAGCGTGGTGTTCTTGCCGAGCGCCGCGATCTGCGATTCGAAGGCGCTTTTCTCGTCGTCATGCACCAGGGTGAAGCAGTGCGCGGCGGTGCCGATGGCCTTCAGACCGTACATTTGCGCGGCCAGCAGGTTGGCGGTGCCCTTGAATCCGCCCACCACGGCGGCGCGTGCGGCGGCGACCGCGGCCCATTCGTTCGTGCGGCGTCCGCCCATATCCATGCACGGACGGTCCTTCGCGGCGGTGGCCATGCGGGACGCGGCGGAGGCGACGGCGGAATCGTAATTCAGAATGCTCAGCAGCAGCGTTTCCAGCAGCGTGCATTCGCCGAACGTGCCTTCAACCTGCAGGATCGGCGAGTTCGGGAAGAACATCTCGCCTTCGCGGTAGCCCTTGATGGAGCCGGAGAAGTGGAAGTTCTCCAGCCATTTGATGGTTTCCGGGCTTACCACCTTGCGGTCGGCGAGGAATTTCAGGTCGTTGTCGTCGAGGTGGAACTTCTCGAGCGCGTCGAGGATGCGTCCCTGTCCGGCGGCCACGCCGTAGTGGCGGCCCAACGGCAGATGCCGGGTGAAGATCTCGAATACGCACTTGCGGTTGGCGGTGCCGTCCTTCAGGCAAGCGTCAAGCATGGTGTATTCGTACATGTCGGTCATGAGTGCGGGTGAATAATCCAGCATTTCCAAAGCCTTTCTTGACTTTTGGTGAAACTGACCATAAGTGTAGGACCCACGGTGGCCAATCTTTGGTTGCATCCCATCATACGTGCAGGAGGGGTCTCGAGGCGCGGCGTGCTTGGCTGGTGATAGGGTCGAATGCTGAAAAGACGAGTAATCGGACGGCGGCAAAAGCCGAAATCAGCGGAAAGCGAAGTGCAGAACAGCAATGGTAGCGATTAAGGATATGTTGGGCGACCAGACCGTGGTGCGTGCGGACGGACGCAAGGTGGACGAACTGCGCCCGGTGCGCATCACCCGGCATTTCACGGACGTTCCGGAAGGCTCCGTGCTCATCGAATGCGGCAACACGCGCGTGATGTGTACCGCCACGTTCACGGCCGGCGTGCCGCGCTGGCGCAAGGACTCCGGCCTGGGCTGGGTCACCGCGGAATACGCGATGCTGCCGCGCGCCACCGCCGACCGCACCGACCGCGAGTCCGTGCGCGGCAAGATCGGCGGCCGTACGCACGAGATCAGCCGTCTGATCGGCCGCTGCCTGCGTGGCGTCGTCGATATGAAGGCGCTCGGCGAAAACCAGGTGCAGATCGACTGCGACGTGCTGCAGGCCGACGGCGGCACCCGCACCGCTTCGATCACCGGCGCGTACGTGGCGCTCGTCGACGCGATGCATTGGGCCGAGGAACACAAGCACGTCAAGTCCGCCGACCGTGTGCTCAAGGACTGGGTCTCCGCCGTCTCCGTCGGCGTGATCAACGGCAAGCCGATGCTGGACCTGCCGTACATCGAAGACAGCCAGGCCATGACCGACATGAACGTGGCCATGACCGGTTCCGGCGATTTCATCGAGATCCAGGGCACCGCCGAGCATCGTCCGTTCAACCGCGCCGAACTCAACACCCTGCTCGACCTCGCCGAAAAAGGCAACAGGGAGCTGCAGGCCGCCCAACGCGCCGCGCTCGCGCTCGACTGAGCCGATCGACGGCACGGCATGCGCTGAATGTAGGACGTTGACGGTCCGATGCCGGCGACTCGGCGCGCATGGAACAACGCAAAACAGATATAAGTAGGAAAACGGCGGAAGGAACCGTAAGGCATGAAGATCATCGTCGCCACGCATAACGAAGGCAAACTGGCGGAAATCCGCCGCATTCTCGAGGAACGTCTCGGCGCGGACGCCGCCGACATCGAGCTCGTCTCCGCAGGCTCCCTGGGATTGCCCGATCCGGTCGAGGACGGCGTGACCTTCCAGGAGAACGCGCTCATCAAGGCACGCGACGTGGCCGAACGTACCGGCTGCCCGGCAGTCGCGGACGATTCCGGCCTGATCGTGGACGTCATGGGCAACGCGCCGGGCATTCTGTCCGCACGCTGGGCCGGCGAGCACGGCAACGACAAGGCCAACAACGCGCTGCTGCTCAAGCAGCTGGCCGACATCCCCGACAGCAAGCGCACCGCACGGTTCCGCTGCGCCGCCGCGCTGGTCGTGCCGGGAGAGCGCAAGACGGACGGTGCGGATGATGATAAGCCGTACACGATCGCCAGCGAAACCGTCGAAGTCGGCGAAATGCCGGGCGTGCTGCTGCGTGCCCCGCGCGGCGCCAACGGTTTCGGCTACGATCCGCTGTTTGTGCCGAACGATCAGCCGCAGCGTGCGGTCGACGCCGGCGAAAAGCTCACGTCCGCCGAAATGGAGCCGGCCGAGAAGAACGCGGTCTCCCATCGAGGCAAGGCGCTGCGCTCGCTGGTCGCATCGATCGAAGCGCTGGTCAAATAACATCGGATGACGGCCGCGACGGGCGCTTGCCGTGGCGCGCGACACTGGATGGCGTGCGTGCGATTTGTGCTCGTCCGGTTTTTCCGCTATGCTTTGTTTCTTGTGCGCGGCTAGCGTATGCTTACTGGGCATTGCGCCACTTTAGCTCAGTCGGTAGAGCGGCTCACTCGTAATGAGCAGGTCGACAGTTCGATTCTGTCAAGTGGCTCCACTGCCCTAGATGTTCGGAGGTTTTCCGAGCATCTAGGGTTTTGCATATGTGCATCCGTGCGTATCGGTTTTCGCCGTGCGCGGATGGTGATTGCGCGAGTGGCGGAATTGGTAGACGCGCAGGATTTAGGTTCCTGTGTCTTTGACGTGTGGGTTCAAGTCCCATCTCGCGCACATGTCCACGTTAATTCAGCCAATCGCGCTGCTGGCCATCATCCTCACCGGCTACCTGTTCAAACGCGCCGGCAAATTCAAAAACCGCGACTACCGCATCATGCAGGTCGCCCTGTTCAACCTGGTTCTGCCCTGCGCCATCATCTACTCGTTCGCCACGAACCCGCATGATTCCAGCATGCTGTGGATCTCCGTCTTCGGCTTCGTGGTCGCGTTCATCCCGCCCGTGCTCATCTTCCTCACCACACGTCACACGCCTGTGCAGGATCGCGCGTTCACCATGCTCAACGGTTCCGGCTTCAACATCGGCTGCTTCTGCTTCCCCGTGGTACAGGCGTTTCTCGGCACCGCGGCGATCGTGCCAGCGGCCATGTTCGACATCGGCAACTGCGTGATGGTGGCGGCCGGCACGAACGTCATGACGCAGACCCTCCTGCACATCCAGCCCGGCAAGACCTTGGACGAGCAGTACCAGGGGCATGCGCCGGTGCTGCCGTATACGAAACCCAAGGATCGCGATGCCCGCCGGCTGGCACGCCACGCGCTGCTACGCAACGTGGCGAAAGGCTTCTTCGGCTCCATCCCGTTCGACACCTACCTGGTCATGATCGTGCTCATGCTTGCCAATGTGAAGATCCCCGCCGTCGTGGCCACGTTCGTTGAGCCGCTCGCCAACGCCAACTCGTTCGTCGCCATGCTGATGGTCGGCATGCTGATGGACCTGCCCGCCGGCCGTGACGATGTGATGAAGCTGCTGAAGATCATCGGCCTGCGACTGCCATTCGGCCTGCTGTTCGCCGTCTGCGCATGGTTCGTGCTGCCGTTCGGCGCCAATGTGCGCGAAGCCGTGGTGATGTGCTGCCTCGCGCCAATCGCCGTGTTCTCCACCCTGTTCACCGACGAAGTGCTCGGCAATGCGAAACTCGCCGGCTTCTCGCTGTCCGTGTCCGCGATCATCGGCCTGGTCATGATGACCGGCGCGCACTTCCTGCTCGCCGCCATCGCCTGACTTGCGTAAGCCGCGTGCGTGGTCGTGCGTAAGTTGCGTACGTAATCGTAATGCGATCGTTGCATACGACAGCCGTTTCCACGTGCGTTGAAGCTTTTCCGCTGAACGTTGCATACGATTTCAGTAATCGTCGTTTATCTGGCATGTCGCCGCTGAAAAGTGGTCGGAACCGCGGTATATCGCGCTTCCGACCGAATGTGTTAACTCGGGAAACATTTTTGTGTTGTTCTGTCGGCTTTTGTGAGTATCTTGTGAGGTGAAGAAAACGGCTCGTGCCGTGGAAAATCGAACGAGATTCCACCGTCACGTTCCGCTTCACAGTGATGATGAAAGGACCTATCAACATGGCCATCAATCCTCCCGTTGACGCCACCAAGACCCCGGAGTGGGCCGCGCTGCAGAAGCACTACGACGAGCTGCAGTCCGAGGGCATCAGCCTCAAGCAGTGGTTCGCCGATGACGCCGAGCGCGTCGAGAAGCTGAGCTTCGATGCAGGCGACCTGCACTTCGATCTGTCCAAGAACCTGATCAAGCCGGAGACCCTGCAGCTGTTCGCCGACCTGGCCAAGGCCGTCAAGCTCGACGAGCGCACCAAGGCCATGTACACCGGCGTGCACATCAACAACACCGAGGACCGCGCCGTGCTGCACACCGCGCTGCGCCGCCCGGTCGAGGACGAGGGCAAGTACATCGTCGACGGCCAGGACACCGTCAAGGACGTGCGTGAGGTGCTCGACCGCATCTACGCGTTCGCCGACAAGGTCCGCTCCGGCGAGTGGACCGGCGTGACCGGCAAGAAGATTGAGACCGTGGTCAACATCGGCATCGGTGGTTCCGACCTGGGTCCCGTCATGGTGTACGAAGCGCTGAAGCCGTACGCCGACGCTGGCATCTCCGCCCGCTACATCTCCAACATCGACCCGAACGACCTGGCCGAGAAGACCAAGGGCCTCGATCCGGAGACCACCCTGTTCATCATCGTTTCCAAGACCTTCACCACCCTGGAAACCCTGACCAACGCCCGTGAGGCCCGCACCTGGCTGCTCGAAGAGCTCAAGGCCAAGGGCGCCATCGACGGTTCCGACGCCAAGAACGCCGAAGCCATCAAGAAGCACTTCGTCGCCGTCTCCACCAATCTGGAGAAGGTCGCCGAGTTCGGCATCGACCCGAACAACGCGTTCGGCTTCTGGAACTGGGTCGGCGGCCGTTACTCCGTCGATTCCGCCGTCGGCACCTCCCTCGCCGTGGTCTTCGGCCCGGCCCGCTTCGAGGAGTTCCTGCACGGCTTCCACGAGATCGACGAATACTTCGCCAACACCCCGTTCGAGAAGAACGTCGTCGTGCTGCTCGGCATGCTGAACGTGTGGTACCGCAACTTCTTCAAGGTCGCCTCCCACGCCGTGCTGCCGTACGACCAGTACCTGCACCGCTTCCCGGCCTACCTGCAGCAGCTGACCATGGAGTCCAACGGCAAGTCCGTGCGTTGGGACGGCACCCCGGTCACCTCCGAGACCGGCGAGATCTTCTGGGGCGAGCCGGGCACCAACGGCCAGCACGCCTTCTACCAGCTGATCCACCAGGGCACCCAGCTCATCCCGGCCGACTTCATCGCGTTCGTGAACACCCCGAACCCGACCAAGGACGGCGACCAGGACGTGCACGAGCTGTTCCTGGGCAACTACTTCGCCCAGACCAAGGCCCTGGCCTTCGGCAAGACCGCCGACGAAGTGCGCGCTGAGGGCACCCCGGAAGAGATCGTCCCGGCCCGCGTGTTCACCGGCAACCGTCCGACCACCTCCATCTTCGGCGTGGCTCTGACCCCGTTCGCGCTCGGCGAGCTCATCGCCCTGTACGAGCACATCACCTTCGTCGAGGGCACCGTGTGGGGTCTGGACTCCTACGACCAGTGGGGCGTCGAGCTCGGCAAGCAGCTTGCCAAGCAAATCACCCCGGCCATCTCCAAGGATGACGACGCCCTGGCCGCCCAGGATCCGTCCACCCAGTCCCTGATCAAGTTCTACCGCGCGAACCGTGAGTTCTGACCTTTGGGCAGAACGCTGTGCCTGGTGTCGCGCGCGACTCTTTCTCTGAGAGCCGCCACGAACAGCCCGCTGGGCTGTTCGTATCGCGAGTCCTGACTCACGATCGGCGCGCATAAAGCCGCGTGACGTGTGGCTGAACGAGATGCCCCATCCGTGTCTTGCGGATGGGGTATTTTTGATTATTGCTGTGCCGAAAGGCGGGACGCCGCATAATCCCGCTTTTCTTCAGGTCCAGCCGGAACGTCCGAAGGTAGCTGCGGACGTGCGCAATCGCAATATTTCCGGCGGATCGGCAACCCTTCGCAGGCAGACCTGCGGAGCGGAAGAACAGGCCGAGACGGCAATCGCAAGAACGTCGTACGAGGCCCTTACCTGTGCGCCGATATGCGGCGGCGACTCGAGGAAACACAATGGTTAACGCTATTGAGGCATTTGACGCCAAGCACATGAAGCCGGCCGAGGAAATCCCGGCTTTCCGTCCCGGTGACACCGTCGAAGTCAACGTGAAGATCAAGGAAGGCAACAACTCCCGTATCCAGGCCTTCACCGGCGTGGTGATCGCTCGTCAGGGCGGCGGCGTTCGTGAGACCTTCGTGGTCCGCAAGATCAGCTTCGGCACCGGTGTCGAGCGCCGCTTCCCGCTGCACTCCCCGGTCATCGATTCCATCAAGGTGGTCCGCAAGGGCCGCGTGCGTCGCGCCAAGCTGTACTACCTGCGCAACCTGCGCGGTAAGGCCGCTCGTATCGTCGAGCGCCGCGACAACTCCGAGAAGTGAGTTCGAATCGCAAATAAAGCGTGAAATCGGCTCTTCGGCAACCCGTCGAGGAGCCGATTTTCTATATTGGGCCGCTATGATAGGGGCCAGTGCGTGAAACCGGACGGTAAGGAATCCCATGAAGCATGCCAGAAGAAGAGTCGAAAGCGAGGAAAGCTTCGGCTTACGAGACACCCTGATCTGGTGCGGCATACCCATCGTCATCGTGCTGCTGGTGCGCATGTTCCTGTTCGGCTTCTACGTGATTCCGTCCGGCTCCATGCTGAACACCATCGAACCGGGCGACCGGGTCATCACCAGCAAACTCACCCCCAAAGTCTTCAAGCTCCAGCGCGGCGACGTGGTGGTCTTCAAGGACCCCGACCATTGGCTGCAGCAGGAGAACAGCGGCCGATTCGGCGGCGACTACCTCATCAAACGACTTATCGGCCTGCCCGGTGACACCGTGGCCTGCGAGGGGCCCGGCAAGCCGGTCACGGTCAACGGCGTGGCCATCGACGAAACTTCGTACATCCGCTCCGGCGTGGACCCCAGCTCCTTCGCGTTCAGTGAAAAAGTGACTGCGGGACATGTGTTCGTCATGGGTGACAATCGCGCCAATTCCGCTGATTCCCGCTACCATCAGGACGATTCCTCGCACGGCCTCGTGCCGGTTTCCGACGTGGTCGGCGTCGGTCTGGTCAAGTATTGGCCGCTGAACCACATCAGCACGCTGGACGCGCATCACGACGTGTTCAGGGACGTGCCGGAAGGATCTGCCGACTGATGTCCGTTTCCATAGTGCCTACATTGGATATGGAACGGGCGACCGCGGCCTCCGGCTACGACGTGATCGTCGGCTTCGACGAGGTCGGCCGCGGCTCGCTCGCCGGTCCCGTCATGGTCGGCGCCGCCGCAATCCGCACGTGCGATCTGTCCGGTCCGTCGCCGCTGCAAGTGCCCGACGGCGTGGCCGATTCCAAAATGCTGACGGAACACCGCCGCGAAGCCATATTCGAAGAGCTTAAATCGTGGTGCGCGTCCTGGGCGGTCGGCTCGGCCAGCAACACGGAAATCGACGATTGGGGCATCTCCTATGCGCTTGGCATCGCCGCATTGCGCGCACTCGGCCAAGCGGAAGAGAAACTCGGCATCGACGGCGATGGCATGCTTGACGGCAAGCCGGTGAAGGTCGGTGCGATCCTCGACGGACCGAACGACTACATCACCAAAGCGCTGAACACCTTCGACGCGCCTGACGTGCCGGTTCCTGCGGAAGTCTCTACCAAAGTGAAGGGCGACAGGTACTGCGCCACCGTGGCCACCGCAGCCGTCATCGCCAAAGTCACGCGAGACCGGCTCATGGTCGAACTGGGAGCGCAACCCCAATATGAACCCTATGAATGGGCCCACAACAAGGGTTACGGTTCGGCCGCACACCGTGACGCCATCGCTGAATTCGGGCCCAGCGACCTGCACCGCCTCTCCTGGCATCTCGTCTGACATACGGCATCTCATCCGCAGTCCGCGATTACGCTAATCCTTGCGGATGATGCATGCCGGAAGGAAACCTGTAAGTTCATCCCGCCGTCTGATGGCCGGGACCAATCCGTTTCCGTACCGTAGGAAACATGGAACACATACTTCACGCGACCGATCTGGTCATGGATTATTCGACCCAACAGGCGACACCGAACGCCGCACACATGCTGGCGCTCAATCACGTGGATTTCGGCATCCAGGCAGGCGAAAGCATCGCGGTCATGGGACCGTCCGGTTCCGGCAAATCGACGTTACTGCACGCACTCGCCGGCATCATCACCCCGACAGCCGGCAATGTGATGTTTCGCGGTGCCAACCTGGCGCGGTTGAGCGACGCTGACCGCACCAAACTGCGCCGCAGCGCCTTCGGCTTCGTCTTCCAATCCGGACAGCTGCTGCCGGAACTGCCGGCCATCGAAAACATCGCGTTGCCGATGATGCTGGGCGGCGCAAGCTACCAGCAGGCCACCGACACGGCCATGCTATGGCTGGAACGATTGGGATTGCGCCAGCTCGCGCAACAACGTCCCGGCGAAATGAGCGGCGGCCAGATGCAGCGCATCGCCATCGCACGTGCGCTCGCCGCGCAGCCGGCAGTCATCTTCGCCGATGAACCGACCGGCGCGCTCGACCAGACCACCGGCCACGAAATCATGAGCATTCTCATGCGGACCGCACGACAGACCGGCGCGGCCGTGGTCGTGGTGACGCACGATTCGAACGTGGCCGCATTCTGCGATGCCACCGTTACCATGCGTGACGGCAGGCTGAGCTCGCCGCAGCAATCCCAACCTACCGCCGGAGGCGCACGATGAACATGTTCCGATTATGGCGATTGTTCCACCGCTCCGGCACCCGCGGCACATCCAGCCGCACCTCTGCGCTGGCCATCGTTGCCTTCGCATCCGCCACCGCCGTCTTCCTAACCGTGCTCGGAGGCCTGCATGGCTTCATCTGGCGGGCCTCCGCCGACCACACGTTCGGTTGCATGATCAATTCCAACAGGTGCGCGCCCGGTACATACGAAACATGGTCCAAAACCCTGGCGCACGCCGACAAGCTCGTCGCCACGGTCGGCGACGGCCATTGGACGGCCGACCAGGCCACAGCCGTCATGAACACCTATTCCGACGGCTATGTGCTGCTCGCCGCATTCGCCAGTCTGCTACTCATCGTGCCGTTCGTGGCGCTCGCCGGCTCGGCGGCCCGTCTCGCGGCCTCCCGCAGGGACGCACGTCTCGCCGCACTGCGACTTGCGGGCGCCACCACCGCGCAGGTCACGAAACTCACCGCGCTCGATGCGGGTGGCCAGGCTCTGCTTGGCGCGCTGGTCGGCATGGCCGGCTACTTCGCGCTGATACCGGCGATCATGCTGCTCGACTTCCAAAACCAGCATTTCACCTTCGAACAGTTGTGGGTGGGACTGCCTGCTCTGGCGGCCGTGACCGTCGGAGTCACGCTGCTTGCCTTGGTCTCCGCGCTGGTCGCCCTACGCCGCGTGGCCATCACCCCGCTTGGCGTGACGCAACGTACCGGACAACCCATGCCATCCGCATGGCGCGCACTGATTTTCCTTGCCGTGTTGGCCGTAGGCTACCTGCTGCTCAACAGCGTCTCCGCATTCGCGCACTTGGGTCAGATGGTGGTCTACGCCATCATCTTCGGCGTCTTCTTCCTCGGTTTCGCCATGGTGAACGTCGTCGGTACCTGGGTGGTGGCGATGCGCGCCAGATCGCGTGCGAAACACCCGAAGGACGCGGCCACTATGATTGCCATGCGCCGTATCCTCGACAATCCCAAGCGTGCTTGGCGTAACGTGTCCGGTGTGGCGCTCGCTGTGTTCATTGCGGGGATGACGTCGGTGTGCGGATTGCTCGCCACCGGAATCGGAGGCAACCACGACCCGTTCGACCCATCTATGCTGTACATGCGCGATATAGCGATGGGTGGTTTCCTGACGCTCGCCTTTGCCGCGGTGCTCGCCGCCGTCAGTTCCGGCGTGATGCAGACGGGCAACGTCTACGACCAGGCCGACGAGTACCGCATGCTTGCGTTGGAAGGCACGGATGAGGCGACGCTCGACAAGGCACGCATGATGGAAGTGATCACCCCGCTCAACACGGTGATGGCCGTTTCATTGGGGTGCTCGGTGTTGTTGCTGTTTCCGATTCTGGCAACGTCGTTGCTCAATCCGGCTTCGTTGCTTACGTTGGCCGCGGGAATCGGCTTGTGTTATGCGCTGATGGTGCTCGGAGGGTGTGCCGCGAATCATGCGGCGCACGGGCTCGGTTATGCCGGCTACCGTATGGACGATTGATGGCCTCGCCGCGGCGGTCGTGGATACCGCGGCGAGGACTGGCGAGGTCAGCCGAGGAGCACCGCGATGATTGCGATGAAAATCGGCGACGACAACGTCGAGAACAGAATGCCGTCGCGTGCGAACGACAGACCCACGTTGTACCGCGCCGCGTAGTTGTAGACGTTCTGGCCAGTCGGCAGAGCGGCGAGCACCACGCACGCGTACAGCGTGGCGCCGCGGAAGCCCATCACGAAATACGACAGCAGGAACGCGATGATCGGCATCACAATGTTCTTCAAAGCGGCCACCGTGAACACCGCCGGAATATTCGACTTGTCCTGCAACGGCTTCGTGCCGTGCAAGGACATGCCGAACGCCATCAGAATCATCGGCACCGCGGAATCGCCGATCATATCGATCGGGTCGTAGATGAAGCTCGGAATCACGAAAAAGCCGACCTTCGCGGAAATCGCGGACACCACAATGCCTAGAAGCGAGCCGATGAGCAGCGGCTGATGCAACGGCTGCTTCAAAATCTCCTTCGCGGAGACCTTGCCTTTGGTGGTCACGTCGAGCACGGTCAGGCCGATCGGCGTGAACACCGCCTGCTGCATGACCAGAATCGGTGCGACAAGCGCCGGATTGCCCAGAATGTACGTGGCGATCGGCAGGCCGATGTTGTTGGAATTGAGGTACAGCGAATTCAGTGCGCCGATGGTGGCGTCCGCGGCCTTCATGTGGAAGAACAGCCGGTTGAGGATCAGAAAGACCACACCCACCAGCACGGCCGAGAAGAACGCCACGACGATGGAGGAGTGGAAGATCTCGAAGATCTTCTCCTTGGACAGGATGGCGAACATCAGGCACGGGCTCGACACGAAGAAGCTGAACCTGTTGAGCACCATCTGCGCGGTCGGCCCGCCGATGCGCATGCGCGCGGCCACATAGCCGGTCGCGATGACGATGCCGATGACGCAGAAACCTTCCATCGCGCTTAACAGACCCGGCATTGCACTCTCCTTTTCGTTGCGGCCGTTGCCTTTCGACCGCTATCTAGTGTGGCACCAAGCGCGCGTCGGTCGTATGCACGTCTCAAAAGCGAGCCCGATACACGATTGACGGCACGTTTTGCCGGATAATGGACGGCATGAACGAACTTACGATTGGATTTTCCGCTTCCGCCAGCAAACAGGAGCAGTTGAACGAGCTGATGAGGCAGATCATGGGCTGCTATTCCGTCAGCGACGACGAGGGCCCGCTGACGGACGCCGTCGAGGTGTTCCTGAAAAAACAGCCGCATCTGACAGTGCGCAGGCACGGCGACACATTGGTGGCATCCACCGATTTCGGCCGCGAGCGCCGCGTGATTCTTGCCGGACACCTCGACACGGTGCCGGTGATCGACAATTTCCCGCCGAAATGGCTTCAGCCGGGCGATCCGCTGATTCGCGAGGACGTGGCGGCCGGTCATGAGCATGAGCGTGTGATCTGGGGTCGTGGCGCCACCGATATGAAGGGTTCCGACGCGGTCATGCTGTATCTGGCGGCCACGCTGACGGATGCGAAATACGATTTGACGTACGTGTTTTACGACCATGAGGAAGTCGCGGCCGAGAAGAACGGCCTGCGCAAGGTGGTCGAGTCGCATCCGGATTGGATTACCGGCGATTTCGCGATCATCGGCGAGCCGACCGATTGCGGCATCGAGGGCGGCTGCAACGGCACGATGCGATTCGACGTGATCACGCACGGCGTTGCCGCGCATTCGGCCCGCGCCTGGATGGGCAAGAACGCGATCCACGCGGCGGCCGAGATTCTGAACCGTTTGAACGCACATGAGAACCGCGCCATCGAAGTAGATGGCCTGACCTATCAGGAGGGCCTGAACGCCACGCTGATTTCCGGCGGCAAGGGTACCAATGTGATTCCCGACGAGTGCCGTGTGCACGTCAACTACCGGTTCGCGCCGGACAAGTCGCTCGCCGAGGCGAAGGCGCTGATGATCGGCGCGGATGCGGGCGCGAAACTCGGCAACGGCGAGCATCAGGCCACTGGTGGCGTGTTCGAAGGCTTCGGCATCGAGATGAAGGACGAATCGCCGAGCGCACGTCCGGGCCTCAATTCGCCGCTTGCCCAATCGCTGGTATCGCTTGTCAAGGAACGTACCGGTCGTGACCCGCTTGCCAAGCTGGGTTGGACGGATGTGGCGCGTTTCGCGATTCTGGGCATTCCGGCCGTGAATCTCGGCGCGGGTAGCCCGCTGCTGGCTCACAAGCAGGACGAGCAGCTGCCGGAGACCGATCTGCTGCTCATGGCCGACCTGCTGGAGGACTGGCTGCGTTGAATCGCCGTTGAGTCGTTGCTGAGCTGCCGTTGAATCGCCGGTAATTCGCTACCGCGGGCTTGCCGCAGAACCACTATTGGTCCACCGTTGAACCGCTGCTGAACCACTATGCCGGCGCACGTTCATTCACGGCGTGTCAACGCGAATCATTGGAAAACGGAGCGTGTAGGGGGAATAAATTTCCCGTCCTGTCACGCTCCGTTGTTTTTTGTGTCATACTTATAGACGGTGGTTCTGCAAGACCGCCGACGCATCCGATGGCGTTGATCCCCTCGCGTGAATGTTCTGTGAGTCGCGAGCGCAGGTGTCCGCCGTCGCATGATGAAGACTTTTGACGGAAGTTGCTTCCTACGGGCGCCATGATGCGCGGCCACGGTGAGAGCGTGGTGTGAGAACCGTTGGGGCTTGAGTGAAGGCGATGCGATTGCAGCGCGTTGCCGAGGAGCGTTGTGCCTACTACCAATGAGGGCCTCGATCAGGTCGAGGCTGTTGTGTCATCCGATAATTCAACCAATAATGCGGCAAGCAGTGCGGGTTCTGTGTCTGCCGATCCGGCTCCGCGCCGCCGTCGTGGAGGTCGCCGCGTGGTGCGTGGCGTAGGTGCCGCGGGCGCGTCTTTGGAGCTGAAGGTCGAGGAGCATGCCAAAGCCCCCTTGTTTGAGGAACCGAAGCTTGAGCCTGTCCAGCCTGCGCGTGATTCCGCCGATTTCAATGATGCCGATGACGCCGAGCCGTCGCGTCCGCGTCGTCGTCGCGTGACCCGTTACGATGACGACGATGAGATGCGTGACGAACGTCCGCGCCGTCGCCGTCGTTCCTCTGTGGACGTGCAGGACGAGGATGATCGCCCGTCGCGTCGCCGTCGCCGTATCAGCGACGAGCCGCGTGATGACCGTGACGATCGTGACGATTACGGCAATCGTGGCAATCGTGACGAATCATCCGAAGACCGTGCGCTCGACGCCGTCAGCGCGCTGCCGGAAGGCCATGAGACGCGTCATAATCCGCGTCCGATGACGTCGCTGCTGTTCCAGGAGCCGATTCTGCCGGCCGCCCCCGCGGGCCGTGGATCGTCCGACGATGACGATGCTGACGATACGGGCCGCAGAGATTCGGACGATGCCCGTGACAGCCGTGATGACCGCGACGATGACCGTCCGACTCGTCGCCGCCGCCGTCGCAGCCACGACACGGCCGACACGGACCGCACGGACGCTTCGGATGACGGTCGCGGCCGTGATGATGGCAATGACCGCAACAACGACGCCGAAGACGATGATCATGGCGATTCCCGTCGTTCCCGTCGTTCCCGTCGTCTGAACGCGCAGGAACGTCGTGCCGCTGCCGAAGTGGAGCAGATCGAGGAGGACCTGGTCCTCGATGGCATCACGTATGCGCCGATCGATGACGAGTCCCGCAATGGAAACGATGATGATGACGAGCAGCCGACGCGCACCCGTCGCCGCCGTCGCGGACGCGGCAACCATGAGGAAGCCGACGAGCAGCAGACCTCCGAACGCGAATCCCGTCGCCGTCATGAGGATGACGATGAGGAAGAGGGCACGGTGACCCGTCGCCGTCGCCGCCGCCGTGGAGGGTCGAAGGCCGAGGAATCGGACGAGACGATGTCCCGTCGCTCCCGCAAGCAGCAGTACATCGACGAAATCACCGACGTCGAAGGATCCACCCGTCTGGAAGCCAAGAAGCAGCGCCGCCGCGACAACCGTCGTGAACGCAGCCGTCAGAACCAGCTCATGGAGCAGGACTTCCTGGCCCGTCGCGAACACGTCGAGCGTCTGATGGTGGTGCGCGAACGTGAGCGCCACACCCAGATCTCCGTGATCGAAGACAATGTGCTCGTCGAGCATTACGTGTCCGACATCCAGGAAGTGGCCACCGTCGGCAACATCTATCTTGGCCGCGTGCAGAACGTGCTGCCGAGCATGGAGGCCGCGTTCGTGGACATCGGACAGGCCCGCAACGGCGTGCTGTACGCCGGCGAGGTGAACTGGGATTCCGCACGTCTGGAAGGCCAGCCGCGTCGTATCGAACTGGCGTTCAAGTCGGGCGATCCGGTGCTGGTGCAGGTAACCAAGGATCCGATCGGCCACAAGGGCGCAAGGCTTACCTCGCAGGTCACCTTGGCCGGCCGTTTCCTCGTGCTGGTGCCGTCCGGCGGCATGACCGGCGTGAGCCGCAAGCTGAGCGAGCGTGAGCGCGCCCGCCTGAAGAACATCGTGTCGAAGATCGCGCCGAAGGATATGGGCGTGATCATCCGAACCGCGGCCGAAGGCGCTTCCGAAGAGGCCATCACCAAGGATCTCGAGAACCTGGTGCGCCAGTGGGAACGCATCACCGCCAAGCGCGACGAGTTCCTGCACGGCAAGCGTCCGAAGCTACTGCAAGGCGAGCCGGACGTGGCCATCCGCGTGGTGCGCGACATCTTCAACGACGACTTCTCCAAGATGATCGTGGAAGGCGACCGCGTGTACGAGCGTATCGAGGAATACCTCGACACGATGGCCCCCGACCTGAAAGACAAGCTCGAAAAGTGGGATCCGGCCGAACATGACGGCAAGGACGTGTTCGACAAGTGGCAGATCGACTCCCAGTTGCGTAAGGGCATGGAACGTCAGGTCTACCTGCCGTCCGGCGGTTCGATCGTCATCGACCGCACCGAGGCCATGACCACCATCGACGTGAACACGGGCCGTTTCATCGGCCGCGGCAAGAGCCTCGAGGAAACGGTGACCCGTTGCAACCTCGAAGCGGCCGAAGAGATCGCGCGACAGCTTCGTCTGCGCGACATCGGCGGCATGGTGATGATCGACTTCGTCGACATGGTCATGCCGGCCAACAGGGATTTGGTGCTCCGCCGACTGGTGGAGTGCCTGGCGCGCGACCGCACCAAGCATCAGGTGGCCGAAGTCACCTCGCTGGGACTGGTGCAGATGACGCGCAAGCGCATCGGCCAGGGTCTGGTGGAGGCGTTCTCCGAGGAATGCCCGACCTGCAAGGGCCGCGGCTTCATCCTCCATGACGAACCGACCGTTTCGGCGGATTACGACGATCCGTACGCCTTGAAGGGCGGCGATCCGTTCGTCAAGACCAACAAGCATGGCCATGGCACGGACGTGCAGGTGCCGAAGGGCTCCTCGCCGGACGTGAAGGCCAAACTCGCGCAGATCGCGGCGGCAGCCGTGGCCGCCAACAATGCGGACCTGGGCGAGGAAGAACAAGAAGAATAAAGGAAAATCCCGGTATGTCAACTTGACACGCCGGGAGCAGACTTGCGGTTGTACGCGGGTATGTGTAGATTAGATTGCTGGTGTCTGGCCGCGAGGCTCGAACGTGCCGGGCAGTAAGCTTTCCAAGTTAATAAAGGAACGGATATGTACGCTATTGTGAAGGCCGGCGGCCATCAGGAAAAGGTCGAGGTCGGTGACGTCATCCTCGTCAACCGTCTCGACGCCAAGAAGGGCGACACCGTGGAATTCCCGGTCGCTCTCGTTGTGGATGGTGACAAGGTCACCGTCAACGCCAAGGATCTCGCCAACATCAGTGTCAAGGCTGAGGTTGTCAACGATGAGGCCAAGGGCCCGAAGATCAGCATCATGAAGTACAAGAACAAGACCGGCGTTGCTCGTCGCAAGGGCCATCGCCAGCAGCTGACTCTCGTCAAGATCACGGCTATCGCCTGATTCGCGTAGGGTTAGAGTCAAGGACCGAAAGGAACAGACATGGCACATAAGAAGGGCGCGTCCAGCTCGCGCAACGGTCGCGATTCAAACGCGCAATACCTCGGTGTGAAGAAGTTCGGCGGCGAAGCCGTCGTGGCCGGCAACATCATCGTTCGTCAGCGTGGCACCAAGTTCCACCCGGGCGAGAACGTCGGCATGGGCAAGGACCACACCCTGTTCGCCCTCAAGGACGGCAGTGTGAAGTTCGGCGTGCGTCGTGACCGCAAGGTCGTCGACGTGATTGCCGCCTGAGACACGCGCAAATAACGCTTTTTGATGAAAGACCGCGCCCGTTATGGACGCGGTTTTTCTGCTATGTAAGGTAGATACATGAGTGATTTTGTGGATCGAGTGACCGTCCATGTCAAGGGCGGCGACGGCGGCAATGGTTCCGCCGGCATCCGTAGGGAGAAATACAAGCCGTTGGCCGGTCCGAACGGCGGCAATGGCGGCGACGGCGGTTCCGTGATCTTCATGGCCGATTCGAACGCCAACAGTCTGCTCGACTACCGTTTCATGCCCCATCGCGAGGCGGAAAGCGGCACCATGGGCCTGGGCGACACGAAGGACGGTTCGAAGGGCGCCGACCTGATCCTGCCCGTCCCGGTGGGCACGGTCGTGTTCGAAGCCAAGGGACCGCAGGGCAAGCCGAAGCATCCGGGCGAGCAGCTTGCCGACCTGCGTCACGCGGGAGACAAGTTCGTCGTGGCCGCGGGCGGCAACGGTGGTCTCGGCAATGCGGCGCTGGCCAATCGCACCCGTCGTGCGCCGGGCTTCGCACTGCTGGGCGAGCCGGGCGAGGAACGCGACGTCATCCTCGAACTCAAGTCCATCGCCGACGTGGCGCTGGTGGGCTTTCCGTCCGCAGGCAAGTCGAGCCTGATCGCGGCGATGAGCTCCGCCAAACCGAAGATCGCCGATTATCCGTTCACCACGCTCGTGCCGAACCTCGGCGTAGTGGTGGCCGGCGACATGCGCTACACCATCGCCGACGTGCCGGGCCTGATTCCGGGCGCATCCCAGGGCAAGGGCCTCGGCCTCGAATTCCTGCGCCACATCGAACGCACCGAAATCATCGCCCACGTCATCGATTGCGCCACCCTCGAACCCGGCCGCGACCCGATGAGCGACTACCAGGCGCTCGAACACGAGCTCGCCGAATACGCCGGCAAGCTCGAACTGCCGCTCGGCGCGATTCCGATCCCCGAACGTCCGCGCATCATCATCCTCAACAAGGTGGATGTGCCGGAAGCCAAGGAACTCGCCGAATTCGTCAAGCCCGAATTCGAAAAGCTCGGCCTCAAGGTCTACATCATCTCCACCGCCTCCCACGAGGGCCTGAAGGAACTCAACTGGGCGCTGGCCGACCTCGTGACCAACATGCGCGCGGAAGTCGCCAAACGCGAGCAGGCCGAGGAAGAGGCCCGCGTGGTCATCAAGCCGCTCGAGGAGCCGCGCAACCGCCGTCGCCGTAACGACGAAGGCGGCAACGCGCTCGACTTCACCGTGGAACGCAAGGAGAACGGCAACGGCGAAGTCTGGTACGAGGTGCTCGGCACCAAGCCGGAACGTTGGGTCATGCAGACCAACTTCGATAATGACGAGGCCGTCGGCTACCTTGCCGACCGCCTGGCCAAGCTGGGCGTCGAAGACGAGCTGCGGCACAAGGGCGCCAAGCCGGGCGACGAAGTGCGCATCGGCCGTGGCGACCGTGCCGTGGAATTCGATTGGGATCCGACCATCGCGGCCGGCGCGGAAATGCTCGACGGCACCCAGTTGGGCGCACGCGGCGTCGACCTGCGACTGCAGGAATCGGATGGTCGTGCGCAGCGTCGTTCCAACACGGAACGCCGTCGCCAGTACCACGAGATGATGGACGCCCGTCAGGCCGTGCGCGAAGCCATGATGGCCGAACGCAAGGCAGGACACTGGGCCGATCCTTCCGTGGACGACGACCGTCACGACGAAACCAGTCTTTTTGGACGTGGCGAGACCGCCGACGACGAGGATGTGGAACAATAGAACCATCCAACGAAGCCCGCTGATGTGCCGATGGCATGTCGGCGGGCTTTTTCAATAGCCGGTAACGGTACCGGGAGGAACTATGAACACGCCATCGCAAGCGCAAGTGCGCAGGGCCATCGCCGAAGCGCAGACCATCGTGGTGAAGGTGGGCTCCAGCTCGCTGACCGAGCCGAGCGGCCACTTGGATCCGCAACGGTTGAACGCGCTTGTGGCGGCCATCGCCCGCGTGCGATTGATGGGCGGCCGCGTGGTGCTGGTCTCCTCCGGCGCGATCGCGGCCGGTTTCGGCACGCTCGGTTTCGACAAGCGTCCGACCGACGTGGCCGACCAGCAGGCGTGCGCCGCCGTCGGCCAAGGCCTGCTGATGGCCCAGTACGAGGCCGCTTTCGCACGGTACGGGCTGCGTGTCGGACAGATCCTCATCACCGTTTCCGACACGATCGCCCCACAGCAGTACCGCAACGTGCGCCGTACGCTCGACCGCCTGCTCGACTTGGGCGCGGTGCCGATCATCAACGAAAACGATTCCCTCGCGTCCAACGAGATCCGGTTCGGCGACAACGACCGTCTGTCCGCGCTGATCGCCAACATCGTCGTCGCCGACGCGCTCGTCCTGCTCACCGACGTGGACGCGCTGTACACCGCGCCGCCAAGCGAGCCCGGCTCGAAGCGCATCTCCTATGTGCCGAACGTCGAGGATGCGCTGGCGAAGGTTCAGGTCGGCGGAACCGGCTCGAACGTCGGCACCGGCGGCATGGTCACCAAAATGGAGGCCGCGCGCGTCGCCGCGGTGTCCGGCATTCCCGCGGTGTTGACATGCGCGTCGAACGCAGGTCCCGCGATGATGGGCGATCCGGTCGGCACCGCGTTCGCGCCGATCAACGACCGCGGTTCGTCACGTAGGCTGTGGATCGGCTTCGCCTCCCACCCGCAGGGCACGCTGGTGGCCGATTCCGGCGCGGCCAAGGCGGTGCGCGGGGGAGCGGCCAGCCTGCTTGCGGCCGGCGTGGTGGAAGTGAAGGGCGATTTCGCCGCCGGCGACGCCGTCTGGGTTGACGACGAGCAGGGCAACCATTTGGCCAAGGGCCTGGTCGGCTTCGACTCCGAGGAGATCCCGCAGATGCTAGGACGCAATACGGCCCAGCTCAAGCGTTTCCTCGGCGAGGAATACGCGCATCCGCTGGTGCACCGCGACAATCTCGTACTGGTCTGAACCAGTGCAAAAGGTGTGGTTAGGCCATCGATTTCGCTTCAAGCGAAGCGTTCGCGGCGAAATAGACGTGTGTCGTGGGGCTGTCGTTTTTCGCGTGGCAGGTCTAGCATTACAGGCATGACTATGGCTGACTGGCAGACTCTATCCGACCGTATCAATCACGTGGCTCCGAGCGCTACCCTGGCCGTCGATTCCAAGGCGAAGGCAATGAAGGCCGCCGGAATCGACGTCATCGGGTTCGGCGCGGGAGAACCGAACTTCCCAACCCCCGCACCGATCGTCGCGGCCGCGGCCGCGGCCGTGCAGGACCCGAAAAACTACCGTTACACGCCGACCGCCGGCCTACCGGAACTGCGCCAGGCCATCGCGGACAAGACGTTGCGCGACTCCGGCTACGAAGTCGACCCAAGCCAGGTCATCGTGACCAACGGCGGCAAGCAGGCCGTCTACGAATCGTTCCAGATTCTGCTCAACGAGGGCGACGAGGTCATCATCCCCACCCCGTACTGGACCAGCTATCCGGAAGCCGTGAAGCTCGCCGGCGGCGTGCCCGTGACCGTGTTCGCCGGCGCCGACCGCAACTTCGAGCCGAGCATCGAGGACATCGAGGCCGCGCGCACCGAACACACGAAGGCCATCATCGTGAACACGCCGAACAACCCGACGGGCGCGGTGTGGAAGCCGGAAACCGTCAAGGCCATCGCGCAGTGGGCCATCGAACACCACGTGTGGGTCATCTCCGACGAAATCTACGAACACCTGAACTATGACGGCGCCAAAACCACGTACATCGGCGCCGCGGTGCCCGAAGTACGCTCCCAGCTGCTCGTGCTCAACGGCGTGGCCAAAACCTACGCCATGCCGGGCTGGCGCGTCGGCTGGATGATCGCCCCCGTGGACGTGGCCAAGGCCGCATCCAAACTGCAGGGCCACATGACCTCCAACGTGAACAACATCTCCCAGCGTGCCGCCATCGAAGCCGTCTCCGGCTCCCTGGACGCCGTCTACGAGATGCGCGCCGCATTCGACAAGCGCCGCCAGACCATCGTCGCCGCGTTGAACGACATCGAAGGCGTGAACTGCCCGACCCCGACCGGCGCGTTCTACGCGTTCGCCGACGTGACCGCGCTGCTGAACAAGCCGCTCGGCACCAACAAGACCACGTTCGCCAAAACGTCCGAACTGGCCGCCGCGTTGCTTGACGAAGGCCATGTCGCCGCCGTCCCGGGCGAGGCGTTCGGCGCTCCCGGCTACCTGCGCTTCTCCTACGCGCTTGCCGACGACGATCTGGTCGAAGGCATGCGTCGCATGAAGCGTTGGGTCGAGGACTGAGCCGACCGGCCCCGCGCTCAACTGACGAAAAGTTCAGTTGATAGACGATATTTTTAGCGATTCGCGCTTCGGTGACATGCCGGGCGCGAATCTTTTTTTCGTTGGAAAATAGCGGTTTCTTGCGATTCGTCGTGAATCGGGTTGGACGAAGTCGCGAAAACCCGCTATTATTTCGACTTGGCGGTTTTGCCGTCTGCTTCTTGCGTGGTTTTGCATAGAATCCTCGCCGGCAAGTGGAGACGGCAGAGTTCACCTAGGGAAGTGGCGCAATTGGTAGCGCAACGGTCTCCAAAACCGTAGGTTGTGGGTTCGAGTCCCGCCTTCCCTGCCAAGCTTCTTACAACAAGCCCAGCGGAGGATTATTATGGCGAAGGCGAAGAACAGCGAGAAGGCCATTAAGCCGAACATCTTCATGCGCATTGGCTTGTTCATCAAACAGATTATCGACGAACTCCGCAAGGTCGTCACTCCGACCAGCAAGGAACTGTTCTTCTGGTCCCTCGCCGTGTTTATCTTCGTGCTGCTGCTGATGGCACTGGTCACCGGCATGGACTACGGTCTGGGCAAGCTGACCCTGTGGATATTCGGCTGATAAACAACTTGAAGGTGAAAGTGCATGACTGACGAAGTGTTTTCCGACAACCTCGACGAGGCTTCCAAGGCTGATACCGAGGCTGCTGCCGCTGTTGAGGCGCTGCCGGCCGAAGGCGAGGCCGTCCAGGCCGTCGCCGCCGATCAGGCGACCGATGAGCAGGCCCAGTCCGAGCAGGACGCTCCGGAAGAGCAGACCGCGGAAACCACTGAGGATGAAGACACTGAGCAGGATGCCGGTGCCAAGGCCGTCGAGGAATTCTCCAAGAGCCTGCGCACGCTTGAAGGCAAGTGGTATGTGCTGCACACCTATTCCGGCTATGAGAAGCGCGTGAAGACCAACGTCGAATCCCGCGTGGCCAGCTTCGGTATGGAAGACAAGATCTTCCAGGTCGAAGTGCCGATGGAGGAAGTCGAAAAGCACACCGAAAAGGGCAAGAAGGTCATCACCCGCGTGCGTGTCCCCGGCTATGTGCTGATCCGCATGCTGCCGGATGAGAACGCCCGTCGTATCGTCCGCGAGACCGAAGGCGTCACCGGCTTTGTCGGCCCGACCAAGGATCCGGCACCGCTGACCCGCAAGGAAGTCGTCTCCATGATGGCTCCGATGATCGCTTCCGAAGCTCTCAAGGCCGCCGGAGACAAGCCGGCCGCAGCCAAGAAGCGCAAGCTTGAGGTCTCCTACGCTCCTGGCGATCAGGTCACCGTCACCGATGGACCGTTCACCACCATGGCCGCGGTTGTCTCCGAAGTGGATCCGTCCACGCAGAAGCTCACCGTGCTCGTGTCCATCTTCGGCCGTGACACGCCGGTGGAGCTAGGCTTCAACCAGGTTGAAAAATTAGCCTGAACGTGCATGACGGAGCGTTAGCTGCGTTGCTCCAAGCTTGACGCACCTTGGTACGCCTGCGCTTGGGCGCCTTGCTACCGCACGCGTCACACCCATTCAGGAACCTGAAATCGTGATTCTTTTGAACCCCGCTTCGGCGGGGTTTCTTTGTATGTATTGCCATACGCGCAATGTCGTGGCGGAATCGCATAATAGAAAAGTTGTGTCTGGAGGGTTTCGTGTGCCTGAACAAGGCGGCGGCACCTGCTAGCACAGCACAGCAATATACGTTGCGGAAGGAACCGGACGCGGGAGACCTACTCCGGTGCCGTTAACCACCGCTTCACAGAAAGAAGAACCATACAATGGCTCCTAAGAAGAAAGTCTCGGCGCTTCTCAAGCTCCAGATTCAGGCCGGCAAGGCCAACCCGGCTCCGCCGCTGGGTCCGGCTCTGGGTTCCCATGGCGTGAACATCATGGACTTCTGCAAGCAGTACAACGCTGCCACGCAGGACAAGATGGGCCAGGTCATCCCTGTTGAGATCACCGTTTACGAAGATCGTTCCTTCACCTTCATCCTGAAGACCCCGCCGGCAGCAGCTCTGCTGAAGAAGGCCGCTGGCATCCAGAAGGGTACCGAGAACCCGCTGACCCACAAGGTCGGCTCCGTCACCAAGGCTCAGGTCCGTGAGATCGCTGAAATCAAGATGGCTGATCTGTCCGCACGCGACGTCGAAGCCGGCATGAAGATCATCGCGGGCACCGCCCGTTCGATGGGTATCACGGTTACCGACTGAGAGGAGAAGGACTAATGGTACAGCGTTCCAAGAAGTATCGCGAAGCGGCTGAGAAGATCGATCGCAACAACCTTTACACCGCCAACGAAGCCATCGCTCTCCTCAAGAGCATGCCGGAGTACAAGTTCGACCAGACCGTTGAGGCCGTGCTGCGCCTGAACGTGGATCCGCGCAAGGCCGACCAGCTGGTCCGCGGTTCCGTGAACCTGCCGAACGGCACCGGTAAGACCGCCAAGGTCCTCGTCTTCGCCCGTGGCCCGAAGGCCACCGAAGCTCTCGAGGCTGGCGCCGACATCGTCGGTGACGACGACCTCGTGCAGAAGGTCGCCGACGGTTTCCTTGACTTCGATTCCGTCGTCGCCACCCCGGACATGATGGGCAAGGTCGGCCGTCTCGGCCGCGTGCTCGGTCCGCGTGGCCTCATGCCGAACCCGAAGACCGGCACCGTGACCATGGACGTCACCAAGGCCATCAAGGACATCAAGGGCGGCAAGGTTGACTTCCGTGTCGACAAGAACGGCAACCTGAGCTTCCTCATCGGCAAGATGTCCTTCACCGAGCAGGCTCTGGACGAGAACTTCAAGGCTGTGGCCGACGAAGTCAAGCGTCTGAAGCCGTCCACCGTGAAGGGCCGCTACGTCACCAAGGCGACCATCACCTCCACGATGAACCCGGGCGTTCCGGTTGATCCGGCGGTCGTTGCCTGAGTGCACAGAAGCTAAGCTTCATCAAAAGACCCGTATCTGCAATCGCAGCATGCGGGTCTTTTCATATGTTCGGAAAGATTCATGACTTTATGACCGGATGACAGATGCAACGGGCGTACCCAGACGCCACACCACCCGGGCAGCGGCTCAGCGGTCGCGCATACGGCCAATCGCCAGCGCGGTCGTCAGCACATACGCGTCACGCGGATCGGTGGCATCCCAGCCGGTCGTTTCGGCGGCACGCTTCAAGCGGTAGCGCACGGTGTTCGGATGTACGTTCAGCTCCTTCGCCGTGTTCTCCAACGAACTGCCATACTTCAGGAACGTGGACACCGTCAGATAAGTGGGATCATCGGGATTCTCGCCGCGCAGCACCTGATATACGTTCCGATACAGTTCCTCACGCGCGTAATCATCACCCAGCAGCGCACGCTCCGGCAACAGCTCGTCGGCACGCAGCGGACGGGAAGGAGTGGACAGCGCCGGAGCCGCCTGCAGCGAGAACATCGTCTCACGCAACGCATGCGAAGCCCCCGCCACACCGGAACGGACCGGGCTCAAATACAGTGGCTCGTCCTCGCTGAACGCCGGCATGACCGCGGTACAGGTCACCTCCGGCGTGACCGCGCCCATCTGGCAAGCCAAAGCCAGCAGGAAAGTGCCGTACGTGCCGATGACCACATGCTCGCCACCCAAATCGCGCACCGCCTTGCGGATGGCGAGGGATGTCGAGGCAAGACTGGCCGAAGGCACCCCGCCGATCGCAAAACAGTTGAAATCGCCTTGCCATCCGAGAATGTTCATCAAGGAGACCACACGATCGTCGGTCATGTTCGTCAACAGGCATTCGAAAGCCAACCGCTCGATGGTCGTATCGTCGGTATGGCCTGACAAAAGGTCGAGGATGTCTGCCTGCTCGGAGTTCATAACCGTCCATTCTAATCGTCGTATCTGCGAATTGCCGCACGTTCGCCGACCGTTCCGGTCCCCATTCGCGCAGTGGCGGTAATATGCCGACTATGAGCGAAAACAAGAAAGCCGGAAAAGCCGACACGTTCCTCAGCTGGACGTTGGGCGTGCTCGCATGCCTGTGGGTGGCGTGGTGCTGCGGCATCGGCCCGCTGTACTGGTTTGGCACCGGACTCGCCGACTTCGGCTGGGCCAACGTGCTGTACATGGCTATCGCCTTCGTTGTTTCGTTTGCTATATTGCGGTCTCTGGTCCGTTACGGCCGTGGCGAGCGCGTGCTGCCGACGTATTTCTCACGTCGATACGTCAAGCTGTGTCAGGAGGTGTCCGGCGCGCCGACGACGGTATTGGGCATCATGCTGCGCCATCTGAGCGACGCCGCGCATAGCCGACCGGGGCGCGCCATCCATGCGGTGATCGTCTGGATCGGCCGCAAGCTGACACGTTGCACCGACTGCTGGTGGAAGCTCATGCTGCTGTTCGTCATCGGCTGGCTGTGGATTCCGACCACCCTGCTCGCCGCGTACGGCGCCGACATCCGCTCCCAGATCCGCGAATTCAGCTGGGCGTTGAACCAGTGGACCGGACTGAAACAACCATACATCGGCTTCTTCTCATTCGTGCCGATGGACATCTACCCGACCGCGCATTACATGTGGCCGGCCAATCCCACGTATCTGACCGACCAGCACAACATCGTGCTGACCGTTTTCTACGGTGCGTTCGCCGCGGTCTCCCGGTATTTCACCGATTCCAACGACGCCGGCATCGTGGCGCTGGCCGCGCTGCAATGGCTGTTCGCCGCGTTCTGCTGCGCCGCCACCGCCAATCGTTTCTTCAATCTGCCGTGGCGTAGGCTGGGCGTCGGCACGTTCGACTTCTCCCATCCCGAACGGCACGACTGCTGGAACATGCGCGATTTCACCCATCCCGAGGCGGGTGTGGTGGCGCGTCCGTCCAGACTGCGCGCCGGCGCGAAGACGCGTTTCGTGATCCTGCTGTTCTTCATGGTGTGCCCGTTGGCGGTGTTCGCCACGATCTCACTGACCAAATCGCCGTTGTTCGCGTTCGCGTTCGTCTGGTGGTTCGGCGTGTGGTATGAGCTGCATATGACGCATATCAAGGCGCTGCCCACCATCAACGGCAAACCCATGAAACTGCGCAAACGTTCCTTGGCGGCACTGTTCATGTCGAGCTGCGTCATGCTGATCAGCGCCAAATACGCGTGGTACATCATTCTGTTCGCCGCGCTGCTGGCCATCATCAACGACCGTAAACGTTGGAAGACGTACGTGGTCGCATTGATGCTGCCGACCGTGCTCATCCATGGCGGCCTCGTCTATCTGGTGAACAGCGGTGCCGTCATCGGCGGCGATCCGATCGAAAGCCGTGGCATCCAGCTGCAGCAGATCGCCCGCGTGGCGAAATACAATCCGCAGGGCATTCCCGAGGACGCGGCCAAGAAACTCGCTCCCGTCTTCAACCTCGACCAGATGGCCGAATCATACTTCCAGCAGGACGCCGACCCGGTGAAATCGTCGGGCATCCAGTCCAAGAAGGTCAGCTACAAGTGGCGTACCGTCACCAAGGACGACATGAAGGATTTCAACGACGCATGGTGGCAGATCGTCAAGGCGAATCCTCAGATCGCGCTCGACGCGCTCTTCGCCGAATGCTTCGGATACTTCAACGTGACCGACCTGCCATACGTGTCGATGGACTACTACGTGAACAACGATTACGTGCAGTCCGACAACGAATGGATTCACCTGTACAACCACCAGTGGCGCAACCAGGTGGCCGGTTTCGCCAAGAAATGGGGACAGATTCCCGTGCTTGGCTGGGTGACGCACGGCAACCTGTATGTCACGCTGACACTGCTGATCGGCGCCGCCGAAGTGGTGCTGCGCCGATGGCGGTCGCTGTCATGGCATCTGCCGTTGCTGCTGCTTATGGGTGTGATGATCACCGCACCGGCCAACAATTTCGAACGGCATATGCTTCCGATCGCATTCGTGTTCGGATTCCTGTGCCTGGAGTTCTGGCGCGAGTCGCGTGCCGCGCGGCTTGCCGCACGCGAGGCGTCGTACGTTGTCACGTCGACGGCGGGCAAACGGCGTATTGGCGGGCGTCGCATCGACAGACAGCAGTCCGACAAGCAGGACGCCGACGAACGATATCTCGATGGACGACAGCTCGACGGACAGGAGAAGGAATCATGACGACCATATTGGATTCCGCATTGACCATGCCACGCACCTGCGTCGCAGCCGACCAGGTGATCGCGCTGGACTCAGTGGGCTCCACCAACACGTACGCCGCCGAATTGGTGCGCAAAGGCGCGCTGTTCGGCTCGACCAGCCGAGATGGCCTCGATGGCTGCGATGGACGCGATTGGACCGGCCGTGAAATCGTAGCGATCTGCGCCGACGAGCAGACCGCCGGCCGTGGCCGTCTCGACCATCAATGGACCAGCGCGGTGGGGGAGTCGTTCATCGTCTCCCTGGTGGTCAGCGTGCCTACGGCGATTGTGCGGGACACGTCCGTCAACGGCTGGCTGCAGATGATCGCCGGCTGCGAGGCGCGCAACGCGATTATCGCGGCCATCCGCGATTGCGGCGGCCCGCTCGGCAAGGACATCGTGCTCAAATGGCCGAACGACATTTTCGTCGACGGCAAGAAACTGGGCGGCGTGCTCGCCGAAATGGTTCCGCTTGCCGCAACTCCCATCGCGGACGGTACAACTGGTACCACTGATGTGGCTGCTGCAACGGAACGCGTCGGCATTGTCTTCGGCATCGGCCTGAACCTGGCCGTCCCCGAAGACCATCTGCCAACCGACAAGGCCACGTCGCTGCAGCTGGTCGCGCATGGCCTGCCCGATTCCATGACATTGCGCGACATGATCGCGGCCCATCTGGTGGACGGTTTGCGATCAAGGCTCGCCGATTTCGAAGCCGACCCGCAGCGTGAGGCCACGCGTGCGATGGAGGAGATGCGTCCGGTCTGCTGGACGCTCGGCAAGCCATGCGAGGCGCATTTCGTGGACGGCACCACCCTGCGCGGCACCGCGCTGGAACTCAACCCCGACGCCTCCCTCACCATCAGAGACGACAACGGCAACCTGCACACCGTGCGCACCGCCGACGTAGGCGTCCTACCCCAATAATTCTCTAACCCTCATCCCTCATAAAGTCGTAAAGCGCTTTTTTCGAAAATCGTACGTTTCAAAAAAACGCAATATTCGAGAAAAGCGGCATTTCCCAAAATCGCAATATCCAAAAACCGCGCCACCCGCAAACGCAACATTCCCCCAAAACGAGGTGGGGCCGGCGGATACCAACGTAAGACCGTAAAGACTCGGCCTGAGCGGCCCGGAGCGTGTCGCACGTTGGTATCCGCCGGCCCCACCGGACACAGCGAAAACGAAAATCACAGCGAAAACGGAAGACTGTATCAAAACCCGGAAATCACGAAGAAACCCGGAAATCACAGCGGAAATTCTCAGCGGAAAACCCTCAGCTGAAAATTCCCAGCAAAAAGTCGTAGAAAACTACCGCAGAAAAGTCGCTGCCGATAAAAGTCACTGCAGCTTTGCCAGTCCGCTCGCGACCAGCGAAGCCACAACCGCCTTGATGCAATCGCCCACAATGAAGCCCATCGAAGCGATGGCCACCACCGGCATCGCCACGCCCGTAATGGCGGACTGCACGATGAAGCCGAGCAGATAGTCAAGCACGATGCAGCCGGCCACGCAGGCGAACAGATACCGTGCGGCGGTCAACACAACATGCTTCAGGGAATCGACACGCGCCTTGCCCTTGAGCAGCGAGGTGACGACGGCGGCCGGCAGGAAACCGATGAGGAAGCCGGCGCTCGGGCCGACCAAAGCCATGGTGGACGCGCCGCCGGCGAACACCGGCAGACCAGCCGCGCCCGCGGCCAGATACATGAGCACCGCGGCGCCCGCCTGCTTCCACGGCAGCATCAGCGCGGCCAGCATGACCACGAAGGTCTGCAGGGTGATCGGAACCGGAGTGCCCGGAATCGGCACGGCGCCCGCCATGGAGGCGGCGGCGAGCAGCACGGCGAACAGCGTGGACTTCAAAACGGCGCCGAATTTGCCGCTGGTGGCCGTTTTGGCCGCGGATGAGATGGTCAGGATTGCGTTGCGCATGGTGGAATCCTCCCTTTTTTGCGGATGCTACAGGATGCTACAAAAACTGACGAAAATGAGTCTTTCGTCAATCAATGCTCCCCATCGTAGGGTTGCTAAGTTTCGGTAACGTTTGTGGAGCCTTACAAAAAGATCGCGAATCTTTTGTGGGAAACGAGTTCGTCGAATCACACCTCGACCGCCAAACTTGACATTATGCCTAAGAATGTCAACAAACTACTGGTGGCGAATCGCGGCGAAATCGCGCTTCGAGTCGTGCGCACCGCACGTGAGATGGGGATTCCCACGGTCACGGTCTACGCCGAACAGGACCGTCACGCACAGTACGTGCAGATGGCCGATGATGCGTATCTGCTGTCTGGCGACACCTACAAGGACACGTATCTCAACGAGGATCTGCTCATCGACATCCTGCAGCGCAGCGGTGCCGACGCGGTGCACCCTGGCTATGGCTTCCTTTCCGAAGTCGCAAGCTTCGCGCAGAAGGTCCTCGACGCCGGCGCCACGTGGGTCGGCCCGAATCCGAAGGCGCTCGTCGACCTGGGCGACAAGATCACGGCCCGCCGCGTGGCCACTTTCGCGAAGGTGCCGCCGGTTCCCGGCATTTCCCAGTCGATTTCCGACATGCGACTGCTGCTCGACTTCGCGCACACGCACGGCTATCCGCTGATGCTCAAGCGCACCGACGGCGGTGGCGGCCGCGGCATCACTCTCGTGCACAACGACGATGAGCTGCGTGGCTTCTACATGAACCACGATGCGCTGCAGGGCGGCGATTTGGACGAGTATTTCGTCGAACGGTTCATCGACAAGGGCCGTCACGTCGAAACGCAGTGCGGACGCGATTCGCACGGCAATTTCACCGTGTATTCCACCCGCGACTGCTCCGTGCAGCGCCGTAACCAGAAGCTGGTGGAGGAAGCGCCGGCGCCGTTCCTTTCCGACGGCGTGCTCGAACAGCTGGAGACTTACTCACGCCGGCTTTTCGAAGCGGTCGACTACATCGGTCTGGGCACTTGCGAATTCATGGTGACCGAACAGGGCAAGGTGTATTTCCTGGAGGTCAATCCCCGTCTGCAGGTGGAGCACACCGTCAGCGAAGAGGTCTGCGGCCTTGATCTGGTGCGAGAACAGCTCACCATCGCCAACGGCGGCGAGCTGACCGTCGACCACCCGCTGCGCGGACACAGCTTCGAGCTCCGGCTGACCTGCGAGGATCCGGCGAAGAATCTGGCGCCGAGCTCCGGCACGCTGACCAAGCTCGCATGGCCGTCCGGCCCTGGCATCCGCGTCGATTCCGGCGTGGTGGAAGGCGACACCGTCTCCCCGAAGTTCGATTCGATGATGGGCAAGCTCGTGGTCACCGCCTCCGACCGTGCGGCAGCCGTGGCACGTGTGCGCCGCGCGTTGGAAGAGCTCAAGGTGGAAGGCGTGCCGACCCCGGCAAGCCTGTTCGAGCAGATCTTCAACGACGACGAGTTCACCGCCGAGCATGGCGTGGCCTACGACGTGAGCACGAAATGGCTGGAACGCAAGTACCTGAACAAGGAAGCATCCTCCACCAAGGGCGGCCAGCCGGCATCCATGGCCGGCGCTTCGGGTGCGAAGGAAGCCGAGCAGAAGGAATCCAGCGAAACCTTCGTCATCGAAGTCAACAACCATCGTGTGTCGCTGACCGTGCCGAACGACATCGTGGCCAATCTGACCGGCGGCGCCAAGGCGCGTGACGCCAAGCGCGCCATCCAGCCGCTGCGCGGACAGGGCCTGCACCACGTCGAAAAGAAGCAGCAGGGCAACGACGGCCAGTCCGGTGTGATCGCCAGCCCGATGCAGGCGGTCGTCACACGCATCAACGTCGCCGAAGGCCAGGACGTGGCCAAGGGCGACCTGCTCGTCGTGCTCGAATCCATGAAGATGGAGAACTACGTGTACGCGCCGGTCAAGGGCACCGTCACCAAGATCTTCGTCGGCCCGGCCGCAGGCATCGAAGCGGGCGAGACGTTGATGACCATCGACGTCAACGGCGCTTCCAAGGCGGCTGACGGCAAGCCGGCAACGGACGGTAATACGGAAACCAAGACGGAAGGCGGCGCGAAATGACCGACATCATCGCAAGCCCGGCCGTCAAAGAGGCCGTGAAGGTCGTCATGGAACAGCAGGAGCGACTGGGTGACGAAGCGGCTGCCGAAGCCCGCGAATCGCAGCCGATCCGTACGTCCGTGCTGCGTGCCGCGCAGCTCGCCGCCGAAGCCGAAGACCACGCCCGCGGTCGCCAGCACGTCAAAGGCAAGCTGACCGCGCGCGAACGTCTCGACCTGCTGCTTGATACCGGTTCCTTCGAGGAAATCGGCCGTTTCCGCGGCGGCGACATCAACGGTGGCCGCGCAGGCTCCGCCGTCATCACCGGCTTCGGCGAGGTGTTCGGCCGCAAAGTGGCCGTCTACGCGCAGGACTTCTCCGTCAAAGGCGGCACGCTTGGCGTGGCCGAAGGCCGCAAGATCTGCCATCTGATGGACAAGGCGCTCGACCTCAAGGTGCCGATTATCGCGCTCATCGACTCCGGTGGCGCGCGCATCCAGGAGGGTGTGGCCGCGTTGACCGAATACGGCCACCTGTTCCGCAAAACCTGCGACGCCAGCGGTTTCGTGCCGCAGCTATCGCTGATCCTCGGCCCCTGCGCCGGCGGCGCCGTCTACTGCCCGGCCCTGACCGACCTGATCATCATGACCCGCGAGAATTCCAACATGTTCGTCACCGGTCCCGACGTGGTCAAAGCGGCCACCGGCGAAGTGATCAGCATGGACGATCTGGGCGGCGGCTACGTGCACAACGCCACGTCCGGCGTGGCCCACTATCTCGGCGAGGACGAGGCGGATGCAATCGACTACGCGCGTACCGTGCTCGCCTATCTGCCGTCCAACTCCGACCAGCAGCCGCCGGTCTACGCGTACGCGGCGACCCGCGCCGACCGTGACGTGGCCAAACGCCTCGCCACCATCGTGCCGGACAACGACCGCCAGCCGTATGACGTGCTCGACGTGATCCGCTGCATCGTGGACTACGGTGAATTCGTGCAGGTGCACGAACTGTTCGCCGCTTCAGCGGTGGTCGGCTTCGCCTGCATCGACGGCCATCCCGTCGGCATCGTGGCCAACCAGCCGAACGTCAACGCCGGCATTCTCGACGTCGACTCATCCGAAAAAGTGGCGCGATTCGTGCGCTTGTGCGACGCGTTCAACCTGCCGGTCGTCACCTTGGTGGACACCCCGGGCTACAAGCCGGGCGCCGAACAGGAACATGCGGGCATCATCCGCCGTGGCGCGAAGGTCATCTACGCCTACGCCAACGCGCAGGTGCCGCTCGTCACCATCATCCTGCGCAAGGCCTTCGGTGGCGCATACATCGTGATGGGCTCTAAATCCATTGGCGCGGACATGAACTTCGCCTGGCCATCCAGCCAGATCGCGGTGCTCGGCGCGGCCGGCGCGGTCAACATCATCCACCGCAAGGACCTGCAGAAAGCCAAAGACAACGGCAAGGACGTCGAAGCGCTGCGCGCCAAGTACATCGCCGACTACGAACGCACCACCGTCAACGCGAACCTTTCGCTGGAAATGGGCGAGATCGACGCCATGATCGACCCCGAACAGACACGCGAGACCATCATCGAATCGCTCCGCCTGCTCGCCAGCAAGAAACGCGTGCGCCGAACCAGCAAACACCACGGCAACCAGCCGCTGTGACGGACGCAACGCGACGTAACCAACGTAAGCAACCACAACAATCGCAAGAAATTTTGGAACAAGTAAGGAAGATTATGAACACCTTTTTTCTTGATCGACTGAACAGCGAGCCCCACGCGCTCGCCTTCGCCGGCCAATCCACCCCGTGGCCGGTGGCGCTCGCCGACCAGAGCGCGAATCCGGCGCTCGACGAGGCCCTGCACACCCATGCGGCCGCCGCGCAGGCGCTGCTGTATCCGGTGTCCGCCGAGCTGCTCGCCACCACCGGACGCCCGGTCGACCTGTTCGGCTTCGAACCGAACCCGGCACGTCTGGGCGCCGCAGCCGCGGCTTCCGCCAGCGTTCCCGGCATCGCGCTGACCCAGCTGGGCGCGCTGCTCGACGCCGCCGCACTCGGCTACAATCCGGCCCAGGCCAAGCCGGTCGTGGTGCTCGGCCACTCCCAGGGCGTGCTTGCCGTGCATATGGTGCAGGCGATCTGCGAAGCCGGTTCCATCGACGCAGCCGCAGCCAAGATCGACGAGATTCTTGCGATCGCAACGCTGATCGGCGTCGCCGGCACCCGTCAGGCACGCCAGCTCGGTCTCGCCGCACGCCACGGCGAGGCGACCCCGATGCTGTCCGTCAAGGACATCACCCGCGCCCAGGTGGACGCGCTGATCGAACGCGTCGACGGCGCACGTGGCCCGATCGCCGTGGCCGTCACCAATTCCGCCACGCATTATGTGTTGTCCGGCTATCCGGAGGACCTGGCCGCATTCGGCGTGGAGGTCGCCAAGGAACACAAGCGTCAGGCCAAGCTGCGCGAGGAGAAGGTGCGTGGCGGCCGCGTGTTCGGCCCGACGCTCGAATATCTCGACGTGACCCTGCCGTTCCACAGCCCGCTGATGGCCGATGCCGTCTCCCAGGCCGTCGCATGGGCCGAGGCCTGCGGCATCAACGCCGACCATGCCCGTGAGCTCGCCGCCGAAGTGCTGCTCAACCATGTGGATTGGGCCGCCCGCGTGCGCGCCCTGATGAAGTCCACTGATCCGAGCGCCCTGTGGGTGCTGGACTTCGGTCCGGGCAACACCGTCGGCAAACTGTTCTCCACCGTGGCCCAGGGCACCGGCGTCGGCGTGGTGGAAGCCTCCACCGTGGCCGATCGCGGCGCGCTCTCCACGCTTGAGACCCTGCCGGAACGCACCCAGAACTGGACGCGTTTCGCGCCGAGCATCATCCACACGTCCGCCGGAGACAAGGTGCGCACCGCGTTCACCGAACTTACCGGCAAGGCTCCGGTGCTGCTGGCCGGCATGACCCCGACCACCGTGGAGCCGGAGATCGTGGCGGCTGCCGCCAACGCCGGCTACTGGGCCGAGCTCGCAGGCGGCGGCCAGGTCACCGCCAGCGTGTTCGACCGTCACGTGGCCAAGCTCGAGGAGGAACTCGAGGAAGGCCGCACCGTCGAATTCAACGCCATGTTCATGGACCGCTACCTGTGGAACCTGCAGTTCGGCTCCCAGCGCATCGTGCCGAAGAAGCGTGCCAGCGGCACCCCGATCGACGGCGTCGTCGTCTCCGCAGGCATTCCGGAATTCGACGAGGCCGTGGAACTCATCCACAACCTCAACGCCGACGGCTTCCCGTACGTGAGCTTCAAGCCGGGCACCGTCGACCAGATCCGCCAGGTGGTGCGCATCGCCAAGGCCGTCGCGCCAACCAAGGTGCTCATCGAGGTCGAAGGCGGTTCCGCAGGCGGCCACCACTCTTGGGAATCGCTTGACGATCTGCTGCTGAGCACCTACGCCGAAGTGCGCGAGCAGGCCAACCTCGTGCTCGTGGTCGGCGGCGGCATCGGCACGCCGGAACGCGGCGCCGACTACATCACCGGCGAATGGGCCGCCGAATACGGCCGTCCGCTCATGCCTGTAGACGGCGTGCTTGTCGGCACCGCCGCCATGACCGCCAAGGAAGCCCACACCAGCCCCGAAGTCAAGCAGATGCTCGTCAACACCCCGGGCATTCCGGTCAAGGGCGATGGCAACGATCCGTTCGCCCCGCTGGGCGAGCAGTGGGTGCCGTCCGGCCAGGCCAAGGGCGGCGTCACCTCCGGTCTGAGCCACCTGCACGCCGACATCTACGAGCTGGAGAACTCCTCCGCCCGCTGCGGCCGCCTGCTGGTGCGCGTCATGAAGCACCCGGAGGAGCTGGAAAGCCGTCGCGACGAGATCATCGCGGCGCTGAACGCCACCGCCAAGCCGTATTTCGGCGATCTGAAGACCATGACCTACCTTGAGTGGGCCCAGCGTTTCGCCGACCTCTCCTTCCCGTGGGTGGACGAAACCTACGCCGATCGCTTCCTGCACCTGCTGCAGCGCATCGAAGCCCGCGTCACCACGCAGGAAATCGGCGAATTCGCATCGCTGTTCGCTTCCCGCGCCGACGTCGAAGCCGATCCGAACGCCGCGATCGCCAAGCTTGCCGAAACCTACCCGCAGGCCGGCAAACTGACCGTCACCCCGATGGACGAGGCGTGGTTCCCGGTGCTCGTGCGCGAGTATCCGAAGCCGATGCCGTTCGTGCCGGTCATCGACAACGACCTGCTGCGTTGGTGGGGCCAGGACCAGCTGTGGCAGTCCGAGGACTCCCGCTATTCCGCCGATTCCGTGCGCATCATCCCCGGCCCGATCTCCGTGGCTGGCATCACCACCGTGGATGAGCCGGTGGCCGACATCCTCGGCCGCTTCGAAGCCGCCATGGTCAAGCGCGTGTCCGCCGAATCGGCGAGCGCCGACAAGACCGCCTTCGCCCAGTTGGGCGCGGCCGTCTCCGCCGAGGAATTCATCCGCAAATCCCCGAACATCTCCTGGGTCGGCCACCTCATGGCCAACCCGGCGTACGGCACCGCCAACGGTGACGCCAACTATGAGATCCGCAAGGTGGCTGTCGAAGGCAGTGTCGAAAAGTACGACCTCGACATCCATCTCGACACCTTCTGGGACAACGATCCGGACGGCGGCGCCTCCAAGCACGCCGTACGCGACATCGTCATTCCGCTGAACGTCGACGGCAACGAATCCGGCCTGTTCCCGGTCGTGGACCGCGACCGTCTGCCGGAGCACGTCTACCGCATGCTCGCCGACACCGCGGGCATCGGCAACACCGCCATCACCGGCGACAAGCTCACCGCCATGCCGCAGATCGAGGAAGTGTCCGACAAGACCGCCTTCCCGTTCGGCCAGGCGCACACCGGCTACACGCTGTCCGCCAACCTCGGTTTCGACCATGAGGCCGCCACCGGCGGCGCGCTGCCGAGCGACCTCGTGCCGTCCCGCATCGCCCCGGACGCGCTCGTCGGACCGGCTTGGCCCGCCATTTACGCGGCCCTCGGCTCCGTGTACGTCAACGGCTTCCCGGTCATCGAAGGCCTGCTCAACGCCGTGCATCTCGACCACCTCATCGAACTCGAGGTGAGCGAGGACGAGCTGCTGAAGCACACCGGCGAGCGCATCGAGCTCACCAGCTGGGCCGACGACTACTTCGAATCCGCTTCCGGCCGTGTGGTGACCATCCACGTCACGCACACCGCTCAGGACGGTACGCTGCTTGCCAACGAAACCGAGCGTTTCGCCATCCGCGGCCGCGCGTACTCCGACGCGCTGCCGCCGGAAGCGCCCGACTATGGTGGAATCGAAGCCGAAATCGAAAGCACTCCGCGCCGTCTGCTGCGTCGTGTGAAGGTCGTCGCTCCGCACGAGATGACCGCTTTCGCCCGTACTTCCGGCGATTTCAACCCGATTCACACCTCTCATCGCGGTGCCGCCGTCTCCGGTCTCGCCGCGCCGCTCGTGCACGGCATGTGGCTGTCCGCCACCGCCCAGTACGCGGTGCAGGCGCTCGACGAGAAGGGCGCGCATTACGAGATCGCAGGCTGGACGTACAACATGTACGGCATGGTGCAGCTCGACGACGAGGTGGAGATCTCCATCGAACGCGTCGGCCGTGTGGCCCACGCCGGCATGGTGCTGGAAGTGACCAGCCGCATCGACGGCAATATCGTGTCCCGTGGCACCGCCATCGTGCGTGCGCCGAAGTCCGCCTTCGTCTACCCGGGCCAGGGCATCCAGAAGCAGGGCATGGTGCTCGACGAGCGTGCCAAGTCCCCGGCCGCACGCGAGGTGTGGGAGCGCGCCGACAAGGTGACCCGCGAGAAGCTCGGCTTCTCCATCCTCGCCGTCGTGCGTGATAATCCGAAGGAACTGACCGCCAACGGCGTGACCTACCGTCATCCGGAAGGCCTGCTCAACCTGACCCAGTTCACGCAGGTGGCGCTCGCCACCGTGGCGTTCGCCCAGACCGCTCGTCTGCGCGAAGCCGGCGCGGACATCTGGCCCGCCTACTTCGCTGGCCACTCGCTGGGCGAGTACAACGCGCTGAGCTCCTTCGCAGGCGTGATTCCGCTGGAAACCGTGCTGGAGCTGGTGTTCCACCGTGGCTCCACCATGCACCACCTCATTCCGCGTGACGAGAAGGGCCGTTCCAACTACCGTATGGGCGCGCTGCGTCCGAACCAGTTCGGTGTGGGCGACGACGGCGTGCGCGAATACGTCGAATCCGTTTCGAAGGCTTCCGGCGAGTTCCTGGAGATCGTCAACTACAACCTTGCCGGACAGCAGTACGCCGTGGCCGGAACCATCGCCGGTCTGAAGGCGCTGAAGGCCGATTCCGCCCGTCGCGTCGCCGAATACGGCGGCAAGCCGGCGTTCATGCTGGTGCCGGGCATCGACGTGCCGTTCCATTCCACGCTGCTGCGCAAGGGTGTGCCGGAGTTCCGCGACAAGCTTGACGCGCTGCTGCCGAAGCACATCGACTACCGTGGCCGTCTGGTGGGTCGTTATATTCCGAATCTGGTGGCCGTGCCGTTCGAGATGACCAAGGAATTCGCCGCGAAGATCCTTGAGGTCGTGCCGTCCGAGCGCATCAAGGCCGCGTTGGACGATCCGAAGGTGTGGGATTCCTACGCCGAGGACGATCAGAAGCTCGGCCGTCTGCTGCTCACTGAACTGCTGAGCTGGCAGTTCGCCTCCCCGGTGCGTTGGATCGAAACCCAGGCGCTGCTGTTCGGTTCCGCCGAACAGGGTGGCCTTGGCGTGGAGGAGTACGTCGAGGTGGGTCTCGGCAACGCTCCGACGCTCGCCAACCTCGGCGCCAAGACGCTGCGCCTGCCGCAGTTCGCCGGCCGTGACGTGACCGTCTACAACGTCGGCCGCGACGAAGGCCGCGTCTACATGACCGATTCCGATTCCCTCGTTGCCGACGACGATGCTGACGATTCCGTCGCAGCACCGGCAGCAGCTTCGGCTCCGGCCGCTGCCGCCGCAGCGCCTGCCGCGGTCGCCGCAGCACCCGTCGCCGCAGCCCCGGCTGCCGCCGCACCGGCCGCACCTGCCGGCGCTCCGTCCGGCGCCGCAGTCGCGGATATTCCGTTCAACGCTTCCGACGCGATCGCCATGCTGCTGGCATATTCGGCGAAGGTGCGTCCGGACCAGATCGGCGAATCCGACACCACCGACACCCTGACCAACGGCGTCTCCTCTCGCCGTAACCAGCTGCTTATGGACATCAGCTCCGAGCTGGGCGTGGCTTCCGTGGACGGCGCCGCCGAAGCGACCGTCAAGGCGCTGAGCGCGCTGGTCGACAAGGTGGCCCCGAACTACAAGGCGTTCGGTCCGGTGCTGTCCGACATCGTCCGCGACCGTGTGCGCGGCCTGTTCGGCGCCGCCGGCGTGAAGCTCGGCCAGATCACCAAGCGCGTGACCGACACCTGGCAGCTCGGCGAAGGCTGGGCCTCCCACGTGGTCGCAGCCCTTGTGCTGGAAACCCGCGAAGGCGCCAGCTCCCGCGGTGGCGACCTCGCCTCGCTGAGCACCGAAGCCGCTTCCAATGCGGCCGCCGCCAACGCGCTGATCGACGCGGCCGTGCAGAAGGTCGCTTCCGACAAGGGCGTGGCCGTCGCCATGCCGAGCGCAGGTGGCGCAGCCGGTGGCGCCGTGGTCGATTCCGCAGCCCTGGACGCGTTCGCGGCCAAGGTGACCGGTGCCGACGGCGTGCTCGCCTCCACCGCCAAGTTCGTGCTGAACCAGCTGGGCGTCACCGCTTCGGTCGCCGACGATTCCGCCGACGAGAACGCCGCCGTGGTGGCCGCCGTCGAAGCCGAGCTCGGCTCCGACTGGCCGAAGCAGGTCGAGCCGCGCTTCGACGAGCGCAAGGCCATCCTGTTCGACGACCGTTGGGCATCCGCACGCGAGGACCTGTCCCGCGCCTACTACGACAACGACGCCTCCGCACTGGACGGCAGCTTCATCGGTCTGGGCAAGGCCGTCGCCGATGAAGCCGCATGGTATGCGGGCAAGACCGCTGACGCCGAGCTTGCCGCCGCGTTCAAGCGCGTGGCCGACGAGGCGCTCGAGCAGACGAACGATTCCGCCGAAGCAAGCCGCTTCGCAGGCGATATCGCCGTCGTGACCGGCGTTGCCCCGAACTCCATCGCCGCACAGGTCGTCAACGGCCTGCTCGCCGGAGGCGCAACCGTCGTGGCCACTTCGCACAGCTTCAGGCAGAGCGTGAAGGCCTGGGCCAAGCAGACCTACCGCGAGCATGCGGCAGGTGACGCCAAGCTGTGGCTCGTTCCGGCGAACCTGTCCAGCTACCGTGACGTGGACGCTCTCGTGGCGTGGGTCGGCAACGTGCAGAAGAAGACCTCCGGCGCGACCACCACGATCCTGAAGCCCGCCTACGAGCCGAGCCTGTTCTTCCCGTTCGCCGCTCCGCCGGTGCACGGCACGTTGGCCGATTCCGGCGAGCTGTTCGAATCTCAGGCGCGCCTCATGCTGTGGGGTGTGGAACGTGCGATCACCGGCTTCGCGAAGATTGGCGCCGACACCGACGTGCAGCACAAGCTGCATGTGATCCTGCCGGGATCCCCGAACCGTGGCGTCTTCGGCGGCGACGGCGCGTACGGCGAGGTCAAGAGCGCCTTCGACGCGATCGTCAACCGCGCCCGCGCCGAAAAGGTGTGGTCCAGCCGCGTCACCTTCGCCCATCCGAAGATCGGCTGGGTGCGTGGCACCGGCCTGATGGGCGGCAACGATCCGCTGGTCGAAGTCGTGGAACGTCACGGCCTGAAGACCTACTCCACCGCCGAAATCGCGGTCAAGCTGCTCGAGCTGTCCACCAAGGAATCCCGCGAACAGGCCGTCAAGGCCCCGCTCGACGTGGACCTGACCGGCGGCCTCGGCAGCGAGCCGATCAACATCAAGGCACTGCGCGCCGAAGCCATGGAGGACGCGGCCAAGGCCGCTGCCGCCGAAGCCGGCGATGAGGACAAGCAGGGCGATTGTGCCGCTGCGGCAACGCTGATCAAGGCACTGCCGAGCCCGCGCGCCCCGCGTCAGGCGAAGGTCGATCTGAAGGATTGGCAGCACGTCACCGCCCGTCCGGAAGACGAGATCGTCATCGTCTCCATCGGCGAGCTGGGCCCGTGGGGCTCCGGCCGCACCCGTTTCGAAGCCGAACTCGGCATCCACTCCGACGGCAAGGTCGACCTGTCCGCCGGCGCGGTGCTCGAACTCGCTTGGAACATGGGCCTGCTGAGCTGGAACGACAGCCCGAAGCCGGGCTGGTACGACACCGACGGCAACCTGGTGCCCGAAGAGGACATCGCCGAACGCTACCACGACGAGGTCGTGGCCCGCTCCGGCGTGCGTCCGTTCGAAGAGGGCATGGGCAACGATTACAAGGACGGTGCCGACGAGGAGGAGGCCGAGGTGTTCCTCGACCACGATGTGACCTTCTCCGTTCCGACCCGTGAGATCGCCGAGGAATACGTCAAGCTCGACGAAGCCCACACCAGCTACGCGGCCGACGCCGAATCCGGCGAGTGGAACGTCACCCGCCACGCCGGCTCCATGATCCGCGTGCCTCGCCGCGCGGCCATGACCCGCACCGTCGGCGGCCAGTTCCCGAAGGGCTTCGACCCGGTCAAGTGGGGCATTCCGGCCTCCATGGTCGGCGACGTGGACAAGATCGCCCTGTGGAACATCGTCACCACGGTCGACGCCTACCTGTCCGCGGGCTTCACCCCGGCCGAGATCCTCGAAGCCGTGCACCCGTCCATGGTGGCCTCCACGCAGGGCACCGGCTTCGGCGGCATGGCCTCCATGAGGAAGCTGTACCTCGACCGGTTCCTCAACCACGAGATTCCGACCGACATCCTGCAGGAAGCCCTGCCGAACGTCGTCGCGGCCCACGTGATGCAGTCCTACATCGGCGGCTACGGCAACATGATCCAGCCGGTCTCCGCCTGCGCCACCGCCGCCGTCTCCCTTGAGGAAGGCGCCGACAAGATCGCCCTCGGCAAGGCCGACTTCGTGGTCACCGGCGCGATCGACGACATCGGCGTGGAATCCGTGATCGGCTTCGGCAACATGAACGCCACCGCCAACTCCGAGGAGATGTACGCCAAGGGCATCGACGCGCGCTTCTTCTCCCGTGCCAACGACCGTCGTCGCGGCGGCTTCGTCGAATCGCAGGGCGGCGGCACCATCCTGCTGACGCGCGGTGACATCGCGCTGAAGCTCGGCCTGCCGGTCGCCGGCGTGGTCGGATTCGTCCACTCCTACGCCGACGGCGCGCACACCTCCATCCCGGCTCCGGGACTGGGCGCGCTCGCAGCTGGCATGGGCGGCAAGGACTCCAAGCTCGTGCACGACCTCGCCAAGCTCGGCGTCACGCCGGACGACATCGCCGTGGTCTCCAAGCACGACACGTCCACCAACGCCAACGACCCGAACGAGTCCGAACTGCACAACACGCTGGCCCACGCCATCGGCCGCACCGACGGCAACCCGCTGTTCGTGATCTCCCAGAAGTCGCTCACCGGCCATGCCAAGGGCGGTGCCTGCATCTTCCAGGTCAACGGCCTGACCCAGCTGTTCAAGTCCGGCGTCGTTCCGGCGAACGCGGCCCTCGACTGCGTCGACCCGAAGCTCAAGCGCGACGACCACATGGTCTGGCTGCGCGAGCCGCTGAAGGTCGGTTCCGTCAAGGCCGGCCTGGCCACGTCGCTCGGCTTCGGCCACGTGTCCGGTTTCGCCGCGATCGTCAACCCGGGCGCCTTCGAGGCTTCCGTGGCGAACACCGTCGGCGAGGACGCGCTGAGCGAATGGCGCGACCGTGCCAACGCGCGTCTCGCCGCCGGCCAGCGTCGCCTTGAAGAGGGCATGATGGGACGCGCCGCGCTCTACGAGCCGATCGACAACCGCCGCTTCCACGAGGACGGCCGCGGCTACGACGCGCACGAGGTGGAGAAGGCCATGCTGCTCGATCCGAACGCGCGCCTCGCGTCCACCGGCTATTTCGAAGCGTGAGACGGCTACGTCGAAATCTGTCCTAAATATGGGCAAATGATGACGGCCCGATAAGAAAAGGGCGATACTTCTGCACAGATGTATCGCCCTTTTCCATATGACATGGTCGGGGCATTCCCGGGGTAACCCCGATTAATAATTCCTAGGAAGGCGGAGGAATGCTGGGTCTAGGGCATGACGTCGTTGACGTGCCTGCGTTCGCCAAGCAGCTGAATGAGCCGGGGACGCGCATGCGCAGTCTGTTCTCCATGCGCGAGATATGGCAGACGGCGCAACGGTCGCAGCTCAAGCATGATGACGAGGCGGTGCACCTCGCCGCCCGCTGGGCAGGCAAGGAGGCGTTCCTGAAAGCGTGGTGCGCGGCCATTTCGCGGCATGCGAAAGACGGCGCCGAAGTCGCATATCCGTACAAGCTCGACAACTTCCCATGGGTGCGCATCGAAATTCTCGACGATTCCCACGGCGTGCCGCGCGTCATACTGTCCTCCGAAGTGCAACGCAAGGTGCAGCAGTCGTTGGGCCTGCCGTTGGATCCGGTGCGCCAGTCGTACGATATCTCCATCTCCATAAGCCATGACGGGCCGATCGCCTCTGCCGTGGTCATGCTCGAAATCTGAAATGCCATTCCCGCTTGCAAAAGTTGGTGGGATGTGTATAATAGCTCGAGTCGTTTCGTGTCGGCTTCGGCCGTAGCGGCAACACGCGGATGTAGCTCAATGGTAGAGCCTCAGTCTTCCAAACTGATTACGCGGGTTCGATTCCCGTCATCCGCTCCACAACAGCATCAGAGAAGAAGAAGGCGTGCCTCAAGGCACGCCTTTCGTATATCCGTATGCCCGGGCATACGATTGCCCGGGTATGCTGGAACGGGCCGCGGCGTGCGGCGGCGCAATCGCAAGATATCGCAATATATACGGAGCGGAACATGGGTCAGAAGGAACGCAACAAGGCAACGGAAGTCGTGGATGGCGTGGTCGAGACCGTCGACGTCTCCAAGCACCCGACGGCGTCCATCGAACCGTCGGACCTGTCCTTGGCCGACATCGAACGCCGCAAATCGCATCCGGTCCGCTGGATTCTGTTCATGGCATTGGTGCTGCTGGCCATGATCGCGCCGTACTGGTGGGGACGCGACATCGCGGTGCGGGACGCCTCATGGATGGTGACGAACCTGAATTTCCTCGATCCCAAAGGCGTGGCGCTGATTTCATGGACGGTGACCATCGTGGCGCTCACCGGACTCGGACTGATGGTCGCGGACGCGAAGAAATGGCTGTGGGGGACCATTTTCGTGATCGGCCTTGCCGCGGAGCAATTCGTCGCCGGCATGTGCCTGCTGAGCTTCAACTTCTGGAACGCCACCTACGTGATGTACGGTGAGGCGGCCGGACTGGCGAATGCCGCGAATCTCGGCATCATCGCCGCCGGTTTCGGTGTCGCGGTCTACGCGGTGCTCTGGGTGGGCCTGCTGGTGTGCATCAAGAAGGAATCGAAGCTCAACGTCCTCACACGCAGCTGGGCCTCGTTCCTATTGTTCTTCGCAATCGAGCTCGTCGCGCTTGCCGTGGTGTTGTTCGGCGGTCTGCTCGCGTCCATGGCGTGACGTGAAGAACGGCCGTCGGCGGGGGGGCGGAAATATCGGCCGGCGATTTTGGTCCGGACGTCGTGTAAGATGTTCCCTTGGCGTGTTTCGCCCGCGGATAGAGAGCGCGTCGGTATTGGGCCGGCAGCACCGCGCAGCAATATAAGGAGGATGCCGTGGCACTTACGGCTGAGGAAAAGCAGGAAATCATCAAGACCTACGCAACCCACGAGGGTGACACCGGCTCCCCGGAGGTCCAGGTTGCTCTGCTCACCAAGCGCATCGCTGATCTGACCGAGCACCTCAAGGAGCACAAGCACGATCACCACTCCCGTCGTGGTCTGCTGCTGATGGTCGGCGACCGTCGTCGTATGCTTGATTACCTCAAGCGCGTTGACATCAACCGTTACCGCTCCCTGATCGAGCGTCTGGGTCTGCGCCGATAACATTCTTCCGCCCGAGCGTCACATGGCGCCCGGGCGTTTTTTGCATGACAGCCGAGTTCAAGGAACAGACAGTTTGAAGGCCCGAGGTTTGGGGCGCACGAGGTCTAGAATCTAGAGATGAGGAAGCGGCGGAGGCAACGCCGCGTCACGCATGTAGGAATCGGTTGGAGTCCGCTGAAGAGGACTGCCGATAGTAGGTACACAAGAAAAGAAAACAAAGGAGGAACCCTATGGAGGGTCCCGAAATCAAGGCTGTTGAAGCCGTAATCGATAATGGTTCATTCGGCAAGCGCACGCTGCGCTTCGAGACCGGTCGTCTCGCCCAGCAGGCGGATGGTGCCGTCGCCGCCTATCTTGACGATGATTCGATGATTCTGTCCACGACCACCGCCGGTTCCAGCCCGAAGGAGAACTACGACTTCTTCCCGCTGACCGTGGACGTGGAAGAGAAGATGTACGCAGCCGGCAAGATCCCGGGCTCGTTCTTCCGCCGCGAAGGCCGTCCGAGCTCCGAAGCCATCCTGGCCTGCCGCATCATCGACCGTCCGCTGCGTCCGCTGTTCCCGCACACCCTGCGCAACGAAGTGCAGGTCGTCGAAACCGTGCTCGCCGTCAACCCGGATGACGCATACGACGTCGTCGCACTGAACGCCGCCTCCGCCTCCACCATGATCTCCGGCCTGCCGTTCGAAGGCCCGGTCTCCGGCGTGCGTCTGGCCCTGATCGACGGCCAGTGGGTCGCCTTCCCGCGCTGGAGCGAGCGCGAACGCGCCGTGTTCGAAATCGTGGTCGCCGGCCGCGTTGTCGAGAACGGCGACGTCGCCATCGCCATGATCGAAGCCGGTGCCGGCAAGAACGCATGGCACCTCATCTACGACGAAGGCCAGACCAAGCCGGACGAGGAAGTCGTCGCCGGCGGTCTTGAAGCCGCCAAGCCGTTCATCAAGGTGATCTGCGAGGCCCAGGCCGAGCTCAAGAAGATCGCCGCGAAGGAAACCAAGGAATTCCAGCTCTTCCCGGAGTACACCGAGGATCTGTACAACCGCATCGACGAGATCGCCCACGCCGACCTCGACGAAGCCCTGTCCATCGCCGAAAAGCTGCCGCGCCAGGACCGCATCCACGAGATCAAGGAAGGCGTCAAGGCCACCCTCGCCGGCGAGTTCACCGACATGGAAGACGCCGAGAAGGACAAGGAAATCGGCAACGCGTTCAAGGAGCTGCAGCGCCAGATCGTGCGCCGCCGCATCCTGACCCAGGACTACCGCATCGACGGCCGTGGCCTGCGTGACATCCGCACCCTGTCCGCCGAAGTGGACATCGTGCCGCGCGTGCACGGCTCCGCACTGTTCCAGCGTGGCGAAACCCAGATTCTGGGCGTCACCACCCTGAACATGCTCAAGATGGAGCAGCAGATCGACGCGCTGTCCGGCCCGCAGTCCAAGCGCTACATGCACAATTACGAAATGCCGCCGTACTCCACCGGTGAGACCGGCCGCGTCGGTTCCCCGAAGCGCCGCGAGATCGGCCATGGCGCCCTCGCCGAGAAGGCCCTCGTGCCGGTGCTGCCGAGCCGTGAGGAGTTCCCGTACGCCATCCGTCAGGTCTCCGAGGCAATCGGCTCCAACGGTTCCACCTCCATGGGTTCCGTCTGCGCCTCCACGCTGTCCCTGCTCGCCGCTGGCGTTCCGCTGAAGGCTCCGGTCGCAGGCATCGCCATGGGCCTCGTGTCCGGCGACGTCGACGGCCAGCACATCTACAAGACGCTCACTGACATCCTCGGCGCCGAAGACGCCTTCGGCGACATGGACTTCAAGGTGGCCGGCACCTCCGAATTCATCACCGCCCTGCAGCTCGACACCAAGCTCGACGGCATTCCGGCCGACATCCTGGCGTCCGCCCTGCAGCAGGCCAAGGAAGCCCGCACCACCATCCTCGAAGTCATCAACGAGTGCATCGACGGCCCGGCCGAGATGAGCCCGTACGCGCCGCGCATCATCACCACCACCGTTCCGGTGGACAAGATCGGCGAGGTCATCGGTCCGAAGGGCAAGATGATCAACCAGATCCAGGAAGACACCGGCGCCGAAATCGCCATCGAGGATGACGGCACCGTGTACATCTCCTCCGAAGGCGGCGAGGCCGCCGAGAAGGCCAAGGAGATCATCGACCAGATCGCCAACCCGCACGTGCCGGAAGCCGGCGAGACCTACAACGGCAAGGTCGTGAAGACCACCTCCTTCGGCGCCTTCGTGAACCTGACCCCGGGCACCGACGGTCTGCTGCACATCTCCCAGATCCGCAACCTCGCCAACGGCGAGCGCATCGACGCCGTCGAAGACGTGCTCAAGGAAGGCGACACCGTTGAGGTGGTCGTGCAGGGTGTTGACGATCGCGGCAAGATCTCGCTGGCCATCCCGGGCTTCGAGGATCAGGAATCCTCCGCTCCGCGTCGTGACCGTGGCGATCGCGATGACCGCCGTGGCGGCCGTGGCCGTCGTGACGACCGCCGTCGTTCCGACGATCGCGATGATCGCGATTACGACGATCGTCCGCGTCGCCGTCGTTCCGACCGCGATGACGATCGTGATTATGATGATCGTCCGCGTCGCCGTCGTTCCGACCGTGACGATCGCGACTACGATCGTGACGACCGCCGTTCGTCCCGTTCCGATCGCGATGATCGTGATTATGATGATCGTCCGCGTCGCCGTCGTTCCGATCGCGATGACCGTGACTACGATCGCGATGACCGCCGTTCCGACCGTCGCCGTGGTAGCCGTCGTGACGACCGCAACCCGCGTTACGCCGCCGACGAGAACTACGACGAGTACCGTGCCGATCGCGAAGAGCGCTCCGAGCGTCCGCGTCGCCGCGTGCGCCGCGACTTTGATCCGTTCGAAGACTGACGTCTTCTCACGGATCCTTCGCAGCGAAGCTGCTCACTTCACCTACGAGAAGCCCACTGGGCTTCTCGCTTGACGGCTCAGCATTCGAAGACTGACGTCTTCTCACGGATTCTTCGCAGCGAAGCCGATAGGTAATCTAACGAAAAACCCACTCCGTAATGGGTGGGTTTTTCATACGTTCGACATGCTGTGCGAATATTGGCATCAATCGATTTACGGGTGCATGGAAAACCGACAATACAACGAAATGTGTAGCCCTCATGCGAAAATTAGACAAATAAACAAGCAAAGAAGCAAGGATTTTCACATGATATTCGGCATTATTGCACTCATTGTCATCGTCCTGATAGTGCTGTGGGGAGTGTCCGCCTACAACGGTCTGGTCACATTGCGCAACCGCGTCAAAAACGGCTGGGCGCAGATCGACGTGCAGCTCAAGCAGCGCGCCGACCTCATCCCGAATCTCGTGGAGACCGTCAAGGGGTACGCTGCCCATGAATCGCAGGTGTTCACACAGGTGACCCAGGCCCGCGCCAGCGCACTCCAGGCGGCGCAGTCCGGTGATGTGGCACAGCGCATCCAAGCCGAAAACCAGCTGAGCCGCGCGATCATGAACCTCCAGGCCGTGGCCGAAGCGTATCCGCAGCTGCAGGCCAACCAGAACTTCCTGGACCTGCAGGCCCAGCTCAAGGCGCTCGAGGAGAAAATCGCCTACGCCCGCCAGTTCTATAACGATGTGGTGCAGAAGTACAACACCAAGATCGAGGTCGTGCCGACCAACATCATCGCCGGACTGTTCCACTTCGAGCAGGCGGCGTACTTCCAGGTCGACGAAGCGGACCGTCAGGCTCCGCAAGTCAAGTTCTGAACGTTTCCATACAAGAAAGGGGAGCGCTGACGAGGTGTGATGTCTTGCCAGCACTCCCTTTCCTGTATTACGGTCCGTTGACGTCGAGACCATGCGTTGGTGCTTGAGGACCCTTGAGAGAAAACAGAGATACCGCCGATGAATATCAGACGTACGTTGGTCAGTCTGCTGTCCACGATTGTGGTCACGTTGACGATGTTGGGCATCGTGCTCATCAATGCGCAGACCTCCGATGAGGAACCCGATTTAAGCTACCGCACGCTTGACTACGACGTGGCGGTGCAGAGGAACGGCGATCTCAAAGTCACGCAGCATATCGACATGAGGCTGAAGGACCGTGGCCGTGACTGGAAGCAGATGTATCAGCGGTATACGCTGAAATCCAAGAATCTCACGGATATCAGCGATATTGGGGTCAAGGACGTATCCAACGGCGAGACATACCGCCAGGGCGACTTCGTCTTCCCCGACAATGCCGACAACTGGAACGACGAGCATGCGGGACGGTGGTACATCGTGGACGTCACTGAGGATGAGAACGATCCTCAGCCGTTCAATCCGCAGACCGATGGGTTAAGTGATGACGGTCAGGCCGACAAAACACTTGAAATCGGTTGGAATATTCCACAAACCGTATCCGAGGACAGTCTCAAATTCGATGTATCCATGACGCTGCATGGCGTGAGCACCGCCTATGACGACGTCGTCTCCTTCCAATGGGAGCCGTTCGGCGAGGAAAACCAGATTCCCATCGGTACGGTGACGGGCAAAGTCACATTCCCCAACGGCATTAACGGCAAGAATTCGTGGGCATGGCTGCACACCAAAAATACCTCCACCACGAACCGCGGCGATAATGGTTCCCTGATGTTCTCCGCCAATGATGTGCGCGCCGGCGACTATTTGGATGTCGTGGCCATGTTCGATGCCTCGCAAGCGCAAGGCGTGGCACGCACCAAGTCCGGCGCATACAAGCAACGGCTTATCGACGATGAAACCAAACAGGAACGGGAATGGAGGTCCAGTCAGCATACGAAGGCCGTCAAACGGGTGGCCGGCTGGATATTCGCGGCGTTGATCGGCATCGCGCTTGCTGTGGCGGCGCTGTATTTCGCCATCGTCAGCTTCCGCAAATCGCAATACAAGGGCGATATCGAATACTGGCGGGACCTGCCTGACCTAAGTCCAGCAGCCGCCGCGAAGATGGAGGATATCATGAGCGCATCCTCCTCGATATTCGGTTCCGGCAAGACCAAGAACGCCGACAAACTGGCCAACAGACAGATGTCCGCCACGGTGATGTCGCTTGCCTCGAAAGGCGCGATCGCCATCTATCCGGGGCCGGTGGACCTGTATAACGGCATTGATTTGACCACGACGAGCGCGGCTTCGGTGGCTGGCATGCTCGGTTCCAATGCGGCGTCCGCGCGCAAACTGAAGAAGACCAGCACCATCGCTATCATGCCGGTGGTGTGTGACGACATCGGTTCGTTGCTGCTCAGTTCCTCCGAAAGAGCGGTGCTTGACATCCTGCTTAAAGCGTCATCGCGTCTGCATGATGCGCAGGTGTTTGATTTGAAACAGATGAGCAAGGCCTTCAAACACTATTCGAGCGGTTACAAGCTGTTGGAAACCTTCGACAACGCGTGCTCCATGGAATTCGATGACTTACATGCCGTCAAGCCTATGGGATTGCTCAGCTATCTGTTCAGTGGGCTGGGTATTGCGTTCGCCTTCTTCCTGGCGTTGAAATACGTGCAGGACGGTGAGCTTGCCGTGGCGCTGGTCGTCTGCGTTCCGGTGGCCGCGCTTTGCGCTTTCGCCGCAGCATACGGGAAACGCTATGTGCTGACCGATGAGGGGCAACGCTATGGTGGGCAAGTCGCCGGATTGAAACGCTATCTTACGGATTTCAGCGATTTCACCGACCGAGGCGTGCTCGACATGACGTTGTGGGGCCGGTACATGGTGTATGCCACCGCGTTCGGCATTTCCAAGAAGGCGATGGCCCAGCTAGCCAGAGCATATCCCGAAGTGGCCGATCCGCAGTGGTTGGATGAGCATGCCGGCACCTCGTACATGTACATGCCCCTGCGTTCCAGCAGCCTGCTTGGCGCATCCGTCGGCACGTCGCTTGGCGCCTCCACGATTGATCCGGCCGCATTCAGCGCGAATTTCGGCGATCTCGGTGCGCAGCTGAGTTCCAGTTTCGCCGATGTGCGCAGCACGATCTCCGCGGCGGCCCCATCCTCCTCATCCGGAGGTTCCGGAAGCTTCGGCGGTTCCGGTGGTTCCTTCTCCGGCGGCGGTTTCGGAGGATCGTCCGGCGGCTCCGGCGGCGGTTCGTTCGGAGGCCGATGAAACAGACGTACTGGCAAACGCACCATGGCCGCATTGGCCAGTCGTAGAGAGCAGGAAGGGGTGAACAATGAACGGTAAACGGTACGGACGCGGGCTAATCGCCGCGTTCAGTGCGCTGGTGGCGGTGGTTGCCATCATCCTTGCGGTATTCGTCATATCCGGCGACGAGGCGGACCTGAGCTACCGCTCCGTCGACTTCGATGCACGGCTCCAGAGCAACGGCGACATTAGATTCACAGAGCATCTGGACTACCAGCTGAAGCGCCGCGAGGACGGCAACGGTGACACCAAGCCGTGGAAACAGCTGTATCTGACGTTCAAACTGCGCAATCAGGATCTGACGAACATCACCGACATCTCCGTGACCAACGCATCCACAGGCGAGGAATATACGCAGACCGATCCACAATTGCCATCCGGCATATCCGACGGCACATGGGACTCGACCTATGCCGGCCACTGGTACATCGCCGACGTCACGGCCGGTTCCGACTCGCCGCAGCCGTTCGATCCCACTACCGACGGCATCGACCCGAATGGTTCCGGCGAGCAGAAGAACATCGAGATCGGCTGGAACATCCCCGCCACCGTCAAACAGAGCAGCCTCAAGTTCGATGTGAGCATGACGTTCCATGACATGGGCACGCGGCATAGCGACGTGACGAATCTCATGTGGGAGATGTTCCCTGAAAACAACCAGGTGCCGGCCGGCAAGGTCACCGGCACCGTGCGTTTCCCCAAAGGCATCGCCTCCAACAATTCGTGGGCGTGGCTGCATACCGAAGCCACCTCCCAGACATCGCGCGATGCGGACGGCACATTGCGTTTCACCATCAGCGACCTGCGCACCAACCAATATGTCGACCTCGTCGCGGCCTTCGACAACACAGGCGCTGCCGGCGTCGAACGTACGCAGTCCGGCGATTATCTCGACGAACTGAAATCCACGGAGGCCGCCAAGGAACGGCAGTGGCGTGACCGACAACGGTTGAAGGCGCAGCTCACCGTCGCAGGCTGGTTGATCTGTCTGATAATCGGAGTGCTATGCTGCGTGCTGGCGATTCGTGGCGTGCTGTCGGCGAACCGCGAGGCCCGTTACCAAGGCGGCATCGAATATTGGCGCGATCCGCCGCAGGTCAGCCCTGCGGCCAGCGCGCATCTGATCGACGTGGTGGACGAATCCGTAGGTGACCGGTCATCGCGTGCCATGACGGCGACGATACTGGCGTTGGTGGTCAAGAAGGCGCTTGCCGTCTACCCGGGGCCATCCAGCCTGTACCAGGGCATCGACTTGAGCCAAGCCAACGCCTCCGACCTCGCCCGCATGATTGCTTCCGATCCCAATCGAGCCAAGGCCACGGCTTCCACCAGCACTCTGGTGATCATGCCGGCCGCGCTTTCCCATCGCAACACCCTCGGTCTGAGCCAGTCCGAGGAAGCCTGTCTGGAACTGCTGATCGGCATCTCCATGCGCGTCGGCTCGCCGGTGTTCGACTTCAACCAGATGGACACGGCCTGCTCCGACTGGGAGGAGGGCTACCAGTCCCTGAATCGGTTCAAGAGCGCCTGTGACCTCGAATTCGGAGCGCTTGGCGCGGTGAAGAGCGTGAACGGACGGTGGTTGGTGCCGAGCCTATGTCTGATGGTCATCGGCGCTATTGGTATATTCGCCAACGGTGCGAGCAATATCGCGATGGCGCTGTGCTTGGGCGTGCCGTTCATCTGTATCGGCGTCTTCTGCATGGCCGCGGGCCGATCGGAAGGCATCACCGAACGCGGCCAGCAGTATGCCGGCGAATGCTTGGGACTCAAACGCTATATGGAAGATTTCTCCAATTTCTCCAATCGCGGAGCCCTTGATTTGACGCTATGGAACTGGTACATGGTCTACGCGGCGGCGTTCGGCATCTCCGAGAAGGTAGCGAGGGAATTCGCCCGCGCCTACCCCGAAGTCAACGACCCGCAATGGCTTGACACCTACGGTTATGACTCCTTGGGCTATTGGACCTATCGTTCCCAGGCGTGGAACGGTCCGATCAATACGAATGGCATGATGCCGGGTGGTATGTATGGCGGTACGCAATTCATGGGCGGCATCGGTGACATCGGTTCGCAGATCAGCTCTGGATTCGCTTCGGTGAGTTCCACGATTTCCGCGGCCGCGCCTTCCTCATCCTCTGGCTCCGGCGGATCCTTCTCCGGTGGCGGCTTCGGCGGCGGTGGCGGAGGCGGCGGCGGTGGAGGCGGCGGTGGCCGCTGATCCACGACATGACGCCCGCCGTCGGACAACGTGACGCCCTATGACATTGCGATTGTCGGCATTGTGTTTGCCCACGCCCGGTCCGGCTTGAAAAGCCTACCTTTCGCCCATGGCGATTGGTAGGCTTTTCCATTGGCAGAACCTGAACGAGATGCCGTCCGACTTGGTTCCGACCCGGCTCCAACCGGCTCGCGCCTGCCGGAAGACACCACTTTCGAAGGAGAAGACATGACGTTGTTCCGTAATCTCGGACCGTTCCACACCACCGCCATCGGCCACGGCGAAATGCCGCTGACCATCGAAAACAACCGTGGCCACGACGTCGGCATCGAAACCCTGCACGCCTCGCTTGACGCCGGCTGCCGCCACATCGACACCGCATGGGCCTACTATACGCCGGGCGAAGAGGAACAGACCGGCGAAAAGCTGGTCCGCGAAGCGCTGGACACATGGAAGGGGCCGCGTGAGGAAGTCACCGTGGCCACCAAGGTCGGTCTGCGCCGCGCGTGGGATGGCGACAAGCCGATCTGGCCGCGTGACGGCAAGCCGGAACACCTCATCGAATACGGCAAGCAGTCCGCGCAGGCGCTCGGCGTCGACTCGATCGACCTGCTCTACCTGCATCGCCACGATCCGGAAGTGCCGTACAACGAGTCCTGCGAAGGTATCAAGGCGCTGCTCGACCAGGGCGTGGCCCAGTGGGCGGGTGTGTCCAACGTGAGCATCGAACAGCTCAAAATCGCACAGGAGATTCTCGGCGACAAGCTCGTTGCCGTGCAGAACCAGTATTCGCCGATCCATCTGGAAACCCAGGACACGTTGGAATACTGCGCGAAGGGAGGTCTCGCCTTCGTGTGCTGGAGTCCGCTCGGCGGCTATCGCCACCCGTACGACGAGCACCTGTTCGACCCGTTCCGCGAAGTGGCCGCCAAGCATGGCGTGAGCTACCAGCGCGTGGTGCTGGCTTGGGAGCTGGCCAAGGGCGACCACATGTTCGTGATTCCGGGCGCACACCGTCCCGAAACCATCCTCGACTCCCTGAAGGCCGACGAGCTCGAACTCACTGACGAGGAGCTCGCCTTCCTCGGCTGAAAAAGCACTGCCCGTCCGCATTTTGTTAACCCAACCACTCAGCTCGGGTAGCAAAACACGGACGGGCATACGTTTTTGCGGAACCGGACGGTCATCGCGGGATTACAGCACGGCCATCGCGAAATCAATCAGCAGTTTGACGCCGTACAGCACCACCACCGCGCCACACACGCGGTTCATCGCGGTGACGATTCGCGGGCTGAACCTGTGGCTGAACAGCGACACCAACAGGGTGATGCCGAAGAACCACAGTGCCGACGCGGTTTCCACGCCGGTGATGAACGGCGTGGACTGACCGACGGTAAGCGTCGCGCTGAACGCGCCGAGCATCAGCGTGCCGTCGATGATGGCCTGCGGATTGCACCACGTCACCACACCGGCGGTGACGATGGTGTGCAGCAGCTCGCTGTCGCCGCCGAATTTCGAAGTGACGCGTTGCGCAAGGCTCTGCGATTGCGAGGTCCGCGACTGCGGCGTTTGCGCGGCGCCATCATCGCCACCCTTGCCGGGAAACAGCAGACCCGCGCCGATACGGATGACCACCAAGCCGCCGATCGCCAGAATGGCCAGCTTCAGCCATGCGTAATCCTGCATCAGCCTGCCGATGCCGAAAAAGCAGGACAGCGACAACGACACGTCGAAAAACAGCACGATCAGCGCGGTCAGCAGCGCGCGGCGGCGCGGCTTGGTCAGCGCCGAATCGATGACGAACAGATTCTGCATACCGATCGGCGCGACATACGCCAATCCCAACGTCAGCCCTTGGAAAAAGAATCCCATACTCGCCTCTTATCCATCCAAACATATTTGGTTGGTTGTAATCAACCCAGCCAAAACCAACCAAATCGCTCATTTTGTAATCGCAGGAAAAACCTCTATTCTGCGAAAAACAACGTAACCAGTGTCATATTGTATAGGTGTTGCTACAATAGGCAACCAGCCAAAAGCTGAGGTTTGGCTCAGCCAATCGCAGGACGGTCCACTGTCAGAAAGCAGATGCGCCGACCGCGGAAAACGCCGAACCATACCGACACCACCAATGTGAAGGAGCGTCATGGCACGCATCGCGCCGCTGAACATCGATTGGAAACCGGACCGTACCACCGGTGAACCCGTCACCGAACAAATCGTCGGATACATGTGCGAACAGGTGCACAGCGGCAACTGGCCGATTGGCTCGCGTCTGCCGTCGCAACGCGCGCTCGCCGAATGGTTCGGCGTGAACCGGTCCACCGTCATCGCAGCCATCAACGAGCTGTCCGACTACGGCATCGTCGAAGGGCAGCATGGAGCGGGCACGCGAATCGTCAGCAACACGTGGTCGCTGATGCTGCCGGGCGCGCCCGACTGGGCCGATTACGTGGATTCCGGCTTCTTCAAAGCCAACAACGACACCATCCAAGCCATCAACCGGTACGAGTTCACGCCGAACATGACGCGCATCGGCACCGGCGAGCTCGACCCGCGGCTCTTTCCGAAAGCCATGTGGCGGCAGGTGCTCGGCGAGGCGGCGGACGAGATCGAAACGCTCGGCTACCCGCCGCCCGAAGGCCTGCCCGAACTGCGCGAGGCCATCGCGGCGCACATGCGCGCCACCGGCGTCGACTGCACGGCAAGCCAGGTGCTGGTCACATCCGGCGCGTTGCAGGCGCTGCAGATGATTTCGGTGAGCCTGCTGCCGGCCGGCACCACCGTATACGCGGAATCGCCGAGCTACATCAAGTCGCTGCAGGTGTTCCAGTCGGCCGGCATGCATCTGGAAGGCGTGCCGATGGACGACGACGGCCTCAACGTGCAGGCATTGCGCGGCCTGCTGGCGGAAGGGGAGCTTGACGCCGGCCGTCCGGCGCCGCTCAACGCGCGCAACCGCAAAGGCAATGCGATCCTGTACACGATTCCGACCAATCACAATCCGACAGGCGTCACCATGAGCGACAAACGCCGGCATGAACTGGTCGAGCTTTCCGTGGACAGCCGACTGCCGATCATCGAGGACGGCGCCTACCGCGACCTGTATTTCGAGGATGATGCCCCGCTGCCGTCGCTGAAGGCCCTCGATGAGACCGGCATGGTCATCACGCTCGGCAGCGCGTCCAAGTCGCTGGCTCCCGGCTTGCGCATCGGATGGCTGGTCGCCGCCGAACCGATCGTGCAGCGGCTCGCCGACGTGAAAATGCAGATGGACTACGGTGCGAGCGTGCTGAGCCAGTGGACGTTCGCGCGATTCCTCACGAACGGCATGTACGACGAATACGTGGCCGGCCTGAAACGGGAGCTGCGGCACCGCCGCGACCGCGCGCTCGTTACGCTGCAGGAGAAAATGGACGGGCTCGCCCACTGGAACGTGCCGTCCGGCGGCTTCTACATTTGGATGACCTTCGACCGGCCGATACGCATGAACCGCCTGTTCCAGCTGGCCGCCGAACGTGGCGTGCTGCTCAACCCCGGCGACATCTACGATTTCGCCGCCGACAACTCCCTGCGCCTGAGCTACTCCTACACCACGCCGGAAGAGTTCGCCGACGCAGTGGACGTACTCGCCGCCGTCGCACGCGAGCTGGCGTAGCGCCTGGCGTAGCCCGAGCTTGCGTAACGGCTGGACGGGCTTTGCCTGTCCCGTGAATCTACGACAATATCTGATGGTCTTTTACGAGTAAGAGGAACATCCGTGCAAAGAAGAAACAAGCCAGAAGTGTTGGCCCCCGCAGGCAATTTGAGGGGACTGAAAACCGCGGTCGATTACGGTGCGGACGCCGTCTACTGCGGCGGCAAGGCGTTCGGCATGCGCAGCGCGCCGAAAAACCTGAGCCTCGAGGATTTCGAGGAAGGCGCACGCTACGCCCACGAGCGTGGGGCCCGCGTGTACGTCACCTTCAACGTGCTGCCGCGCAACAACGAGGTGGAAGCCATGCGCGAATACCTCGGCAAGCTGAAGGACACCGGCGTGGACGCGCTGATCGTCTCCGACATCGGCGTGATGCTCATGGCCAAGCAGGTGGCTCCGAACCTCGAACTGCATGTGAGCACGCAGGCCGGCGTCACCAACTACCAGGCCGCCAACGCGTTCTACGAACTGGGCGCACGCCGCGTGGTGCTGGCCCGCGAAATGGATCTGCAGGCCGTGCGCGACATCCGCGCCCGCATCCCCGACGACCTCGACATCGAATGCTTCGTGCACGGCGCGATGTGCATGGCCTTCTCCGGACGCTGCCTGTTTTCCAACTATCTGACCGGCCGCGACGGCAACCACGGCGAATGCGCGCAGCCGTGCCGCTGGAAGTATTCGATCGTCGAAGAGAAACGCCCCGGCCAGTACTTCCCGATCGAACAGACCGCGGAAGGCGCGTACCTGTTCAATTCGCAGGACATGAACATGCTCGCCCACATCGACGATCTGCTCGATTCGGGCGCGACGAGCCTCAAGATCGAAGGCCGTTCCAAGAGCGCCTACTACATCGCCGCCATGACGAACGCCTACAAGACGGCCGTCAACGAATACATGGTCCAGCGCGGCTTCGAAGATGCCGACGGCAATGTGCTGAAGCCGTTCCGCGACCGCGTGATCCGTCCCGGTGACCCGGAATACGGCAAGCCGGACACCGAGGATGCGATCATGGCCAACGCCGATGGCGCGTTCGCCGGCAAGCCCGACATCGACGCCGTTCCCGTTGGGGGCGTGCCGTCCGGCAACGTTTCGGCTGGCAACGTTTCGTCCGGCAATATCGCGATTGGCGAGCCGGACAATCTGAGCTACCACGCACGCAGCACCCGACGCAAGTCGAACACCGCCGCCGAAATACTGCCGGAAGGCTGGCATCACGCCGGTGTACGGCCGGCACCGCATGTCACCCTGCCGGATTGGCTGCTCGACGAGCCCGACAAAGTGGCGCACCGCGACTACTCCACCGGCTTCTACTATCCGGAACACAAAGTGCGGCAAAGCACCGACCGTTCCGCATACTTCCGCGCATGGCTCGTCGTCGGCGAAGTGCTGTCCTGGAGTCCGGAAGACGGAGGACGCGTGACCATCATGAGCCGCAACAAGATCGAAGCCGGCCAGGAAGTCGAATTCGTGCTGCCCGGCGCGGCCCCCTTCGCCTACACCGTGCCTGCCGGCGGTTTCCGTGACGCCGACGGCCACTGGGTCGAAGCCATCAACAACCCGGCGCACGTCTTCTCCATGCCGTGCCCGCAGGAAGTGCCCGTCAACGCGGCCATCCGTTCGCGCACGAAAAAGCCGACGCTGAAAGCCGAATAGAAGACGGCAATCGCAAGCAGGCATTCCAATCGCAAAACCAAGGAAAAACAAGACATGAGCAGCACACAATACGATGACGCGATCCTCGATTCCAACGCCATCGACCCCACTGACAAAAACGGCAACCCGATTCCCGTGACCATTCCGATCATGCTGGCCCCCGGCATCAAAGTCGTCTACACCACGCGACTCGGCGGCACCAGCGAAGGCGATTTCGCGCACTTCAACCTCGGCGGCAAATCCGGCGACAAACCGGAACACGTGCTAGCCAACCGCAAGGCGCTCGCCGACGTGCTCGGCGCGAAAATCAGCCTTATCAGCCAGGTGCATTCCGGCGACGCGGTGGACGTGGACGAATCATTCGTCATCAACCAGCCGTTCGGATTCGACGTGTCCGGCACGAAGAAGCCGGAAGACGAGACGGACGGCGAAAACAACGCGACGGGGAATGACGGTGAGCCGACCGTCATCGAAGCCGACGGCCAAGTGACGTCCCGGAAGAACGTGGCGCTCGGCATGTTCGCCGCCGACTGCCTGCCGGTGCTCATGGCCGATCCCGAAGCCGGCGTGATCGGCGCAGCGCACTGCGGCCGTCGCGGTCTGCAGAAAGGCGTGATCGGCGCGACCATCGAGAAGATGGTGTCCAAGGGCGCCCAGCCGGAACGTATCGTCGCCACGCTCGGCCCCTGCATCTGCGGCGACTGCTACGAGGTCGGTGGCGACATCGCCGACGAATTCGATGCGCAGTTCCCGGGAACCTTCACGTTGAGCCGATTTGGCCAGCCGGGCATCGACATCGCCGCGGCCGCCCTGCAGGAGCTTGCCAAAGCGGGCGTGCCGGCCGACAACATCGTCTCATCCCGTCCACGCGTCAACGCGGCCACGCAGTACCTGTCCGAAGACGAGGAACTGGCCGGCATCTGCGCCGCCGATGGCGAAGGCGATCCGAAGCTTTCCGAACGGTTCAACAAGATCCGCCGCAGCCTGTGCACGCTCGAAAACCCGTTGTGGTTCTCGCATCGCCGCGCGTCGCTCGCCAAAAAACAGCATGAAGGACGCATGCTGGCGCTGATCGTACGCGAATAATCACCATACGAGCCATACAAGCCACGCGATTCGTGCGATTCGAGTGATTCGCGTGGCCACTGTTGCGGATTGCGTGCAGAACCCGCCGCGGAACGGGGTGGCATGCGGCCGCGGCTTTACGGTGGAGCATATGAGTAAGGGAGAGCAGATGCAGGAACAGAAGATGCCGGTCGTGGCCGTGGTGCTGGCAGCGGGATTCGGCACCCGATTCGACGAGAACAACCCCAAGCAGCTGGTGTCGGTGGGCGGCAAGCCAATCGTCTGCTGGAGCATCGAGGCATTCGAAAACAACGACCGCATCAGCGACATCATCGTGGTGGTCAACGAACGCGTCGAAGAGACGGTGAACGAGCTTATCGACGAAGCCGGCTACGCCAAAGTGCGGGCCATCGTTCCCGGCGGCGCCGAACGCGTGGACAGCACGCTCGCCGCCTTGGACCTGCTCAAACAGGCCGGCATTCCCTCCGGCGCGAAAATCCTCATCCATGACGGCGTGCGTCCGTTCGTCGAGGAGCGGTCCATCGACGGCTGCATCGACAGCCTGGACCAGTTCAACGCCGCCACCGTGGCCTACGCCTCCACCGACACGATTCTGCTCACAGAGGATCTGGGCGATCGCAAGGTGGTCAAATCCGTGCCGGAACGTCCGAACACCTTCCGCGCGCAGACCCCGCAGGCGTTCCGTTTCGGAACCATCGTCAAAGCCTACGAACTGGCCGCCGCCGACCCCGACTTCCACCCGACCGACGACACGCGCGTGGTGGTGGACTACCTGCCCGACGAGCCGGTCGCCATCGTGGACGGTTCCGAAACGAACCTCAAAATCACCACGCCATCCGACATGCCGATCGCCGAAGGCATCGCCCGCAGCCTCGACCCCGAACACGCCAAGGAGGAAGCCAAGGCGCGCATGCACGCCGTGTTCGCCGAAGCGTTCTCCCAGATGCACAGCCGTTGATTTTCATCGAACGTTAAGTCCGTCGACGTGTCGGCAGACTTAACGTTCAACACATTCACCACGTACACTGGAAACCATGCAGCAGATCAACATCGTCATCTCCGGTTTCACGCCCTACGAAGGCATCGACGTCAATCCGGCCGTGCTCGTGCCGGCGGCGGCAGCCAAGCAATGGGCCGATCCGGCGCAATCGCAGTCGATCTCCGAAGAACTGCTGCAGGACATCGCCGTCACCGTCACCAACGTCACGCTTCCGGTGAGCTTCGCCAAAGCCTGGCCCACACTGCTGGAAGCCATCGAACAGGCCAAGCCGGACATCGTCATCGCCACAGGGCTCAAGCGCACCTCCCGTGGCATTCTGCTAGAACGATGCGCCACAAATCTCATGGATGCGGCCAAGCCGGATGCCGACAACGTGATTCCGCCCCGCCGCCCGATCGACCCGGAAGGTCCGGCCGCGTACTGGACGCGCCTGCCGTTGCGGTCGATACTGCACGATTTCGCCAAACACGAGATTCCCGCCGCGTTGAGTTCCGACGCCGGTACGTTCGTATGCAATTCGCTGTTCTACCATCTGCTCAACTGGTCGGCGGGCCAGGAACGTCGCATTCTGTCGGGGTTCGTCAGCCTGCCGATCGTCAACGGTCGGCCGCACGAACGTGGACTGTCGATCGAACAGCAGACCGCTGCGGTCGATGACGTGCTGCGTGAATCGGTACGATACTTCCTGCAACCCTCGTCAAGCGACATTCTGCTTGGCTGAGGACGGCTCCGCTTTCTACGGCACGATTTTCTGCGACATGTGAGTCATGCGGTTTCGACACGTGGTCGCGGACATACCGCCATACCCCCGACAGACTTTTTCGAACGATTTCTGTGCTCTCTGTGAGAATAATGCATTTCGTTCTGCGTGCCGCCTGCTGACTGAGATAGAGTACTGAACGAGTGCGCGCTGGCAGATGCGCAAAGTGTAGGGAATTCGTGAAAGGAAAAGGGCATGGTTGAGCAGTTCCCAATCGTGTTGAGGGGGTACGACAAGGATCGAGTCGACGAGGCGTTCGCTTCGGCTCAGGAGACGGTGAACCGTCTGCGTGAGCAGGTCAAGGCCGACGACCAGACCATCCTTGAGCTGCAGGCGCAGCTGCAGGAGGAAAAGAACAAGAAGGCCGCTCCGAAGTCCTTCGCGTCACTGGGCGCCAACGCCCAGCAGATGCTCGCCAGCGCGGAACAGACCAGCGCCGAGCTGCTTGAACGAGCCAAGAAGGACGCTTCCGCGGCCCGCGCCACGGTGCAGCTGCAGGCTGAAACACTGCTGAACAACGCCAAAATCGACGCCAGGCGCATCATGGACGACGCCAACGCCAAGGCGGCCAAGGTGCTCGGTGACGCCAAGGACGAATCCGAAGCCATGAGGGCCAATGCCCAGCATGAGGTCGACCAGATGCGCAGCGAGGCCCAGAAGGCCGTGGTGGCGCAGCGTCAGACCGTCGATCTGGAACTGACCAACTCCCGTGAGGAACACGGCAAGCGTCTTGCCGCCGAACGCGCCACGCAGGAACGTGAGATTTCCGACATGCGCACCGAGGCGACCAGCAAGATCGCCGAACAGCGCAAGAACGCCAATGAGGAGATCTCACGCCTGAAGAGCGAGACCAACGACCAGATCGAATCCGCGCTTGCCGAAGCCAACAAGAAGCTGGCGGACGTGCGCGAGCAGGTGTCCAAGATGATGACCGACGCGCAGCGCCGTGCCGCCGAAATCACCGACACCGCCAAGGCGAAGGCCCAGGAGATCACCGACGAGGCGGAAGTGCACCGCACCAAGACCATCAGCCAGGTCAACGCCGAAGTGGAGCAGATCCGCGCCGACATCTCCGCCCAGCAGGAGGAGGCCACGAAGAAGGTCAATGAGCTGCTCACCGACCTGAACGAACGTCGCGAGGCCGCCAACAAGCAGGCCAGCGAGTTGATTTCCTCCGCGCAGAAGACCCGTGACGAGGCTGAGGCGTACGCTTCCAGCAAGCGTGACGAGGCGGACGCGAACGCGGCGAGCATCCTCAAGCAGGCCACCGAAGACGCCGACGAGCAGATCAACGAGCGTCGCGAGGCCGCGAAGAAGGAACTGGACGGCGTGCAGCAGCGCATCGCCGACCTGCAGAGCCGTGAGGCCCAGATCACGCAGCGCGTCAGCGAACTGCGTGCCATGTTCTCCAACGCGTTCTCCGGTTTCGGCATGAACGACCTGTCCGTGGTCAACGCCGTCGATGAAGGCGAGCCTTCCGACGCGCAATCTGATGACGACGCGCAGCACGACGATGAGACCGCCGCACCGGCAGACGCCGACACGCAGGATGCCGTCGAGAACGATTCCGCAGCCGAGACCGAGCCGGAAGGCGACGCCGAATCCGCAGACGCTTCGCAGAACAACTGAAACCATAGAAAGGGAATGGATAATGACCGACATCACGCCATTGAGCGGTGATGAACTGAACAAGCTCGTCGACGATTTCGAAGCAAGCGAGCACAATCGCATGGCCATGAACGCCGTCACGGCGGCCGGCATCGACAAGGTGGCGCGCAACTACGATCGCGCCCGTCTGATGCAGCGTCGTTTCTCCACCGTCGTGGACAACGGCACCGTCACCCATCAGGACCGTTCCGGCCGTTGCTGGCTGTTCAGCTCGCTGAACGTGGCCCGTTTCGTGGCCAAGCAGAACATGGGTCTCAAGGAGTTCGAGTTCTCCCAGAACTACGCCATGTACTACGACAAGCTCGAACGCGTCAACTACTTCCTGAAGGACGTGGCGGCTCTGGTAGAGGCCGGCGAGCCTGCCGATTCGCGTCTGATGCGGCATCTGCTGTCCGACGTGATGGGCGACGGCGGCCAGTGGACCATGGCCATGAACGTGTACAAGAAGTATGGCGCGGTGCCGAAGGATCTGTTCCCGGAGACCGAATCCTCCAAGAACACCGGTGAGATGAACGTGCAGCTGCGCCGCATGCTGCACACCGCGGTTGCGCATATGTACGCTGATCCGTCCGCGATCGATGCGATCATCGCCGATGCGGTCGCCGCCGGTCACCGTATTCTGACGATTCACTTGGGCGAGCCGCCGAAGAGCTTCGATTGGGAGTGGACCGACAAGGATGGCGAGTTCCACCGCGATGGCGAGATCACGCCTGTCGAGTTCTGGAAGAAGTATGTGGGTTCCGCCGATTTGGAAAGCTATGTCTGCCTGGTGGACGATCCGCGTCAGGAGCACGTCAAGGGCAAGAAGATCGGCATCGAGCATCTGGGCAACGTGGCCGGGGGAGACCCGACCGAGTACCTCAACGTGCCGAACCAGTTCATGAAGGACTGCGTGCGTCAGATTCTTCAGGAACAGGGCATTCCGGTATGGTTCGGCGCTGACTGCCATCCGATGATGGACCGTGAGAACGGCGCGTGGGCCACCGACCTGTTCGAGTATGGCCGCGTGTATGGCGTCGATTTCGATCTGGACAAGGAACAGCGTGTCCGTTTCGGCGATTCCGCGATGAATCACGCGATGGCGTTCGTCGGTGTGGATGTGGATGAGGATGGCCACACCACCCGCCGTTGGCGTGTGGAGAACTCGTGGGGAGACAAGATCGCCGACAAGGGCTACTTCACCATGAGCGACGACTGGTTCACCGAATACGTCTACGAGGTCGCCGTCCCCAAGGCCCTCCTTCCCGCCGAATACCTCAAGGCCCTAGAAGAACCCGCCACCATGCTCCCCGCGTGGGATCCGATGGGCGCATTGGCCAAATAGCGCGCGGAGCGCGCGCTGGCCAATACGCGCCGAGCGAATAGCGGAAGCCCGGTGGGCTTCCGCCGCGAGGGAAAACGCCGACAGGCGTTTTCGAGGCTGCAGGCCTCATCGCCTCAGCCCGGCAGGCCCCATGACGCACGTTTCCCCCAAAAAAGACCCAACCCGGACTCTCCGTCCGCGTTGGGTCTTTCCTATATCGCTTTCTTCGTCCCACGTCACCCCCACCCATTCCACCATGCAGTCGCCCATCCCCATATTCCGTCCCCATCCGTTAAGGTAACGACGGTGGCGCTATCGCGCTACGCAAGCATAATGATGCAGGGGAGGAACAGAAGCGATGGCAGGTCTTCGCGGTCCGGATAGTTCGAAGGATGCACAGCTGTTGGATGAGCGCGCCGTGTTTCCGGAGACCGTGGATGTCAATATTCGTCAGCTTGACCCGATTCCCGCTCCCCGATATTTTCTTAAGGAACTTCCGCTCACGAACGAGATGAGCGATCTGGTGTTGAAGTCCCGTCAGGAGATTCGTGACGTGCTGCATGGCCGTGACGATCGTCTGCTGGCCATCGTCGGCCCGTGTTCGATTCATGATCCGAAGGCTGCGCACGAGTATGCGGAGAGGCTTGCCGCCGTCAAGAAGGAGCTTGATGATCGTCTGGTCATCGTCATGCGCGTGTATTTCGAGAAGCCGCGCACCACGATCGGTTGGAAGGGTCTGATCAACGATCCTGATCTTGACGGCCAGTTCAATATTCGCAAGGGCATGTTCATGGCTCGCAAGGTGCTTACCGACGTGCTGGGGCTCGGCTTGCCCGCCGCTACGGAATGGCTTGATCCGATTACCCCGCAGTATATTTGCGATCTGATCAGCTGGGGCGCTATTGGCGCGCGTAATACGGAAAGCCAGGTGCACCGCGAGCTGGCGTCCGGCATGTCCATGCCGATCGGTTTCAAGAACGCTACGGATGGTTCCATCAAGCCGGCGGCCGATTCGTGTTTCGCGGCCGCTTTCGAGCATCATTTCCTCTCCATCAATCTGGATGGTCGTGTGATTTCCGCGGAGACCAAGGGCAATCCCGACTGCCATCTGGTGCTGCGTGGTTCCTCGCATGGTCCGAACTGCGATGCCGCTTCCGTGGTCCAAGCGTTGGCGGATCTCAAGGCTTCCAAGGCTTCCGGACCAAGCGAGCATGGTCTGATCATCGATGCCGCGCACGGCAACTGTGGCAAGAACGAGGTGCGCGAGGCCGAAGTGGTCGAAGAAATCGCCGCACGCGTCGCGGCCGGCGAACAGGGCATTCTCGGCATCATGATGGAAAGCTTCCTCAAGGCGGGCAATCAGAAGCCCGCGCCGCTCGACCAGCTGGAATACGGCAAGTCGATCACCGACGCATGCGTGCCGTGGGATCGTACCGAGCAGCTGCTGCACACGCTTGCCGACGCGGTCGACGCGCGTCGCAAGCTTGGCTGATGTTTCTGCACCATCGTTGCTATCCTTGGGAAAGGAAGCGACAAGGAGAGCGAGATCATGCAGCAGCAGCTGAACACGCCTGAGGATTTACGTGCCATTAGGCAGGCCATGGATGAGGGCAAGAATCCGCTGGTGGAGACCGACGTGCCGCGCTGGGAGGACCAGGTGGGCATCAGCCGCATCGTGAACCGCCGCGTGCTGGAATTCGAAGTGTTGCCCACGCCGGCGCAGGTGTTGGGCGACCTGCCGTTGAGCGAGCAGGCGCAGGAGATCGTCGCCTATTCGCGTGATGAGATTCGTGCCTGCCTGTACGGTCAGGACGATCGCCTGCTGGTGGTTGTCGGTCCGTGTTCCGTTCACGATCCGAAGGCCGCGCTCGATTACGCGCGTCGCCTGTCCGCGTTGAAAGGCGAGTTGGATGGCGAGCTGCTGATCGTCATGCGCGTGTATTTCGAGAAGCCGCGCACCACGGTCGGTTGGAAGGGTCTGATCAACGATCCGGATATCGACGGCAGCTGCAATATCAGGAAGGGCTTGCTGTTGGCCCGCCGCACGCTGCTTGGTGTGCTTGACGAGGGTTTGGCGGCGGCCACGGAGTTTTTGGAGCCGACCAGTCCGCAGTATATTTCCGATGCGATTAGCTGGGGTGCGATCGGCGCGCGCAATACGGAAAGCCAGGTGCACCGGCAGTTGGCGTCCGGCCTGTCCATGCCGATCGGCTTCAAGAACGCCACGGACGGTTCCATCAAGGCTCCGGCCGATTCCTGCTTCGCTTCCGCACAACAGCACACGTTTTTCGGCATCGACCATCTCGGCCGCGCCGCCGTGGTCAAAACGCTCGGCAATCCCGACTGCCATGTGGTGTTGCGTGGTTCCTCGCACGGCCCGAATTACGATGCCGCTTCGGTGGCCAAGGCCATGGACACCATCCGCGCCGAAATGCCGGCCGATTCCGCTGCGGCACATGGGCTGATCGTCGACTGCTCGCATGGCAACTCCGGCAAAGACGAGCATCGTCAGGCGCAGGTGGTGCGTGACATCGCGGGCCGTATCGCCAAAGGCGAGCAGGGCATCACCGGCATCATGATGGAAAGCTTCATCGAAGGCGGCAACCAGAAGGCCGCGCCGCTCGACCAGCTCGTCTACGGCAAGTCCATCACCGACAAATGTCTGAGCTGGAACACCACGGAACAGCTGCTACGCGAGCTTGCCCATGCGGTGGCCGCGCGCCGCTGGAAGTGACCGATTCGATTCACTATCCGCGCGATTGCAGAAAATTCGGGAAACGCGAATCGCAATCGCGTAAAACAACACTCAAGACAGCACGTAAGACAGGGAGGGTGCAATGACCGCAATCGCCATCATCGGCGCCATGGATGAGGAAGTCGCCAATATCGCAACGGCACTGAGCAACGTCACCGTCACCGAGGAAGCCGGCGTCAAGGTGACGCGCGGCACCCTCGAAACCAACAAGGGCACCGCCGTCAACGTCGCCGCGACCGTCGGCGGCATGGGCACCGTCAACATCGCCGCCACCACGCAGCATCTGATCGACGCTGACCAGCCGGACGCCGTGATCTTCTCCGGCATCGCGGGCAATCTCAACACGAATCTGCACATCAACGACGTGGTGCTCGGCGGCACCCTGCGCTATCTCGACACCGACATGCGATTGGTGGGCCAATTCAAGCCCGGCACCGCCGACCGGCCCATCGAGGAATACCATAGCGACGACCGTCTGCTCGAACTGGCCGACCAGGCGCTGAACGACTTGAACATTCACCATATCGTCGGCATCATCGCCACCGGCAACTATTTCGTCGATGATCCGCAGAAGGTCGAGCAGGTGATCCGTGAGACCGGCGCGGACGCGGTGGAAATGGAAGGCGCCGCCGTCGCGCATGTCGCCGCCCGCAACGACGTTCCCGCATTGGTGATTCGCGCGCTGAGCGACAACGCGGACACCGACTACGAGGATTTCAAAACGTTCGACATTTCCGAATACGCGGACACCGCCGCGAAACTGACGGTGAACATCGCCAAACGCATGTAGCGTTCATGTGGCGTTGCGAAACGCCTAACGTTGCGAAAAGCCGTTTCCACATCCCGTTTGCCGCATGACCCGTCATCATGCATCGTCATATCGGCAAACGGGACGTCTCATATTCCGATATGCTGCGTTTCGGAAGATGAACGGCAGGAAAACTTCCGGTGGCGTGAGAGAATCGCATACGCGAAAGCCTCTCCGAAGCCGCTAGTCTTAAGGAAGAACTGAGGATTATCGGAAGGTGAACGCATGACGTTGGAGCAGATGCTGGCAACGCCGTCGGTGGTTGCGGCATTGGTGGTCGTGGCCGTGGTCGTGTTCGTCGTGGCGTTCCTGCTTGGCCGCAGACGAGGCTTCCAGGATGTGCAGGACGGCGTCGACCCCAATGATCCGAGCCTGTTCGGAGCTGCGAAGAACGCGTCCCTGTTCGGCCCCCGCGTTCCCGTGCAGTCCACGGAACGCCAGCTGGTGGCCGTCATGCCCGAAGCTTTGGTGGTCGTAGACTCGCTGGCCACGGTCCAATACGCATCCCCGGCCGCGCGGCGCTTCGGCATCATCCACGACCAGGCGATGGCGCTCGCGGAAATCCGCGACATCGTGAAACTGGTCTCCACAGACAGCGTGGTGCGCGAACGCGAACTGACCATCCCCCTGCACGGCCGCACGCGAACGGGCGTGGTGAACACGAACGGCAAAGGCGTCGAAGCCGGCAAGCCGCTGCCCGAAGACACGCTCTACCTGCACGTGCGCGTCGGACAGATCGCCGACAACCTATTTGCGATTTTCATTTCCGACATGAGCGAGCAACGCCGTTTCGAAATCATGCGGCGCGATTTCGTCACCAACGTCTCGCACGAACTGAAAACCCCGGCAGGCGCGATTTCTCTGCTCGCCGAAACGATCGGCGACGCGGCCGACGATCCGGACGCGGTGAAATACTTCTCCGGCCGAATCTCCAAGGAATCCGAACGATTGACGGAACTGGTCCACCGTCTGATCGACCTGCAGAAAGCGCAAAGCGCGGCAGCGATGCTCAACGCGGAACGGCTGTCCGTGCTGTCCGTGGCACGCGAGGCGCTCGCCGAAAACCAGGTCAAGGCCGAATCGAAGCACATCAGCCTGGTCCTGTCCGTGAACGGCCGGCAGGTGCTGGTGCATGCGAACGCCGAGGAACTGGCCAAGGAAGCCGAACAGAACCTGGACGTGTTCGTGGTCGCTGACCATGAGACCATCAAAACTGCGGTGAAGAACCTGGTGGAGAACGCCATCAACTATTCGCCGGAACATACCACGGTGGCCGTCGGCATCGGCATCGAATCCGGCAAGGTGGCGATTCGCGTCGTGGACCAGGGCATCGGCATCCCCGCGGCGTCGCTCAGCAGAATTTTCGAGCGATTCTACCGCGTCGATCCGGCGCGCTCCCGTGAAACCGGCGGCACCGGCCTGGGATTGGCCATCACCAAGCATTGCGTCGAGGATTGCGGCGGCACCATCTCCGTATGGTCGCGTGAGGGGGAGGGATCCACCTTCACCATCACGATGCCGCAGGCTTCGGGCGCTGCGGAACCCGACCATCCGGCGGATTCGGCGAATGATAACACCCGTGAAAAGAAACAGTCCGGCCACTCCACCACAACAGAGAATGAGGAGAACCACTGATGACGCGAATTCTGATCGTCGAGGACGAAGAGTCGTACCGTGAGCCGCTGGTCTACCAGCTCACCCGTGAAGGGTACGACGTGTCCGCCGCGGCCACCGGTGAAGAAGGATTGGAACTGTTCACCAAGGGTGGTATCGATCTGGTGCTGCTCGATCTGATGCTGCCCGGTCTTGACGGCACCGCGCTGTGCCGTCGGATCCGCGAGCAAAGCCGTGTGCCGATCATCATGCTGACCGCGAAAAGCGCGGAAATCGACAAGGTCGTCGGCCTTGAAATCGGCGCGGACGACTACATCACCAAACCGTATTCCTTCCGTGAGCTGCTGGCACGCATCCGCGCGGTGCTGCGCCGCAACCAGATGGTCGCCGAATCCGGAGAAGCCGCCGACGACGATATTCCGCTCGTATGCGGTGACATTTCCATGAGAATCGGCCAGCATGAGGTGACGGTCCGCGGCGAGAACGTGTTCTTCCCGCTGAAGGAATTCGAACTGCTGGAATACCTCATGCAGAACAAGGGCCGCGTGATGACCCGCCACCAGCTGATCGACCGCATCTGGGGCTCCGACTATGTCGGCGACACCAAGACGCTGGACGTGCATGTCAAGCGCGTGCGCGCCAAAATCGAGGAGGACCCGGGCCATCCCAAGTATCTGACCACCGTGCGCGGCCTCGGATACAAGATCGATACGCCAAGCGAATGATGATGAAAGGCTTGGTATAGCGCGCATTCGCATCGTGCTTGCAAAGAACGGTGAACGGAAGGAACGTCGAACGGCGAAGGTGTCGTAGACTGTTCATCTTCCGTTCACCGTTTTTGGTTTGGGGCGAGTGAAACGCCCAATAGGCTGGAGATTGTCATGAAGAACGATGGCGACAACAGAAAATCGAAAAATCAGAAACACACGCCATCTGAATGTTGACAGAGGGAAAAGAATAATGCGTAACTCCATTCTCGTACGCTCCATCGCCGCTGTGTCCGGCATTGTGATGCTGGCTTCCGTCGCGGCTTGCGGTGACAACACCACCGCTTCCACCGATTCTTCGGCCAAGTCCGATACCAAGACCGAAACCGTTTCCGGCAACTTCTCCGGCGCTGGCGCTTCTTCCCAGCAGGCCGCCGTCGAAGCTTGGATCGCCGGCTTCCAGGGCACCAACCCGGACGCCAAGGTCGCTTACAACCCGTCCGGTTCCGGCGCTGGCGTGTCCACCTTCCTGACCGGTGCAACCGCATGGGCCGGCTCCGACGCTGCTCTCGCCGATAACGAGGTCGAGCAGTCCAAGAGCGTGTGCGCTTCCGGCACCGCCTTCGACATCCCGGTCTACATTTCCCCGATCGCCGTCGTCTTCAACCTGCAGGGCGTGTCCGGCAAGGGCAAGACCCTGAACATGGACGCCGAGACCATCGCCAAGATCTTCGACGGCAAGATCACCAAGTGGAACGATGACGCCATCAAGAAGCAGAACCCGAAGGTCGATCTGCCTGACCTCGACATCACCGTGGTGCACCGTTCCGACAAGTCCGGCACCACCAAGAACTTCCTGAGCTACGTCAAGGACGCCGCTGGCGACGCATGGAGCTACGACCTCGGCGAGAACTGGCCGAACGAGGTCGGCCAGGGCGCCAAGGGCACTTCCGGCGTGATCTCCACCGTGCAGCAGGCTGACGGCACCATCGGTTACGCCGATGCCTCCCAGGCCGGCGATCTGGGCACCGTGGCCGTGAAGGTCGGCGACGATTACGTCCCGTTCTCCGCTGAAGCCGCCGCCAAGGTCGTGGACGCCTCCCCGCTCGACGATTCCGCCAAGGGTGACAACCGCGTGGTCGTCAAGCTCGACCACAACACCACCGAGAAGGGCGCCTACCCGATCGTGCTGGTCTCCTACGACGTCGCCTGCCCGGCATACAAGGACGCCAACACCGCCAAGTTCGTCAAGTCCTGGCTCACCTACGTGACCAGCGACGAAGGCCAGCAGACCGCCGCTTCCGCAGCCGGCTCCGCTCCGATGTCCAACACCCTGCGTCAGAAGGTCGTCAAGTCCATCGACGCCATCAAAACCAAGTGAGCCCATCACAGTGGGGCGATCGCTTTCGGTGATCGGTGACTGACCGTAGGTTTCAGGCCGCAGCCGCGTAAAAAACGGCTGCGGCCTGAAACGATACCTACGGACGATACGCAAAACCAGAAAAATCGAAAGCAATCGCAAGCAAACCAAAAGGAGAACCCGTGAGTTCGCAAAGCAAAACGGCACAGCAGCCGGTGAGCGGCAAGAACGCGGATAAGGTGTTCAAGGGCGTGGCCTACGCCTGCGGCATCCTGATCCTCGTCGTGCTCGCCGCGGTCGCGCTGTTCCTGCTGTTCCGCGCGTGGCCGTTGATCGGCGGTGACCAGAAGGCCAACAGCGCGACCATCAGCAACTTCACCGGCGGCAAGGCTTCCAGCTTCTGGGGCTACGTCGGACCGCTGCTGTTCGGTACCGTGCTGATTTCCGCCCTGGCACTGCTGATTTCCTTCTTCGTGTCGGTCGGCATCGCACTGTTCATCTCGCATTACGCGCCGAAGAAGCTCGCCACCGCCCTGAGCTATGTGGTCGATCTGCTCGCCGCCATCCCGTCCGTTATCTACGGTCTGTGGGGCGGTCTGGTGCTGGTGCCCGCCATCTACCCGTTCTGGAATTGGGTGGCCAAATACCTTGGCTGGATTCCGATTTTCGCCGGTCCCGCCGCCAATCCCTCCCGTACCGTGGCCACCGTGTCCGTGGTGCTGGCCGTCATGATCCTGCCGATCATCACCTCCATGTCCCGCGACATCTTCCTGCAGACCCCTCGCCTTCAGGAAGAGGCGGCTCTGGCCCTCGGCGCCACGAAGTGGGAAATGGTCAAGCTCGCGGTCCTGCCGTTCGGCAAGTCCGGCGTCGTGTCCGCCTCCATGCTCGGCCTCGGTCGTGCGCTCGGCGAGACGATGGCCGTGCTCATGATCCTGTCCCCGGGCCTCAACTACTCCGTCAAGCTGCTGCAGGCCTCGCAGAACCAGACCATCGCCGCGAACATCGCCGCGCAGTATCCGGAAGCCAACGATCTGGGTGTTTCCGTGCTGATCGGCACCGGCCTGGTCCTGTTCCTGATTACCTTCGTGGTGAACTTCATCGCTCGTAAGCTCACCGAGAAAGCGAGTGTGTGATGACCGCCGCAAATAACGACGCTTCGCCGATGGACGGCGCTCCCGTCATCGACTTCGACAAGTTCAAGCCGACCCGTTCCTTCACCTCAGCGCGCAAGCGCAAGGACTTCGCCATGAAGGCGCTCATCTCGTGCGCGTTCATCGTGGCGTTGATCCCGCTGTTCTCGGTGCTGCTCACCACCATCATCAACGGCGTCAAGAGGCTGAACCTCAACTTCCTGAGCTACAACATGACCGGCGTGGTCGGCGGCAACCCGACCCCGTCCGGCGGCTACGGCGGCATCCTGCACGCCATCATCGGCACGCTGGAAATCACCTTCGGCGCCATGCTCATCTCCATCCCGATCGGCCTGATGTGCGCCGTGTACCTGGTGGAATATTCCAACCGTGGCAAGCTGGCACAGGTCATCACCCTGCTGGTCGACGTGATGAGCGGCATCCCGTCCATCGTCGCAGGCCTGTTCGCCTTCTCGATGTTCACGATTCTGATCGGCCCCGGCACCATCAACGGTTTCGAAGGCTCCGTCGCCCTTTCCCTGCTGATGCTGCCGACCGTGGTCAAGTCGTCCGAGGAAATGCTCAAGATCGTGCCGCACGATTTGCGCGAGGCCTCGTACGCCCTGGGCGTCACGAAGCAGCGCACGATCACGAAGATCGTGCTGCGCACCGCCCTGCCGGGCATCGTTTCGGGTGCGATTCTCGCCGTCGCCCGCGTGATCGGTGAAACCGCTCCGTTGCTGATGACCGCAGGCTACATCGCCTCCACGAACGTCAACCTCTTCTCCGGCCAGATGACCACGCTTCCGGTGTACGTCTACCAGGAGTATTCCAAGCTCAACGCGAACTGCCCGGCCAACGCTTCCGCGGCCTGCGTCACCACCATCCCGATGGAACGCGCCTGGGCCGCAGCCCTTGTGCTGATTCTCATCGTGCTGATCCTCAACCTCATCGGCCGTCTCGTGGCGAAGGTCTTCGCCGTCAAGTCGGAACGCTGAGCGCGGTCGAATAGTCGAAAACATAAGAACAATAAGGAAAACAAATGGGACAACGTATTGATGTCAACCATCTGAACATCTTCTACGGCGACTTCCTGGCCGTGGAAGACGTGAACATCAACATCGAAGCCAACAAGGTCACCGCGTTCATCGGACCTTCCGGCTGTGGCAAGTCCACCGTGCTGCGCACCCTCGATCGCATGCACGAGATCATTCCGGGCGCCCACTGCGAAGGCGAGGTGCTGCTGGAAGGCAAGAACCTGTACGACAGGGATGTGGATCCGGTCGCCGTCCGTCGTGACGTCGGCATGGTGTTCCAGCGTCCGAACCCGTTCCCGACCATGTCCATTCGCGAGAACGTGCTGGCCGGTGTGAAGCTCAACAACCGCAAGATCTCCAAGTCCGACGCGGATGATCTGGTCGAGTGGGCCCTGCGTGGCGCCAACCTGTGGAACGAGGTCAAGGATCGTCTGGACAATCCGGGCATCGGCCTGTCCGGCGGCCAGCAGCAGCGTCTGTGCATCGCACGCGCCGTGGCCGTGCACCCGCAGGTGCTGCTCATGGACGAACCGTGCTCCGCCCTCGACCCGATCTCCACCCTGGCCGTGGAGGATCTGATCAACGAGCTGAAGAACGAGTACACCATCGTGATCGTGACGCACAACATGCAGCAGGCCGCCCGTATCGCCGACTACACCGCCTTCTTCAACCTGAAGGCCGTCGGCCAGCCGGGTCACCTCGAGTACTTCACCGACACCACCACGATGTTCAACAACCCGCAGAACGAAGAAGCCGAACGTTACGTCTCCGGACGTTTTGGTTGATCGATAAGGCCGATTCGCCAAAACGTAGTGCCAACCCGGTGGGTTGGTGCGAGTCAGCTTCAGCTGGCCAGTTAATAGCGCTTCGCTGTGCGAAACTCTGTAATTGTACGTTTTGGCTGATCGGCAGCTCCTTTTCCCCGCAAACCGACGTTGAGATTGCTCTCGGCGTCGGTTTGTTGTTTTTCTTGTGGAAGCGACACGCGCTGTTGAGAATCATTCTCAGTTACGGTTATGATGGATTCATCGAAGCATGAAGCGTATGAAAATGGAGGAACCATCGTGAACCGTTATGCAAGAATTGCGATTGCCGTATTCGCTTCCGTCGGCCTTCTCACTTCCGCGTCTGCCTGCGGAACGTCGCAGAACGGTGCCGGTTCCGCGCATGGCGCGATTTCCGTCGTCTCCTCCATCAACCAATGGGGCACCCTCGCCGAGCAGCTCGGCGGAAGCGGCGTGCAGGTGACCAGCATCATCAACTCCACCAACGTGGACGCGCACGACTATGAGCCGACCACGTCCGACATCGCCAAACTGCAGAAGGCACGAATCGTCATCGTCAACGGCGCCGGGTACGACTCATGGGCCGTCAAAGCCGCGCAATCCGCCAAATCGCAAGTCATCAACGCGGCGGAGATCGGTGGCGTCAAGAATGGCGGCAACCCGCACGTCTGGTTCTCGGCGGCGGTGCGCAAAGCGGTCGCACAGGCCATCACCAGGGCATACGAGGGCACAAGGCCCGACGGCAAGGCCGATTTCGACAAGCTGAACCAGCAATGGCGTTCCAAGGAAGACGAGGTCGCCCGAAAAATCACGGAGACCAAACGCAAGGCGGATGGCGAAGCCTATGCCGCCACGGAATCGGTCGCCGAATATCTGGCCGGGGACCTGGGCCTCAAAGACGCGACGCCGACCGGCTACATGCGTGCCACGGCCAACGAAAGCGAGCCAACGCCGACCGACATCAAACAGTTCACCGACATGCTGGAGGCCGGCAAGATCGGCCTGCTGGTGGTCAACATTCAGGAGGAGACCGAGCTGACCGGCAAGATCGTCATCGCGGCAAAATCGTCCAATATTCCGATCGTGGAGCTGACCGAGCAGATGCCGGAGCAGTACGATTCCCTGACGGACTGGATGGCCGCGCTCGTCGACGCGTTCTCCCAAGCCATCTGATGCGGACCGATAAAAAAGACGCGAAAGTCGATAAAAAAAGGGCGATTCCACTGAAGGAACCGCCCATTTCCGTATGAAAAGGACTGTTACAGCACTGCGGTGATGATGAAGTCCAGAATGAACAGCACGGCCACGACCCAGATCACCGGATGCACATCCTTGGCCTGCTTCTTGCAGGTCTTGACGATGCAGTAGGTGATGAAGCCGCCGGCGATGCCGTAGGAGATGGAGTAGCTGAACGCCATGAACACGGACGCGAAGAACGCCGGAATGGCTTCGGAGATGTCGCCCCACTCGATTTCCTTCAAGGAGGAAGCCATCATGCAGCCGACCACGACCAGCACGCCTGCGGTCGCGGCGGACGGCACGGCGGAGATGACCGGGGAGAGGAAGGCGGACAGCGCGAAGCAGATCGCCACGACCACGGAGGTCAGGCCGGTGCGGCCGCCGGCGGCGATACCCGCGGAGGACTCCACGTAGGTGGTGGTGTTCGAGGTGCCGCAGATGGCGCCGATGGAGGTGGCGATGGAGTCGGCGAACAGGGCCTTGTCCATCTTGGAGGAGAAGCCGGAACCGTTCTCAAGAGCCTTCTCGTCCTCGGCGGAGAAGATGCCGGTACGACGGCCGGTGCCGATGAAGGTGCCGATGGTGTCGAAGGTGTCGGACATGGAGAACGCGAAGATGGTCAGCAGGATGATCGGCAGCTTCGACACGTCGGAGAACAGCGCCGGGAAGCCATCCTTGGTGAAGATCACGCCGAAGGTCTGCGGCAGCTGGGCGAAGGTGTCGGCGATGGACACGGAGTTGGCCATGGTGGTCTGGCCCATCGGAATGCCGACGACCGCGGTGACGGCGATGGCGATCAGCATGCCGCCGCGTACCTTGAGCACGGTGAGCACGATGGCCAGCACCAGGCCGATGATGAACAGCCAGATGGTCGGATTGTTCATGACGGCAAGGCCCGGGGTGGCCTGCACGGTGTCGCCGCTCTTGGCCGCGGACTTGGTGGTGAAGGTGAAGAAACCGACGTTGAGGAAGCCGACGTAGGCCACGAACAGGCCGATGCCGCCGCCGATGGCGTTCTGCAGCACTTCCGGAATGGCCTGGATGATCATCTTACGGATCTTGGTGACGGTGATGATGATGTTGATCAAACCGCACAGGAACACCATGCACAGGGTTTCCTGCCACTTGAAGCCGAGGCCGAAGCACACGGTGTAGGTGAAGAACGCGTTGAGACCCATGCCGGCGGCCTGCGCGTACGGAACATTGGCGAACAGGCCCATCACGAGCGTGCCGATGATGGCCGCGATGATGGTGGCGAGGAACACGCCGCCCCACGGCATACCGGTCGAAGACAGGATCTGCGGGTTGACGATGATGATGTAGGACATGGCGAAGAACGTGGTCAGGCCGGCCATGATCTCCGTGGAGACGGTGGTGCCGTTCTCCTTGAGATGGAAGAATTTCTCCATTTTCTCTTTTCTCATCTTTCTTGGGTTGGTAGGCGCGTGCCATATAGTGGCGTGCGCCGGCGAGAATCGCGACTCGCCTGGGACATGCGTCCCTGAACAAAGCAAACGTAGCACCTATGTAAGTCATGGAAATTTCGTGCGATTGGTAAGGGGTTGCTTTTGCGGCGGCGCGACACGCCGGTCTGGATTAGTCCAAACGGGTCAGTAAATTACCCATTTGTAAACCACAGACCGTTGGTTGGAGCGTGCAAGCGCTCACGAAGTTTGGTTCGCCAAGCCAGCGCAGGTTGAAGAACATACGCCCACCAAGGGCTTTCCGCTTAGCGGTCGAATGTTGCTCTGCCTGCGTGCAGGGCTTTTTTTATTGCCCTGCGAGGTGTTCCGAATCTCACAGTCAACGGTTGACTAAGGAAGGAACGCCATGAAGAGGCCCGAAAAGGAAGCGGTGGTCGCTCAGCTTACGGACAAGTTCCGTAACGCCGACGCTATCTACCTGACCGAGTACCGCGGGCTTACCGTTCCGCAGATCTCTGAACTGCGCGAAAAGCTAGGCCGCGATACTTCCTACACTGTGGCAAAGAACACGCTCGTTCGCATTGCAGCCAAGGAAGCTGGCATCGAAGGTCTTGATGAACTTCTCGCCGGCCCGACCGCTGTGACCTTCGTGAAGGGTGACTTCATCGAAGCTGCGAAGACCCTGCGTGACTTCGCCAAGACCAACAAGGCACTGATCATCAAGGGCGGCTTCGCTGATGGCACCGTCTACGATGCTGAAGGCGCCAAGAAGCTGGCAGACCTCAAGTCTCGCCCGCAGCTGCTCGCCGAGTTCGCCGGCGACATCAAGGCTACGATGTCCAAGGCCGCGTACCTGTTCAACGCTCTGCCGACCAAGGCCGTGCGTACGATCGATGCGCTGCGCGAGAAGCAGGAAAAGGCTGCCTGATTTCGCTGCGGCTCGCCGCATGAATGAAGCAACCACAAAAAAGAAAAACAATTGTTTTAGGTGACGGCCACCTCTTCAATTCAGTCCGTCGCCAAGAATGAAAGGAAGCCATTATGGCTAAGTACACCAACGATGAGCTGCTCGAAGCTTTCGGTGAGATGACCCTGGTTGAGCTCTCCGAGTTCGTCAAGGCCTTCGAAGAGAAGTTCGACGTCGAGGCTGCTGCCCCGGTCGCCGCTGTTGCCGCCGCTCCGGCTGCTGGCGCTGCTGCTGAGGAAGAGAAGGACGAGTTCGACGTCATCCTCTCCGCCGTTGGCGACAAGAAGATCCAGGTCATCAAGGCCGTCCGCGCTATCACCAACCTGGGCCTGGCTGAGGCCAAGGCTCTCGTCGACGGCGCTCCGAAGGCTGTCCTGGAGAAGGCCAAGAAGGAAGACGCCGAGAAGGCCAAGTCCCAGCTCGAAGAAGCCGGCGCCACCGTCGAGCTCAAGTGATTCGCGCGGCTTCAAGCCGCAATCACCAAGCTGTAATGGAAACCCCGTTTGCCGTAAGGCAGCGGGGTTTTCCGCATATGGAGCATGACTCAGGCATGTTCTAAAATGGGGGAATTAGGCGAAAGTTGTCAATTTATCGGTTCGGAATCCTTACTTTCGCGATGAATCATGACACAATGGCAGATAGTGTAGTGCGAAAGGAAGGCCGACAACGGTGAGCGAGGATCGACGAATGACGCGGCAGTGGACCGTCAAAGTTGACGGAAACAACGTGAAAACGCTTCATGACGGCGAAAGCGTGGAAATCGGGCGCAAGCCGTTGCGCCCGCTGTCGGATGACGGGTTCGCTCGTCTCGACATCATGGATCCGGGCAAGTCCATGTCGAAAAGGCATGCGGTCCTCTCCGTCGACAAGCAGGGCAATTGCTCCGTACGAGATCTGCATTCCACCAACGGCTCGTTCGTGGTGACGAACAACGGCCAACTGATGCGCCTGCCCGCAGGCGAGGACATCAAGCTGCCCATCGACTCGATGACCCTGCAGTTCGGCGACGTGCGTCTTACGCTCGAATCCGCATTCGAACACGATGACGAGGATGACGACGCCACCTCCGGTGTCTCGGATGATACAAGCCAGCCGGTTTCGAACCTGTTCGAATACGCGGTCTCCGACGAGGCTCCGCAGGAACCGGATGCAGCCGACATGTCCGTGGACGACATCCTCAATCTGCGTGCCGGCGAGCCGACGACGTTCTTCCACGCGCGCAATGTCACCGACCGTGCTGATGCTCTGCACCAGGCGGAACGTCAGACCTTCACGCCGGAGCATGCCGACAAGCCGGAACTCGAAGATGCATTCCCCTCGGTCTCCTTGGTTCAGGAAACCGTCGTGGCCGCGGACAAGCCCCGCGACCTGTTCGCCGACGCCGCAGCGCAGGCCGAGGCTGAAGCTGAGATCGAGGCCGATGCGGCCGATTCCGCTGATGCGGCTGCGACCGATGCCGAGGTGGCTGCCGTCTCAACCGAGACAGCCGCTCGGCCCTTGGAAGCATCCCATGACGGTAACAAGAACAACCTGATTCCGGTGGACAAGCTGTTCAGCGCGCGCCCCAACACGCCAATCGCCGTCGCTCTGCCCGACAGGAACGACACTGGCGATAACACAGGCAACGTTGACAAGGCTGACAATGCGGCTGACGCGTCCGCCCAGGAACAGACGCAGTCCGCCGAACAATCGCAGATGGCGGAACAGCCCACATCGGAAACTGCCGAACAGCAGCCCGCCGAACAGCAGTCGAAGCCGATGCACGCTACGCAGCCGCAGACGGAACAGCCGGGAACGGTGACCGCGGAAGACGACGACGAGCGGTTCCGCCCGCAAAACAGCCAATCGCAGCCCGCACCGGACGAAACCGCCGCATTCAAGCCGATCTTCGAACCGGGATCGGTATTCGACCGTGTGTCCAAAGGCGGCCTCGCCAAGCAGGAGCAGACCATCGAGGTCGACGGCCTGACCTCCGATGACGCCAAACGCACGGATGATTTCACAGTGCAGTTCCAGATGGCGCGTCATCCGGAACTGTTGCCGTTCCTCGCCATGAACCCATCCCTATACGATGACCTGTACGCGTGGTTGGGCGCATTGGGCAACCAAGACATCGATGCGGCTTTGGCACACAATCCGGGATATGAGGAATACCGCAAGGCAGTAGGGAAGTGAGTCGGTATATGAGCGAAAACGAAGAGACGGCCACCGCGTTGGACCGTATCCGCGGATGGCGTGAGGAGTATCGCCTTGGTCTGGCACCATCCCCGCTTGAGGATGTGACGCAACTGAGCGCCCAGCTTGACCTGACGCATGCGCACCCATCGGGCATCGCGCAGCTGTTCGCCAAAGGACACGTCACCTTGGACTCGTTGTTCCGAGACAACGGCATGCTGCGCGCCGCGGGCAGGCGTGTGGAACGCGTGCTCGACGACCGTGACGCGAAAAGCCGTGTCAGCGGAGTCGGCGAACTCTCCTTGGTGGTCGGCGTGGCCATTTGGAAAGGCAACCAGATGCCGGTGCTCATGTATCCGGTCGAAGTGCGCAAGGAAGGCCGCAACATCGAGAACGGCACCGTCATCGCGTTCACCGGACGAGTGCGTCTGAACGCGGCCTTCGCCGCCGTGATGCGTGAAAACAACGTGACATTGGACGAGACCAAGCTCTTCGATGGTTCGAATTACGAAAGCGGCACCCCCGAAACGTCCGCGGTGTTCGCGGCCATCACAGCGCGCGCGTCCAGCGTTTTCCCCGATTTCGAAATCGAACGTCACATCATCCTCGGCTGCTTCATGGACCCGTCCTCGCAGATGCTGGTGGAAAGTCGCCAGATCATCAACCAGCTGTCCCAAGGCCCGACAGGCAACACCGTCCTGGACGCGCTCGCCGGGAACAAGGAAGCCGCGGACGCGCTGAAAGACGCGCAGATTCCCGAATACAGTCCGTTCGACGCCGATCCCCATGGCGAATACGAGATTGGCGACGTTGACAACACCGTCCGATACGCGGCGCAGCTGGCCGCATCCGGGCATTCGATTTTCGTGGACAGCGCGATCAGCGGCAACACGGCCGAACAGGCCGCGGCAATCGCCTCCCGTTGCGTGATGAGCGGACACAGCGTGCTGTACGTGCCGTGCGTCACCGACCAAAAGCGCCGTTTCATGCAGACGATCGCGGCCAACGAGATGAGCGGCCAATTGCTGGACATCGCCGATGACGGCGCCAATGCGGCAATCGACCGTCAGCTGATAGCCGCAGTCGGTTTCCAATCCGGCGTCGCGACTTCGCGTTTCGACCAGATTTCGGATGAGCTGGTGGGTGTGCGTTCCCGCCTGGCCCGCTATCTGGGCGACCTGCATGGCGTCAGCCAGGAATGGGGCGTGTCCGCATACCAGACCATCCAGAACCTCGCACAAATCGCCGTCCTGCCCACGCATCCGACCACGCATGTGCGTCTGACCAAGCAGTCCGCCCATTCCATCGCGGACAAGATGGAGGAATGGGCCCAGAAGCTGTATCGCGCGGGAGAACTCGGCGAATACACCATCGGCGCGCAGGACACCGCCTGGTACAAAGCCTCCCTGTATTCCGAAGAGGAAGCGATCAGCGCATACCAGCGTGTGGTCGAGCTGCTGCGCAAGGTGCTGCCCGCCACCCGCAAACAGGTGTCCAGCACCGTGCAGACCTGCGGCTTCCCGATTCCCACCACCGCGCAGGAGTGGGGACGCCAGGTCATGGTGCTCAAGAACCTGCGCCGCGTGCTCGACGTCTTCCAGCCGGAAATCTTCGAACGCGACATCGATTCCATGATCGAGGCCACCAAGCCCAAGGCCCAGCGCAAGGCCGAAGGCAGCTCCATGGGATTCTGGGAACGTCGCCGCCATATCAAGGAGGCCAAGTCGATGCTGCGCGTCGGCGCGCAGGTGGAGAACCTGCATGAGGCGCTGCTCGTGGTGGCCAAGCAGGCCGAACAGTGGCACATGTTCGTTCCTCACGGCGGATGGCCGGTGCTGCCCGCCAAACTCGACGACATCATCAACACGCAGGACCAGCTGACGAACGATATGACCGCGTTGAACGTGGCGCTCGCCACCACACCGCAGGGCGGCAATCTGGACACCGTCGACCTCAACCAGGTGGAAGAGCGTCTGAAGGCCCTGTATGACGACAAGCAGGCGTTGGATACGCTGCCGGAACGCGCCCGTCTGGAACGTGAGTTCCATTCGGCCGGTCTGGATGAGCTTGTGGCGGACCTGAGCAACCGCGGCGTGCCGAACGACGCCGTGGCCGGAGAACTGCAGCTGGCGTGGTGGACCACGGCTTTCGAAGACATCGTGAAGTCCTCCGCCATCATTTCCAACCAGGATGGCTCCGCCATGCAAAGCGCCGCCGACCGATTCACCCAGGTGGATGTCGAACACGTGCGTTCCATCGGACCGATGGTCGCCCAAGAGTCCGTACGCCGTCTGTGCGACATGCTTTTCTCCCGCACGCAGGAAGCCAATCTGCTGCATACCACGCTTGCCGGTTCCCGAAACGTGCCGTTGAACAGGCTGCGCAGGGAGCATCCGCAGATTTTGGCCGCGGCAAAGCCTATTCTGGTGGCAACGCCAGCCACGCTCGCTGCCATCACCGACCCGGCGCCGCTTGCCGATACCGTCATCATCGATACGGCCGCGCATATTCCGTCCATCGAGCTGCTCAGCATCATCGCCCGCGCGAAGCAGGTCGTGGTGATCGCGCACCGCAAGACCGTCACATCCGATGGCCTGCAGCGACTGATCGCACTGCTGCCAAGCGTGAAGATAACCGACAGGCCGGTTCGCCGTGCGCCGAAGCTCAACGCCTTCCTCGAATCGGAAGGATACGGCTCCGTGCCGTGCGATGTGGCGCGTGAAGGATACCAAGGCGAAGTCGCGTACCATTTCGTGCCGGACGCCAACGGTGTGCCGGTCATCAATTCCGGCCTGGTCGAATCAAGCCAGCAGGAGATCGACGAAGTGGTGAGCATCATCCGCAAGCGCGCGGCCGGTTTCACCATCGTTCCCGCATCGTATGTGCTTACCGTGGTAGCGCTCACGCACACGTTCCGCATCCGTCTGGGTGCCGAGCTCAAGTCGCTTGCCAACAAAGACAAGGCCATGGGCATGTTCCTGCGCCACGTGCGCATCGTGGACATCGTCGATGTGGCCGGCGCCCACGCCACCGACGCGATTCTTGCGATGTGCTACGCCAAGACCTCGCACGGCAGGCTGCTGCAGCAGTTCGGCGCGCTGGAATCCGACGGCGGCCGAGGCATGCTGCTGGACGCTTTGGCGGTACCGGACCGTCATCTCGACATCGTCTCGTCCTTCGCATCCGACGATATGGACGACGAGCGACTGCATCAGGATGGTCCGAAGGCGCTCAAAACCGTGCTGCGTTGGGCCGAACAGCTTGATGACAGCATGGTCCGCCCGGCGATCAAGGAGTCCGGAGAGAACGTGCTCTTCAACGATCTCGCCGAGAGGATCCGCGAACGCGGCTTGGACGTGGCCGTCGATTACGGTTTCGATGACGGACTCAAACTGCCGTTGGTGGTTGGTCTGAAAGGCAAGCCGTTCGCTTTGGCCGTGCTCACCGATGACGCGCAGTTCATGGGACTGCAATCCACCAGGGAACGCCATCGCGTGCTGCTGCAGGACATCGAATCGCTTGGCTGGTCGGTGATGACGGTATGGAGCGTCGGCGCGTTCGTGAACCCCGATAAGGAAGTCGACCGCATCGTGGCACGACTGGGAAGCCTGTACCGGGAGGAACGGTGAGCGCCGAGCATATCGAAAACGTCATGGAGCATGACGATTCGCAGACCCAGTCCGAGACGCACTCCACACCCAGTTATTCCGCCACGCGGCGGACCGCACGCAAGCATAAGCGCGTGGTCCGCCAAGGTACGGAACTGTTCGATGCCGATGGCGTCAAACTCGAACCTTCGGACGTGCTCACCAAGCGCCAACGCGAGGCGGATGACGACAAGCGCATCCTAAACGAGCTTCCGCCACATTGGGCGGTCTTCTCCGAACGCGGCCGCTGATACGTCCAGCCGGGTGCCAGCTATCGATTAGGATTATCAGCCATTAATTGATGGTGGCGATGACCGCACTGTATTCCTGAACCCGCAACACGACGGCCGCCTCATTGGGCGGCATGGCGAACACCGCGATGGTATTGCCTTGCGCATCCTTAGCCGGTTTGCCGGTCAGCAGCGCTTCGGCGCAGATCGTGTGTAACTGCGCATCCACACCACCGTCCGGCATATCATTAGCCATGCCGGACGGCGTTTCCGTACCGTTTGGCATATCCGCGACATTCGGTGTGCCGGACTGCATCTCAGCATCTGTCATGGTGGCGCTGGAAAGTGTCACCTTGTCTCCGGGAATCAAACCGTCGGCCACACTTGCCAAACGCACTTCGATACTCGTATGGCCCTGCGGCACAACGGGGGACGCACGGGCCATGCCCGACATAAGCACATCGTGCGCGCCGATGCCCACCTGTGCGATCAGGCCGACGGCGTCGTCAAGCGTATGGAAGGCGTTGCTCAGCGAGCCATCGCTCGGCGCCTCACGTAACTCCACGGCTTCGCGTGTGATGGCCGTGCCTTTGGCGACATTCCGCACCGCGACCACAATAGGCTGCGTGGCGATGGCTGCGCGTACGCATTGCAGCGTGGCGAATACCGTCAGGCCAGCGCACAATGCGGCGAGGAACCGATGCAGGCGTGCGTTGCTTCGTCTGGCTTCCAACGATGCGGCAGTCGAACCATGCCGGTCTCGTTGCAGACGCGTCGTGCGCGCGGTCCGTCCTTCCGAAGCCGTCGATGTGCGCAAACTCGAATGTGGCCGGCGGTCCATCAAGGAATGAAAAAAGGTCATCATGCATGCATGATGACCTGATTGTTATGACCACGGCAAGCGGAATCCGGGGTTGTGGTCGGAGAATGGGAGTTATCCACAATCTCCGGCGTGTCGCGTTGGATTCCGCGCCTGTGGGTCACTTGGATTTGTCGGTGCGGTAGAAGCCGGACCCCTTGAACTCGATCGGCACCGCGGAATAAACCTTGCGGACCTGCTCCTCGCCGCATTCCGGGCATACGGTGATCGGATCGTCGGTGAACGACTGCTGTTCGGTGAAGTCGTAGTTGCAGTTCTTGCAACGGTAATGGTAAGTAGGCACGATATCCTCGCTTTACGCACAATCCCAAATTTCTTAACGGGACATATCCTAGTACGTTCCCTGAGACGGCCCCGCAACCGTCCTATCCTCGGACATCGGCATAACCATCCGGCGTGAGCACGCCGTCGACGGGAATATCATGCGGCTCATGCGGCACGGTCTCGTCGGTCGGCTCCCAAGGCCAGCAAACGGCGACCACGCGCGCGGTGCTGCTACGATGCTCCAAAGCGCGGTCGTACCAACCGCCGCCGCGCCCCAATCGGAAACCATGTTCGTCCACAGCGAACGCTGGCACAATGATCAGCTCGGCCGAAGTGAGAACTTCCGGTCCTTCCGCTGCGTTTTCCGGCTCCTGCGGGCGATGTGTGTTGATGGAACCATCAGCATTGCGCTGGTCGCGCAGATCGTCAAGACCGTTCAGCTCACTCCAGCCGACTTCCATGCCAGCACCCAGACGCGGCACCAAAACACGGCAATCCGTGTCGAACGTCGCTTCGAGCAACGGCATCATCGATATTTCACTGCCCATCGAGGCGAAGGCCGCGACGGTTGATCGCGGTCGAATCAACGACGCTTCCAATGCGTGTTCGGCAAGCAGTCGTCCCGCTTCGCGCCGCTGGTCGGCGGACGTCCGCTTTCGTCGTTCGATCGCAGCCGCGCGCCAATGCCGTTTCAGCTCGCGTTGTTGCTCATACATGTCCATATCGTTCGTTGTACCACGGTTCGATTGCGTGGAAAACGGAACATGGGGTATGGGTGGGGCACAATGGAAGGGTGACGATTTTGCAATCCTTGAGCGACATGATGCGTCGTCCGGGGAATAATTCCTTTGAAATGCCGGAATTCATCCAATCGCATAGCATGCGCGTCCCGGTGAGTCTGCGCCCGTTGACGGGTGCCGACTATGACGAGTGGAACGAGGTTCGCTGGCGCAACGATGCCTGGCTCAAGCCGTGGGAATCCGGCGATCCGCTGCACGGCGCCCCCATCACCTACAAGGAATGGATGAAACAACTGCGGCGCAACGAACGGGCCGGTACCGGTGCCGTGTTCGCCATCGAACAGCATGGCCGTATCGTCGGGCAGATCTCGTTGGGCGCGATCTGCTACGGCGCGATGCGTTCCGGCGTCGTCGGCTATTGGGTGGACGAGCGTTGCGCCGGGCGTGGCTACGCGCCGATGGCGGTGGCGCTGTTGGCGGATTGGGCCATGTTCGACCCGACCGGACCTCGACTGCATCGCATGGAAATCGACATTTTGCCGGAAAACAAGCGGTCCCGTGCCGTCGCACGCAAGGTCGGAGCAACGTTGGAGGGGGTGCGGCGCGCGTATATGTACGTCAACGACCAATGGCGCGATCATGAAAGCTACGTATTGATGGCCGAGGACGCGCCAAACGGTTTCACCGCGCGTCTGATGACAGGGAATTCACCCTCCTGATTCGACACGCCGGGGAGGACTCGCCTCGAATGTCGGAATGTCACCTATTCTTATGACATATGGGTTATGAATCGTTAAGCACGGTGGTCGTGCTTGCGATCGTTGTCATCCTGATGCTCATTTGGTTGCCCAGACGGACGATTAAAGGCATGAAGAGGGTGATCGAACATCGCGAGGACCGCTTTTCACCGTCGTTGCATCTGGTGGATGCCGACAGCGGAACGCGATTTTCCGATGAGACCGTCGCGGCAGCGAAAGGGGTACTGATGCAGTCCACAGAGGCGCACAAAGGCGCAACATCCGAAGAACGGATCGCGGAAATTCGCGCCCTTCGTCACGCCGCGGTCCGCAGGAGGCGCGCCATCGCCGTCTCATTGCTGACAATCACGGTCGTTGTGCTGGTCTGTGCGTTCGCACTGCACTTCAGTCCGCTGTTCGCGCTCATTCCGGCCGCGTTGCTGGCCGCGGTGCTCGCGTTGGGTGTGCGTGCGTCCAAGCAGGCCGTGGCGTGGGAGCGGAAGGTCGCCAGATACCATGCCAAGGTGAAGAAGCGTGCCGCCGCCGAACGCAAACGTGCGCAGGCGGAGCAGGCGGAACGTGCCAGACTGCGCGCGCAGGAGCTGGCCGAGGCCCGCAAGGTCGCCGACGAGCAGTTGAAGACCGATGTCGTTCCCGAGGGGGAGATTCGCCAGGCGATCGCCCGCGGCAAGGCCGATCGGGACGCCGCGGTGAAACGGCGCAAGGAAGAGATGTCTTCCAAGGAAGAGACGCAGACTGCCGAGAAGGCCGTCGACCAGACAACCGAACGTGCGGATGCCGCGCCCGCTGACGTCAAGGAAGTGGGACTGTCCATCCACGATGAGCGAGACAATATGGCCGAAGAAGCCAAAACCGTTGCCGTCAAGTCCACGCAGGACTTGATTTCCTTCTCGTTGGGTGCGCCTCGCGACGGTGCCGACGTTGAGGTGGATGCTCCGGAAAGCATGGAGATCAAATCCACCAAACAAGTGGCCAAGGCCGTGCCCGTCGAAACGCCTTCCGACGAGGCTGAGCCGTTGATTCCGCCAAGCGACGCAATGGGCAGCATGGATGCCGATGAGGCCGCCGCCCGCGTGGATGAGGGCGTGCACCTCAGAGAGGTCGACGTTCCGGGATTCCACGATGCCGAAGTACGTGCCGATGTGGAGGCTCCGGATGTGACTTCGGACTCCCTAGGCACCGGCCTGGAGGCCATTCTGGCCCGTCGTAGCGCCTGACGAAACGCTTGAACCGTTTTTTACAAAGTCTGGAACCGCATGGTTTCAGGCTTTTTTGATAATTTCTCTCAGAGCGTTAGCACTCGAGTTGGCAGAGTGCTAATAATCGCGCTAGGATAAGTCACAGCGCGAAAGGACGACGCCGTAAGTGATCGTCAGCCTCTTGCTAGCGGGTCCCGGCGCGGTAAGTATCGATTTCTCTTTAGAAAGAGGAGGTCCACAGTGTCGATCTCACTCACACCGTTGGAAGACAAGATCATCGTCAAGCAGGCGGAAGCCGAGACCCAGACCGCTTCCGGTCTGTTCATTCCGGACAATGCCAAGGAGAAGCCGCAGCAGGGTGAAGTCCTGGCTGTCGGCCCGGGCCGTCGTAACGACGCCGGCGAGCGTATCCCGGTCGACGTCAAGGTCGGCGACAAGGTGCTGTACTCCAAGTACGGCGGCACCGAGGTGCACTACCAGGGCGAGGATTACCTCATCGTCTCCGCTCGTGACATCCTGGCCATCCTCGGCTGAGACTAGCGCGTAGCTGTCGAAACCCCGTTTCCCGTATATTGCGATTCGCAAGGCTCGGGAGGCGGGGTTTCTGCGTTGTTCGGCGCCGATTTGCGCAAAACGTTGGAATTTCAACGATTTGGGCCGTTTTTGGCTGTCGCGACACGCCGTATTTGCATAAGTCGGCCGGTCTGTGGCATACTAAACGGGTTGCCGGTTGGGGTTCAACCAAACAGGCAGCACGGCGGATTTCCCAAGCGGTCAAAGGGAACTGACTGTAAATCAGTCGCCTCGTGCTTCAGTGGTTCGAATCCACTATCCGCCACGCCTCGATAGCTCAGTGGTAGAGCACTTCCTTGGTAAGGAAGAGGTCGTGAGTCCGATTCTCACTCGAGGCTCTCATGGCGGGATAGCTCAGCTGGCTAGAGCGTACGACTCATAATCGTAAGGTCAAGAGTTCGAGTCTCTTTCTCGCTACAAAGGCCGACGGAATGTCGGTATAGCAACGAACCACAAGAGGTGAACTAAATGGCAAGCAAGAGCGCCGACATTCGTCCGGGCATCACGCTGGCATGCACCGAGTGCAAGGAGCGTAACTACATCACGACGAAGAACCGCCGTAACACGCCGGATCGTCTTGAGCTCAAGAAGTTCTGCTCCCGCTGCGGCAAGCAGACCGTGCATCGCGAGACCCGCTGAGCGGAATCAAGCTTTCGAAACCCGACCAATTTGGTCGGGTTTTTTGTTACTCTGGAGCGTTATGACAAGTTTTGCAGATCTCACCACCATCGGTGTGGGCGGTCCTATCGCCACTTTCCTGGAACCGACCACGCGCGTCGGCGTCATCGAGGCCGTTGAGGAAGCCGATTCCCAAGGACTGCCATTGTGCGTGATCGGCGGCGGATCCAACATGCTCGTATCCGACATGCCGTTCGAAGGCGTGGTGGTCCGCGATGCGAGACGTTCCATCAGCGTGTTGGATGAGGCGGCTCCGGTCGAGGATGATGGGCGTGTCGTCCACGTGAACGCCGAAGCCGGCTGCAACTGGGATGATTTCGTCGATTACTGCGTCCGACTTGGACTGGAAGGCGTTGAAGGCTTGTCCGGCATTCCCGGCACCGTCGGCGCGTCGGTCGTGCAGAACATCGGCGCGTACGGTCAGGAGGTCGCCACCAGCGTCGACAGCGTCGAGGTTTGGGATCGTAAGGAACGTGCGGTAAAGGCGTTGCGCAACGATCAGCTCGCCTTCGGCTACCGCATGAGCGCGCTGAAAGCCAGCATGTACAGCGCTCCGGCGACTCCGGCCGCGGAATTTTTCCCGACGCCGCGATACGTGGTGCTGTCTGTCACGTTCGCGTTGCGGCACAGCGATACGGGCGTGGTCGGTTACGGTCAGCTCGCCAAGGCGTTGGACGTCGCCGTGGGCGATCGCATGAACACCGCGGACATCCGCAACGCGGTGCTGAAGGTGCGTGCGGCTAAAGGCATGCTGGAAGACGCGCATCGCTATGCGTCGCCGGCCATGCAGGGCACCAAGAAGACGAATCTGGTCGATGTCGCTCTTGAATCGCAATCCAAGCAGAACGGCGATGACGGTCCGGACTTCAACCGCCATAGCTGCGGCAGCTTCTTCATGAACCCGATTCTCACGCCACAGCAGGCCGAGACGCTTCCCGAAGACGCGCCGCGCTTCGACGCGGCATTGCCGGGCGGCGGGCAGGGCGTCAAGACTTCCGCGGCCTGGCTCATCGACCATGCCGGCTTCCATAAGGGGTTCAAAATCAACGAAAACGCTCCGGCTGGCCTGTCCACGCTGCATACGTTGGCGTTGACCAATCGTGGGGGAGCATCAGCCGAAGATATCGCCCGCCTCGCCAAAACCGTGCAGGACGGCGTCGAGGCCGCGTTCGGCATCCGACTGGTGCCCGAGCCGGTCGTCATCGGCATGAATCTTAAATAGCGTCACGCACGCCGTCAATGTGACGAAAACGACTTATACTTGCGCCTTGTGCTCTAGAAGGTGGAGCGTGAAACCGCGCGGGCGGAAAGAAGAGAAGGACGAGACATGAACGTATTTCGCAAGAAATCCGTCGAACAGACGCTGGCTGAAACAGGTGAGTCCGGCCATGCGCTCAAACGCGATCTGACCTGGTGGGATCTTGCCATCATGGGTGTGGCCGTTGCCGTGGGCGCAGGCATCTTCTCCATCGGCGCGCAGGCGGCTGCCTTCCATGCCGGTCCGGCGGTGGTGCTGAGCTTCCTGATCGCAGGCGTCGTGTGCGGCGCCGCCGTGATGTGCTACGCCGAATTCGCCTCCATGATTCCAGTGGCGGGTTCCGCCTACACCTTCACCTACACCACCGTCGGCGAGATCGTGGCATGGGTGATTGGCTGGGATCTGATCCTTGAAATGCTCATGGCCGGTTCGGTCGTCTCCAAATACTGGGGCGTGTACCTCAACCAGTTCTTCGAGCTGATCGGCTGGAACATCAACACCAACATCGCCATCGGCTCGTTCAACTTCGACCTGGCTCCGGTCATCATCGTCGCCTTCTTCACCGCGCTGCTGGTGATGGGTACCAAGATCGGCGCCCGCGTGGACGGCGCGCTCACCATTTTGAAGATCGCCATCGTCGTGTTCATCGTGGTCGTCGGCTTCTTCTACATCAAGGCCGAAAACTTCACCCCGTTCATTCCGCCGAGCGAACCCGCAGCATCCACCGACGGCTCCGGCGTCTCCGCGGTCATGGAACAGCCGCTGTGGCAGTGGGCCACAGGCATGGCCCCCAGCATTTATGGCGTGACCGGCATCATCTCCGGCGCGGCACTCGTGTTCTTCGCTTTCCTCGGCTTCGACGTCGTGGCCACCGCTTCCGAAGAGACCATCAACCCCAAGAAGAACGTGCCGCTGGGCATCGGCGTGGGCCTCGGCCTGATCATCGTGCTGTACACCCTCGTGGCCATCGTCACCACGGGCATGGTCTCCTATAAGGACCTTGCCAAACAGTCCGATCCGTCACTGGCCGTCGCGTTCAAGATGGTCGGCGCCGACTGGGCTGCGAAGATCATCAGCCTCGGCATCGTCATCGGCATGGCCACCGTGGTCATGGTGCTGCTGCTCGGCCTGACACGCGTGGTGTTCGCCATGAGCCGAGACGGACTGCTGCCGCGTGGCCTGAGCCATACCGGCAAGCATGGCACTCCGGTGCGTCTGCAAATCATCGTCGGCGTGGTCATGGCGCTGATCGCGGCCTGCTGCAATGTCGGCATCCTGTCCGACATGGTGAACATCGGCACGCTGTCGGCGTTCACGCTGGTGGCGATTTCCATTCCGATCATGCGCAAGAAGCGCCCCGACCTGGAACGTTCCTTCAAGATTCCTGGCAACCCGTGGGTGCCGATTCTGATTGCGCTCGCCAACCTGTGGCTGATGGTCAACCTGAGCGTGCTCACCTGGATCCGTTTCGTGGTCTGGCTCATCGTCGGCTTCGCCATCTACTTCGGCTATGGCTACCGTCATGCCCGTCTCGGTGCCGGCGAACTCGAAGTTGCCGCGCAAGAGTAATCTGGAACAGTACACGTTGTTGTTGAGGAGGTAAGCATGCCGTACGTTGTTGCCCAGCCGTGTGTGGACGTCAAAGACAAGGCCTGTGTGGACGAGTGCCCGGTCGATTGCATCTACGAAGGCTCCCGTTCCCTGTACATCAATCCGAACGAATGCGTGGATTGCGGCGCATGCGAGCCGGTGTGCCCGACCGAAGCCATCTTCTACGAGGATGACCTGCCGGACGAGTGGGCTTGGTACAAGGACGCCGCCGTCAGCTTCTTCGCCGAAGTCGGCGATCTGGGCGGCGCTTCCGCAGCCGGTCCGATCGGCAAGGATCCGGAACAGGTCGCGGCCCTGCCGCCGCAGAACCAGTGAGCATGTCTTGTTGAACCGTCGTGCCGTCCATTTTGCTCGTCGAGCGGATTTGGACGGCCGATTCGTTTTCTGGACCGGTTCGACTTCGACGTTTCCATGCGCCGAAGGCGAACCGGTTTTTCGTATGGACGGACGACCATGCCGTCGGGCCGATTGCCGTATGCTGGAGCATGGTTTGAGATTCCCGTTGGAAAAGGAGACTTACGGATGGGCTTTCATGAATTTTCATCGCCGTACGACTGGTCCCGCATCGCGTCGTACAAACGTACGGCAAAAGCCGCGTTCGGTGGCATGGTCGACCTGTCCGTCGGTTCTCCCGTCGACCCCGTTCCCGATTCGGTGCGTAAGGCGCTCGCGGTCTCGTCGAACGACCCGAACGCGTACGGATATCCCGTTACGGCAGGTACCGCCGATTTGCGTGACGCCATTCACGAGTGGTTCGCGGCCGCCCGCAATGTCGATTTGCGTGCGATCGGCGCCGATGCGGTGCCGACGGTCGGTTCCAAGGAAGGCGTCGCGTTGATGGCGTCGCTGCTGCATTTCGGCGAGGGCGATGTCGTCGTGCAGCCGAAGGTGTCGTATCCGACGTACGAGATCGGCACGCAGTTGGCCGGCGCGCAAACGCTGAAGGTCGACGACGTGGCGGATGCGGATTCCTGGAAGGATGTGCCGGGCGTCAAGGCCGTTTGGGTCAATTCGCCGTGCAATCCGACCGGTGAGGTGCTGTCCGCGGAACAGATGGCCGGTATTGTGCGTGCCGCGCGCGCGATTGGTGCCGTGGTGCTGTCCGATGAATGCTATGCGTTGATGCAATGGGAAGACGACGTTGCGGAAGCGGATGCGGATACGCTTGCCTCCACGCCGTGCGCCTTGCGCGCCGATGTGTGTGGCGGGTCTGCCGAAGGCGTATTGGTGCTGTATTCGCTGAGTAAGCAAAGCAACATGGCCGGGTATCGTACGGCGCTTATCGCTGGCGATCAATCGCTGATCGGGCCGATGGCGGCATACCGCAAACAGATCGGGCAGATCATTCCCGGACCGGTGCAGGCTGCGATGGCCGCCGGGCTGCGTGACTTCGACGCGGTCAAGACCCAGCATTCCCGTTACCAGGAGCGTCTGGGCATGCTGGTGAGTGCTCTGCGCGCATACGGATACTGCACCGACATGCCGCAAGGCGCGTTGTACGTGTGGGTGAAAGCCAAGTCCGGCGACTGCTGGGAGGATCTGCGCCAGCTTGCCGAAATCGGCATCGTCGCCAGCCCCGGCGAGTTCTACGGAGCGCCGGAATACTTGCGATTCTCGGCTACGGCCAGTGATGCGGCGATCGCCTCCGCCGCGGAACGATTGGCACGTTGACGGTTTGCTGACGATGGCCTTTTGACGAACGAAAGCGTTGAAAACAAAAAGGACCTCCGATTCACTCGGAGGTCCTTCATTATGGCGGAGTCAGAGGGAGTCCAACGCCCATGCGTCTTATGGCTATGTGCAGCTGTTGATGTCGCTGATCCAGGAGTGGCGTGCGCTACTCAAGCGTCCGGAACTACCATTCATATTCGCCCAATTGCCGAACTATACTTTGGAACCCGATTGCGATTGGCCAAGGCTGCGTGATGAACAACGGCGCGCTTTGACGTTGTGGAACACGGCGATGGTGGTGACGATCGGATATGGAGAGGATAATGACCTGCATCCTTTGGATAAGCGCCATGTCGCGCAGCGCTTGGCAACGGCTGCCGAGTCGTTGGTTTATGGACGTGATCGCGAGCCGATGGGGCCGCTTCCTGTCATGGTGATTCACAAGGATGACGGCATTGAGATCTCCTTCACCCATACGGGAGGGGGATTGGTCTGCACAGGCGACGTGCCTTTTGACATCTTGGAGCCGGGAGGCTCGATATATCGGGTGAAGGCTCGTCGGTACGATTGCTATGGCGGTAACGGAACCGGGCGTGCGAGTGGCGCAGTGAGAGAGCTCTCCCCAGTACAGTGTCAGTTTGTCAGCCAATGAAGCATCGATGATAACGCTATTGCCGGGGACAGCGTAAATAGTTTTTGCAGTTAATCGTGTTTGGGCGGAAGCCTGTAATTTCCTGCGTTTGGAATACTTAAATCTATTCGAAAGTTTCGTAAATAGTTGCATATAGAACTTTCGTAACAAAAAATTTAAGTATTTAGTTAAATGACTTGACTTTCTTGAAAGTCAAGTCATATAATCAAGCAATGCTTTGACTGAAATGCTAAAGCATTTACGAAACATGAAGATGTGTGTTCGTGCATGTCGCCAAGGGAGAAAGACTTTGTATTCCCACATCCGATATTGGATAAGGAGATTCAGCAATGAAGTTTGAATACCATGTCAAACCAACCGGCAGCGATGCTGCGTGCGGCGACGCGGAGCATCCGTTCGCCACGATTTCCAAGGCCGCGCAGATGGCCTCTCCGGGCGATACGGTAATCGTGCATGAAGGCGCATACCGCGAACAAGTCGATCCGAAACGTGGTGGTCTGAGTGAACATGAGCGTATCACCTACTGCGGAGCCGAAGGCGAAGCACGGCCGGTTATCAAAGGCTCGGAATGCGTGCGGGGCTGGACGGAATTGGCCGATCATCCGCATGTGTGGACGGTGATGCTTGATAATACGATGTTCGGGGATTTCAATCCATTCGCAACCCCGATTTTCGGTGACTGGCTGGAGATGCCCAAGTTCGGCAAGGACCCGGACAAACATCTTGGCGATGTGTATCTCAACGGTGTTTCCTTCTTCGAATCGACGACGTTGGAAGGCGTATACGATCCGCAGCCGCGTGATACGGATGAGGATTTCGCGTTGAAGATTCCCTGCCCTGTGCCGGATGTGGACCGTACACGTTATGTATGGCATGCCGAAGTGGACGAGAATGCCGGCACCACAACGATCTGGGCGAATTTCCAAGGTGCCGATCCGAATGAGGAACTGGTGGAGGTCAGTGTTCGTCGCACATGCTTCTTCCCTTCCCGCAACCATGTCAACTACATCACCGTGCGTGGCTTTGAAATGGCGCAGGCCACTGGAGATTGGGCGCCGCCTACCTCGCAGCAGTGGGGCATGATCGGCCCGAACTGGTCGTATGGCTGGATCATCGAAGACAACGTGCTGCATGACGCCAAATTCTCCGCGGTGTCATTAGGCAAGGAAATCTCATCCGGCGACAACGAGTGGGTGAAAACCGAGCGCAAGACCGGTTACCAGTACCAGTTGGAGGCCGTGTTCAAGGCCCGTCGCATCGGCTGGGAAAAGGGGCTGATCGGCGGTCATATCGTACGCAACAACGACATCTACGAGTGTGGACAGAATGCCATCGTCGGACATATGGGCAGCGCATTCTGCCGTATCGAGCATAACCATGTCCATCACATTGCGTTGAAGCGTGAATTCTTCGGATGGGAGGTCGCTGGCATCAAATTCCATGCCGCATTGGATACGGTCATTGCCAACAACAACATCCACGACTGCTCGCTGGGCATGTGGATGGATTGGCAGACGCAGGGCACACGCATCACGCGCAATGTGTTCCACGATAACGTCCGTGACCTCATGATTGAAGTGAGTCATGGGCCGTATCTGGTGGACAATAACGTTTTCGCCTCGCCGGTGATGTTCCAGAACTGGTCGCAAGGTGGTGCCTTCGTCAACAATCTGATTTGTGGCGGCATTGAACCGCATACCGTCCCCGACCGTTCCACGCCGTATCACTATCCGCACACCACCGAGGTGGCCGGGTGCGCTGTGGTATCCGGCGGCGATGAGCGTTGGCTGAACAACATGTTCGCGCCGCAACCGGTGAAACCGACTGTCGGTGAATATGGTTTGTCCGCCTACAGCGATTGCCCGATGTCGATGCATGAATACTTGGAACGCCAGCGGGCCATGTGGGCAGATCCTTCGCAGGGTGGTGGCGAGCGCAATCCTCTGCAGTCTCTATATGCGGGCGGCAACATCTATCTGTCCGGCGCACAGGGGCTGAACAAGCAGGAAGGTGCGGCCGACGATTCGGAGCGCATGCAGGAGGACGCCCCGTTCTTCGGCGGCACCGTCTCCACGAGCGTTGCGTGTGATGAGCCCATGCCGGTGACATTGGTCGAAGAACCCGATGGACTGTATCTGCAGTGCACTGTGCCACAGGCCGTCGCCGATACCAGGATGCAGGTCGTCACCAGCGATATGCTCGGCGTGCCTCGCATCGTGGAGGAACGCTATGAACAGCCCGATGGCAGTGACTATGTGCTAGACACCGACTTGCTGGGACAAGCCTTGACCGCAACGGAACGCAAAGCCGGGGCGTTGAATGGTCTTGTCTCCGGAGAGAATCGCATCCGAATCTGGGAATGGAACAACTGATATGACAAATGCAACCGATACCAGCAAGACATTGGGCGAGTCCATGTTCGCACAGTGCGGATATGCCCAGGACGCCATCGATAGGCGCGTGTCACAGGTCTGGTATGAAATTTTCGAAGGTCCGAACAAATTCTATTGGGAGAACGACGAAGGCCTTGCCTATGTGATGGACACCGGCAACAACGATGTACGTACCGAGGGTATGAGCTATGCGATGATGATCGCCCTGCAATACGACCGTAAGGACGTATTCGACAAGCTGTGGGGCTGGGTAATGCGTCACATGTACATGAAGGACGGTCATCATGCGCATTATTTCGCATGGTCGGTCGCGCCGGACGGTACGCCGAACTCGAATGGTCCTGCACCTGACGGCGAGGAATATTTCGCGATGGACCTGTTCCTCGCCTCCCGTCGCTGGGGTGATGGCGAGGATATCTACGAATATTCCGCATGGGGACGCGAGATCTTGAGATATTGCGTTCATAAGGGCGAACGCTACGACGGCGAGCCCATGTGGAATCCCGACAACAAGCTCATCAAGTTCATTCCGGAAACCGAGTGGAGCGATCCGTCCTACCATCTGCCGCACTTCTATGAAGTATTCGCCGAAGAAGCCGACGAAGAAGACCGTCCATTTTGGCATGAGGCAGCCGCCGCAAGCCGTCGCTATCTGCAGGCGGCCTGCGACGAGCGGACCGGCATGAACGCTGAATACGCGGATTATGACGGAAAGCCGCATGTTGACGAGTCCAATCATTGGCATTTCTATTCCGACGCCTACCGTACCGCGGCGAATATCGGACTGGATGTAGCTTGGAACGGTCTGCAGGAAGTGCTGTGCGACCGCGTCGCCGCGCTGCAGCGATTCTTCCTGACCCACGACCGTACTAGCGTCTACGCCATCGACGGCACCGCCGTGGACGAGGTCGTGCTTCATCCGGTCGGATTCCTGGCCGCGACCGCGCAAGGCTCACTTGCGGCGGTGCATTCGGCCCAGCCCGACGCGGAGCATAATGCCCGTGAATGGGTGCGCATGCTGTGGAATACGCCGATGCGAACCGGCACGCGTCGTTACTATGACAATTTCCTCTATGCTTTCGCCATGCTGGCGTTGAGCGGAAAGTATCGGTATGAATGATGATTACCTCAACTAATCCTATGGTCTACACTAATCCTGTGGTCTACACGGATTTTCCTGATCCAGACATCATCCGGGTCGGGGACGTGTATTACATGGCCACTACGACTATGCATTTCACACCCGGGTGCGATATTCTGCGCAGCTATGACCTAGTGCATTGGGAATTCATTGCGCACGCATTGAATATCGTGGCGGATACCCCTGAAGAACGTTTGGAATGTGAAGGTGCCAACGCCTACGGTCGAGGCATGTGGGCGCCGTCACTGCGTTACCATCGGGGCACCTGGTATGTGTTGTTCGCCGCCAACGATACGCATACCAGCTATCTGCTGACGGCGGATGATCCATGCGGCCCATGGCGAAAGCGTGAGCTTGACGGCTTCTATCACGACAGCGGACTGTTCTTTGACGACGATGATCGAGCCTATGTCGTATATGGGCAGTCGACATTGCGCATCACGGAGTTGAATCCTGAATTAAGCGGGCCGATGCCGGGTGGGCTCGACCGGGTCATCGCACAGGACGATCCGCAGGCTGACCTTGGTTATGAGGGCAGTCACCTATACAAGCATGATGGACGCTATTACGTCTTCACCTGTCACTTCCCGCAAGGCAAGGGCAAAACAGAAGCCTGCTTGATGGCCGAATCCTTGGATGGCGCTTTCGAAGCGCGTGAAATTATCGACGACGACCTGTCCTTCCACGGTTACGGAGTCGCGCAAGGCGGTATGGTGGACACTCCGGACGGCGACTGGTATGCATTCATGATGCAGGACCGCGGCGGTGTGGGACGCGTGCCGACACTGATGCCGATGCGGTTCGGCGAGGACGGATTCCCCGTCATCGGCGAGAACGGCAAAGTGCCGCAGTCGGTCAGCGTGCCGGCTGCAAGCTGTGCCGAACCTGTCGCGCCCATCAACGGCAGCGAATTCATAGCCCGGCATAACGCCGAAGGCGGAGTCGATGCCAACTGTCTGCAGCCATACTGGCAGTTCAATCACATCCCACATGACGAATACTGGTCACTGACGGAACGTCCGGGAGCATTCCGCCTGCATTCCGGACGCATCAGCTCGAATCTCAATCATGCATGGAACACGCTGACGCAGCGCACGATGGGGCCGGTGACGGTGGCCGAAGTCACCGTCGACGCGTCGACATTGCATGATGGCGACTTCGCCGGATTGGCGGCGTTCCAAGGATGCTATTCCTACATCGCGCTTACGCGAAGGAACGGCCGCACGATGCTGACCGTCCAATACAAGCCGGTGAATGACGATTCCATCTTCTCCGACAATGATTGGGACAGTCCAGCCGTAACGGATGCGGAAATCATGGCGGATGCGGATTGCATGCGCCTGCGCGCGGTATATGATTTCACCGATTGCAAGGATGAAGTGACGTTCTTCTACCGCGATGCGGATACGCCGGAATCCGAATGGTGTCCATTGGGAACAGCGCACCGGATGGTCTTCAAAATGGATCATTTCACAGGTTGCCGTATCGGATTGTTCCTGTATTCGACAAAAGAGACTGGTGGAATCGCCGATTTTTACGACTTTGCGTATTCGACGCCGGATACGAAGGAAAGAGAGCAATGAAGCGACAGGTCATAGTGGCGCAAGGAACTGTCGAAGGCTTGGCGGCTGAAGATCAGGGCATCACCGTGTTCCGAGGGGTCCCGTTCGCCCAGCCTCCCGTCGGCAGTCTGCGCTGGCGTGCGCCGCAGCCGGCCCTGCCATGGGATGGTGTGCTGCAAGCCTTCGATTTCGGGCCTACCGCGATGCAGCCGACGCCGGGCGCCTCCGATGATTTCTATGATCGTGAATGGGGCACCGATCCGGCCGTGCCGATGAGCGAGGATTGCCTCTACCTGAATATTTGGACTCCGGCATTACGCGGATATGGCGCGGATAGCATGGTAGCCTCCGAAAAGCTGCCGGTCATGGTCTGGATCTACGGCGGAGCCTATCAATGCGGCGGCACATTTGAAAAGGAATTCGACGGCACACATCTCGCCGCGAACGGCGTCGTTGTGGTCAGTGTGGCCTATCGTCTGAATGCATTTGGGTTTATGACGCACCCTTTGCTTCATGAGGAGGCCGTAGAACGCGGCGACGGTGAACCATATGCGAATTTCGGATTCCTGGATCAGCGTGCCGGAATCCAATGGGTGAAGGAAAACATCGCGAAGTTCGGCGGAGATCCGGAAAACATCACGGTTTTCGGCCAATCGGCCGGTGCCGCCAGCGTCTTGGCCCAGATCTGCTCGCCGATGAATCATGGCCTGTTTCAGAAAGCCATCATGCAATCCGGCGCAGGCCTAGGGCATTTCAATGCGCGGCAGGACACGCTGGAGCATGCGCAGGCCAACGGAATCCGTCTGTTCGAAGCATTGGGTGTCTCCACGCTGGAGCAGGCCCGTGCAATCCCGGCCCGAACGGTATTGGAAGCCGCCGAGTCCCTGCCTGTTCCACCGGACAGCGGACGTGAAGATGACTGGTCGATGATCGTCAATTGGGTGCCATGCGTGGACGGCCTGTTCCTTCCCGATCAGGAGGAGCGTATCGTCGAGGGCTGCAAGGCCAACAACGTCGACATGCTGGTCGGCAACACGACCAATGAGTTCATCGCTTCGACTGAAGATGGGAAGCCTGTGCATGTCGGCCAGCTCGGCAATCTCACACTGATCCGCAAATGGACCGCAAGCGGTGGGACCGCGCCATACTACTATCATTTCGATGTCGCTATGCCGGGGGATGATGCCGGAGCCTTCCACTCGTCCGATCTGTGGTTCTCCTTTGGAAGCCTTGCGAAATGCTGGCGTCCGTTCGTTGGATGGCATTACGATCTGGCAAGGCGAATGGGGCTGTACTGGACCAATTTCGCCGCCAATGGCGATCCCAACGGAACGGACCGTGACGGAACGCCGCTTCCTGTATGGGATCCTTGCATCGGTGAGGAATGCCCCGCCATGCATTTGTGCCAAGAACCGGGCATGCGGACGGATTGGCTTACCGAAACGGATCGAAAAGCATTTGGCCTGTGACGGCATGCCGTTGATGTATAAACACTGATATGTAAACAGGGACGGTCTTTGCGGATCGTCCCTGCCGCATAATGATTTGCCGTTGCGCGTGCAGGAGGATTTCGAGACTGATTATCCGACTTTTCACCGTTTCTGTCGTCTGGTTCGTCGGTGGCGTCTCGCGGAGGCTCGGGCCATTAAAGACCCTGTTCGGCGTTGTGCAGGCTAGGAGCTGTTTGAAGTGTTCTAGGCCGGACGTTTCGCCGTATAGGGGCGTGTCTGCGTGGATTCCGTCGGATGCGGCGTCTCAATTGTTGGACGTTGCGGTGAGCGTGAACGGGGGTGATTATGAGGAAGACTGAACCCCCGCTCATGACCATTGCCGACACGATGGCCTATTTGCAGTGCAGTCGTCGGCTGTCTTGTTGGGTACCCAACTCGGGTACCTTGCTGGGTACCGGAAATGTTGGCATTGGCGTACATTTCCGTACATTCTCTGTTTGCGCCGTATGTCTTGAAATCGTTGGTATTCCGCCGTTTTGGCATGAAAAAAAGGGCTTCCGGATTTCTCCGAAAACCCTCAAGGCGGAGTCAGAGGGATTCGAACCCTCGAGCCGCTAAACACGACTAACACCTTAGCAGGGTGCCCCTATCGGCCACTCAGGCATGACTCCACTGTTGCGTTACGACGCAACAGCATGTAACTATAGCATCTATCCGCGTGCGAAACACCATATTGTGAAAAAATGAGAGAAAAACGTGTGGTGATGTCAGTGGGACTCGAACTCGTGAGCCGTGTCGAGCGGTCTCATCGATATGCGACACGCCGGTATGCCCGCAGGTTTCGCCATATTCGAACATTTGTTCCAAAACTGCCGAATCGTTGTCTATCATGGAATCATGAGCACGGCACCAAGAATCGCAGCGGCCAAACGTGACTGGGGTCACGATGAGGTCGGATGCACGGTGCTGCATATCGACATGGACGCTTTTTTCGCATCCCTCGAAGTGGCGCGGCATCCGGAATACGCCGACAAACCGGTAATCATCGGCATCGGCAACCGTTCCGTGGTGTCCGCGGCGAACTATGAGGCACGCAAATACGGCATCAATTCGGCGATGGCAAGCTCCCGGGCAAGAAAACTATGCCCGAACGGCGTCTTTCTGCCGGTGGACATCCACTACTACCGTGAGATGTCCCGACGTATCTTCACAGAGGTGTTCTCCCGCGTCACCGATCGCATCGAACAGGTTTCCGTGGATGAATGCTATATGGACGTCTCCGGCGCGCTGCTGCGGTGGAAGAGTCCCCGCGCCATCGGAGCTTGGATACGCGATCAGGTCGCCAGACGGTACCACATCACCTGTTCCGTCGGCATCGCGGCGAACAAGCTTGTCGCCAAAATGGCTTCGACCAATGCCAAACCGGATGGCATGCTCATGATCCCCGTGGCCAGACATGCCGAATTCGTGCAGATGATGCCGTTGCGTGGCATACCTGGCATCGGTCCGTCCTTGGAGAAACGACTGAACGCATGGGGCGTTGATTCCGTGGCTGACTTGGCGAAGATGAGCATGGAATCGCTTGAGCAGGCGACGGGGTCAGCCATCAGCGCGCGCGGGTTGTACATGGCGGCACGCGGATTGGATGACCGCCCTGTCGCACCGCGTGCGCAGGAGAAATCCGTCGGCGCGGAACGCACGTTCGACAAGGACACCCAAGACATGCGGCAGGTGACATCCATGCTCCGCTGGTGTTGCGATGATGTGGCCGGCACGCTGCGCAGACGAGGGTTGATGGCGCGTAAGGTCATGGTGAAGCTGCGATTCCCGGATTTGAGCTATGCGACGAAAGGACATACGCTGGACTGTCCGACGGATGCGGCAAGCATGCTGTATCCGCAATGTGTCGCATTATTGCTGGCCATGATGGGCATGCCGGAAAGCTCTATCGACGCCATTTCGTTGACCAGACCGGTGCGACTTGCCGGCATGAGCGCGGGCGGTTTGGTCGAAGCGGCGGATGCGGCGGTTCAGCTTTCGCTTGATGACATGCTTGAAGAGCAGAACGAGGCGCAGCGGGGTCGTGGAACGGATACCGAACCGTCGACCCAATCGGAACGGCTACGAGGTGCGGAAGCGGCATTAGACGCGGTGCGGCTCAAATACGGTAAAGGAAGCGTACGTCTTGGCATATGGCGTACGGGGCCATCAGGTAATCTTGAACATTGAGAGTGATGTGGAGCATGAGAAGAAACAGGGGGAGTGCCATGAGATACAGGGACAAGGCGGTGCATGCCCGCAACCCGGAAGTGCTGGTTGCAGGGCGTCGCAGGCTGGCCATCGTCGCAGCCGTCGTACTTGTTGTATTGCTGGCGGTAGGTGGGTGGTTCCTGGCGCGGTGCTTGCGTTCATCACAGTCCCAAGCCGGGCAGGGGGCCACAACGCAGATGAACGTGGCCAAGCAGAAAAAGCATGTGGTGAAAAAGGCCGAGCCAAAGGAACATCACGGCAATTCGCCGGACTGTCCGGATACCGATTGCATCGCCATGATGGTCAATGGCGATCTGCTGTTCCACCCTGGTCTGTGGGACAACTTCGCCGGTCCCAATACCGCGGCGACGGACGGTACGGCCTATGACTTCACCAGTCTGTTCGAACCGATGCGCAAGTACATCGATGCCTCCGATATCGCGGTGTGCGAATTCGAAACGCCGATCGCGCCTCGCGGTGGCCCCTACACCGGGTATCCGGTGTTCAACATTCCCTCGGAGGTCGCCGACGCGGCCGCCAAGGTGGGGTATCGCGCATGCACGCATGCGTCGAACCATTCGTGGGATCAAGGCGCGGATGGCATCACACGCCTGTGGGATACCCTCGACCAGGACGGCATCGCCCAGACGGGCTCCTACAAGACCGAGGAAGACTCTACCAAACCGCTGGTCATCGATTCTCCGACCGGTGGCGGCAAACTGGGCCTGATCGCCGGTACCGTGTCCCTGAACGCGCAAACTCCCGATTATGATTGGCGCGTCGACCGTCTGCGCGAGAGCGGCGATCCGAACCATCAGGCCGACATCGACAAAGCCGTGGCCAAAGCCAAAGAGGCCCGTAAACAAGGCGCCGACGTGGTGGCCATCGCCATGCATTCCGTGCAGGAATATCTTGACTACGCCGACTCGTGGCAGCAGTCCGAAGCGCATGAGCTGGCCGACACCGGTGCGTTCGACGTCATCTACGGTGCCGGATGCCACTGCGCGCAGCCCGTTGAGAACTACAACGGCACATGGATCATCTACGGTCTGGGCAACGCGGTGACGGTCACGTCCTACATTCCAGGCAACGAGGTCAACAACCAAGGCGTGACGGCCCGCGTCCAGTTCGCCGGCAAGAAAGGCGTGGCCGGCTCATGGCGGGTCAATCGCATCGATTGGGTGCCGACGGCCAATGTGCGTCAAGGCCAATACCAGTGGTGTCCGATTTCGGACGACCATCCGGATGGAGCCTGTTGGAGCGAAACAGAAGATGCCAATCAGAGACAACGTATCTGGAACGTGATCTATTCCATGGGCGCGGACCAGAACGTGGTTCGCGAATGGAACATCACCGCAGAGCAAGCTGGTTCATCTGGAAAGTAGTTTCCCGTGGCAGAATATGCCTCGTATTCGTTAATCGACCTGTATGGAGCGTTTCCGCTCGTGATGTGAGGTGAAAGAAATGGATGGAGTTTTCGAGACCCAGCCGGACCGCACCGACTTGCCGCTGGTGGTCATGCCGGTGGTCATTGAATCGATGATCGGACCGTTCAAACAGAACTTCACGATGCTCGAAAACGTGGCCCGCGTGCGCATGTACGAGGATTTCACACTGGACGAGGACACCATCGTGGAACGCTGCAAGGATGCCGACGCCGTCATGGTCATCGGATTCCACTGCGCCGATGCCATCCTCGACAGGCTCGACGCCAAGTGCTATGCGTTCGGAGGCACCGGCGTCGCCAGCTACATCAATCTTGAGAAAACCAAGGAACGCGGCATCCGCGTCTGCAACGTGCTGCATTACGGCGATCACGCCGTCGCCGAGCACGCCATGGCGTTGCTCATGGAACTGACCAGGCACGCCGGAGCGCTTGATATGCAGGCCAAGCAAGGCGATTGGGACGGTGCCGACGGTTTCGAACTGTTCGGCAAGAAGCTCGGCATCATCGGACTCGGCGGCATCGGGCAGACCGTGGCCGGCATCGCCAACGCTTTCGGCATGAAAGTATCCGCGTGGAACTCCCACGTGCCGGCACAGGTGTTCGAGAACCTGAATGTCACTCCGGTGGAAGATATGAACGAGTTGATCTCGAATTCAGACGTGGTCAGCGTGCATATGCCGTTGCTTGACTCCACCCGTGGCATCATCACGGCGAAGAACCTCGACGCGTTGCGTCCGGGAACCCTGTTCGTCAACACCGCCCGCGCCGAAGTCATCGAACCCGGCGCACTGCTCGCAAGACTTCAACGCGGAGACATTCCGGCGGCCTTGGACGTGTTCGATCATGAGCCGCTTGCCGCCGACGATCCTTTGTGCAAGATTCCCGGCATCGTGCTCACCCCGCACATCGCATGGCGCACCGACGGCGCGTATATCGGCATGACCAAGCAGGTGGTCCAATCCATCGCCGCCTTCTTCAAGGGGGAGGAATTCAACGTCGTCGTCTGAAAAAATAACCGGGAAGCAGCATATGTGCGCGGTCGGTGAGGTTAGGTAGGTTGAACAGCATGCAGACCATACTCGATTCCGCCGATCGGCCGGCGCACGACGCCTTCGTCGAAAAGAAATCGGAATTCATCGGAGACGCCTGTCATATCAGCTCGTTGGATGAGGCGCTCGCTTTCGTTCAGACGATCCGTGACCAGCATCCGAAAGCCCGGCATGTCGCCTATGCCGCGGTGTGTGGTGGATCCGATGGACGTCTTGCGGAACGCATGAGCGATGATGGCGAGCCGTCCGGAACCGCCGGAAAGCCCATTCTCGACGTGCTGCGGGCAAACGAAATGACTGATTGCGTGGTCGCGGTCACACGGTATTTCGGCGGTATCCTGCTTGGTTCCGGCGGCCTGATTCGTGCGTATTCCACAGGTGCGTCAATTGCGGTCAAGGCTGCTTCCAAGGCGAAAATCGTACCGTGCGGCGAATATCAGGTAACTCTTGATTATCCGCAGTTGGGCAGCTTCCAGAATCTGTTGTCAACGGTGGAAGGCGAGCAGACCGACGCGCAGTACACTGACCGCATCGCCTTGACTGTGGTGGTTCCGCAGGAACAGGCGAATGTCTTCGAATCCCGAGTTGTGGAAACTTTCAACGCCACGGTCGTTCCGCAACTGGTGGGCACGTCCAACCGTCCGGTCAAAGTATGAGTTCACGTTGTGAGCCGCATGCATATAGTGTCGTAAGGTGAAAATATGAGTGATGAGAACGAGCAGCATGAGAATGATTCGCAGGCCGACGCCTCGAACGCCGATGAGACCGTGGATTTCGAGCCGTTGACCGCCACATACGAGCGGCTCCGGCATTCCACTGATTCCGCCGCATTAAGCGAGTTCGCCAGACGTCCGCTGCCGGACCGGAGCGACCAGGCGGCGTTCTCCCGTGCCACCGCATTGCTTGAGGCTGTGGCTGGCAACGCGCATACGCCGGTGGAGGACCGCGTCTTCCTTGCCGAAACCATGCCGTTCCCGAACATTCTGGTCAAGCTTTCCACCGACGAGTCTCCTGAAGTACGCAAAGCCGTTGCGGGAAACGCCGATGACAAGAACTGGCTGGTGGGCCGACTGACCAAGGATGAGTCGCCCGAAGTGCGTGCCACCGCGCTGCGCAACAAACGTACGTCTTGGAAAATGCGTCTTGAAGGCGCCGAAGATTCCACCATGGATTCCGACACGCTTGATTTCCTGGGCTCGTTGGGAACGCAGGTCGAACCGGACGCTCCGGTGGTGCTTGCGACCATGGTGCGCAGGGCCGTCGCCTTGAATCCGAATGTTTCCGATCGGATGCTCCAGCAGTTGGCGCAGGACGCTTCAAGCGACGTGCAGAAGGCCGCTCAACGGCAGCTTGCGGAAAAATAATTGCATACGTTGTCATTTTTATGAGATTCCTGCGCGTGGTGCGCATGTTTTGGTCCTAGACTGGGAACCATGACAGAACAGACCGAAAACGCAACGCGTCTCGCCCGTCCGCTCATTCGTCTGGCAAAGCTGGTGGGTGTCGCCACCAGCTACGTCGGTATGAGCCATGATTACCACGAAATCGAAGACGATGTTCTAGTGGCGGTGCTTGGGGCGCTTGGTATTGACGCTTCCAACGATGAGGCGATCAACCAGTCCATCACATCCATCAAGTCCGAACGCGAAACGCGCGTGGTGGCTCCCACGGTGCTGCATGTCGTCGGCAAGGAAAGCAAGGTGGAGGTGCACGGCGGCATGTTCGATGTGCCGGAAGCCTCCATCACGTTGGAAAACGGCAAGCAATTCACGGGCAAAATCTCCCATGAGGGTGGTGAGAAAATCGCCCATGAGATTGATGGCAGCTTCTTCTTCACGTCGTATCTCGTCCTGCCCGCCGATCTGCCCGAAGGCTATCACACCCTCGAGGTCACTGTCGGCAGCGAGACGGAGACTGCAACCGTTATCAGCGCTCCTGAGAAAATCGAACTGCTCGATGATATGAAGAACGGCTCCCTGTGGGGGTGGATGAGCCAGCTGTACTCCATCCGTTCCAAGGGATCCTGGGGCGTGGGAGACTTCGAAGATCTGAAGACCATGCTGGTCGAGGCTAAAAAGAAGACCGGCTCCGACTTCATGCTTATCAACCCGATGCACGCCGCGGAGCCGGTGCCTCCGCTGACGCCATCGCCGTATCTGCCGATTTCCCGCCGTTTCATCAATTTCAGCTACATCCGTCCGGAGTCCATGCCGGAATATCTCACGCTGTCCCACGAGGACAGGGCTGAAGTCGATGCGCTGCACGAGCAGGTCGAATCGCTGAATGACGACGCGCGGCTGATCGATCGTGACGCCATGTGGCGCGTCAAGAAGCATGCGCTGTGGGTCATCTACAAGGCCGGCCGAACCAAGGCTCGCCAGGCCGAATTCGACCGTTACCTCGCCGAATGCGGAGACGAGATCGAATCCTACGCCACCTGGTGCCTGTGCTACGACAAGTGGGGCGCTCCCTCCGACGACGCCGATAATTGGGTGCGCAAATACAACCGTGATTCCGAAGAAGTCGCGCAGTTGCGTGAGAAGTTCCCGGACACCCTTGAGTTCTACCGCTGGCTTGAGTGGGTCGCCACCGATCAGTTGCACGCGGCGCAGCAGGCCGCCCGCAAGGCCGGTATGAAGATCGGCATCGTCGCGGATATGGCCGTCGGCGTGCATCCGGCAGGATCCGATGTGTGGTGGAATCCGGAACGCTTCGCCAAGGGCGCCACGGTCGGCGCTCCGCCGGACATGTTCAACCAGCAGGGTCAGGACTGGAGCCAACCGCCGCTTAATCCGATTGCCCTTGAACAGACCGGTTTCCGGGTGTACCGCGATATGGTGCATGACATGTTCGCCAATGCCGGTGCGGTGCGTATCGATCATATCCTTGGTCTGTTCCGCCTATGGTGGATTCCGGAAGGCAAGCCCGCCACTGATGGCACATATGTGCATTACGATTCCGATGTCATGCTCGGCATTCTCGCGCTTGAGGCTTCCCGTGCTGGTGGCGTGGTTGTTGGCGAGGATCTGGGTGTCGTGCCGGCCTATGTGTCCAAGTCGCTGTCCGAACATGGCATTCTCGGTTGTGCCGTGGAATGGTTCGAACAGATGGACGGTGTGTTCCGCACTCCGAAGGATTGGCGTCCGTACGCACTGGCGTCCGTCAATACGCATGACATGCCTCCTGCGGCCGGTTACCTCGAATACGGCCACGTCAAGCTGCGTGAACAGCTCGGCCTGCTGTCCGGACCGGTGGAGGAATTCCAGAAGTCCGCAACCGCCGAGCACAATGCCATGCTGAACATGCTGGTCGAGGAGGGCTATCTCGACAAGGCTGCTCTGGATGACGAAGCCGCCAACGAAAACGAGATTATCGACGCGCTGTACCGTGGTCTGAAAGGTTCGCCCTGCAAGCTCATGGCCGCCTCCATCGTCGACGCGGTCGGTGAGAAGCGCACGCAGAACCAGCCGGGCACCAATAACGAGTATCCGAATTGGCGTATTCCGCTGGCCGATGGCGAAGGCAACGTGGTGCCGCTCGAAAAGCTCTTCGACGAACCGCGTCTGCAGGAGATCACCGCCATCATGCGTGGCTGATCTTCTATAGGCGATTCCATGGGGTGTCCACAGGTCCGACGGTCTGCGGACACCCTTGTTTTTCGTGTTGCCGAATGTCAAGGCAGGCGATACACTAGTAGACTGTTGTGTTTCCCTACGGGGTCCTTCAAAGCGCTTTTCCCACTCGCCATCGAGGACTTTCAGGGAGCCCACGGATAATGAGACCTGAAAAACGGCATTATTCCGCGCCCAACCAACGCGTGTAATGCTGATGGATGGTCCGGAACACAATATATAGAAAAGGTACATCGTGAAAACTTTCACTCCGAAGCCAGCTGATCTGACTCACGACTGGTACGTCATCGACGCCACCGACGTGGTGCTCGGTCGTCTCGCCACTCAGGCGGCAACCCTGCTGCGTGGCAAGAACAAGCCGACCTACGCTCCGCACGCCGATTCCGGCAACCACGTGATCATCCTCAACGCCGATAAGATCGCTCTGACCGGCAACAAGTTGGGCAAGGAACTGTACATGCACTCCGGTCGTCCGGGTGGCCTGCGTCGCGATAGCTACGCCCAGCTGCTCAAGACCAACCCCGAGCGCATCATCAAGTCTGCCATCAAGGGCATGCTGCCGAAGAACCGTCTGGCCAAGGTTCAGCTGGATCGTCTCCACATCGTTCGCGGTGCCGAGCATCCGTACGCTGGCATGAAGCCGCAGGTTTTCGAGATCGCTCAGGTCTCGCAGCAGGCTAAGTGAACCGAAGGGAGATAAGAAACATGGCTGAAAACACCAACGACTCCGCGGTTCTCGAGACCGAAGAGGAGCTCACCTCGTACACCACCGAGACCAACGCTGGCGCTGGCACCGGTACTTCCACCATCGCTCCGGGCTACGGCACCGGTCGTCGTAAGGAAGCCGTCGCCCGTGTTCGCCTGGTTCCGGGCACCGGCAAGTGGACCATCAATGGTCGCACCCTGGAAGAGTACTTCCCGGCCAAGCTGCTGCAGCGTGAGGTCAACTCCCCGATCGTTCTGCTCAAGCTCGAAGGCAAGTTCGACGCTATCGTCCTCGTTGACGGTGGCGGCACCACCGGCCAGGCTGGCGCAATCCGCCTGGGCGTTGCCCGCGCTCTGAACGCTATCGATCGTGATGCGAACCGCGCCGCCCTGAAGAAGGCTGGCTTCCTGACCCGCGACGCCCGCGTCGTGGAACGCAAGAAGGCCGGTCTGCACAAGGCACGTCGCGCTCCGCAGTTCTCGAAGCGCTAAAGCTTACAGCAAGCTTTATTCGAAACCCCTCGGAAACCTATGGTCTCCGAGGGGTTTCCTCGTTATTGTGGGCAAGCGTTAGATGCGTTGGACGCAATGGGCTCGTTAGATGTGTTGGACGTATCTGGCAGACGTTGCAGATGAAGCATCCGCATCTCCCTCATTCGCGGCCCACCCGTTACCGGACGTTTCGGATGGGCCGTTTGCGTATTGATGTATGCGCCGATTCGTTGCGCCGTCCGCTGCGCGTCAATCCGTCGAAATCTGCTTCATCGCGCTGATGCTCAGAGCCGGCAGCGTCCACAGGGTCGGATCGTCCTCGGACAACCCGTCGTCCGCGGAGTTCAGACTGGCGGCATTCTCATCCATCTGCCAATACATGGTATTGAGACGCTGCAGATGGTTGCGGAATCGCCCGGCAGGTTTGTCCTCCGCTTCCTCATCGAACTCGGCCAGCTTCTCGATCTGCGTGCCCTGTCCGGGATATTCGCCGGCGATTTCCGCCGAGGACCAGATCATTTCCCATTCGATGTCGTTGGGCAGATGGAATCTGACGTTCTCGTCGGACCCATTGACCAGAATGAGCAGGCTTGGCTCGTCGGGGGAGAGCAGCTGCATGGCGAACGATCGGACCGAGGGATTCGTCCAATCCGCATCATGCGGCGTCTTTCCGTTCGGCAGGAACCAGTGCACGCGGTCGGATTTCTTCAACAGTCCGATTTTGCTCAGTCGGGTGAAGAAATCCTCATGGTTGTAGAGGTCCCGGGCCTTTCTCAGCGCTATCAGCCGGGAAGTGAGGTTGAACAGCTTGAGCTCCGCGGTCTGCTCGGTGCTGTACAGCCAATCCCAATCCAGCCATGTGGTCTCATTGTCCTGCGTGTAGGCGTTGTTGTTGCCGTTCTGCGAGTTGCCGAATTCGTCGCCGGCAAGCAGCATCGGCGTGCCCAGGGAGAGCAGCAGCGTGCCCAGCATGTTCATGATGGCCCGTTCTCGTTGCTGTGTGATGATCGGATCACTGCACGGGCCTTCATGTCCGAAATTGACGGAATGGTTGTTGTCGCTGCCGTCCCGGTTGTTCTCTCCGTTGGCTTCGTTGTGCTTATGCCGATACTGGGTCAGATCGGCGGTGGTGAAGCCGTCGTGGCATGCCACGTAGTTCACGGATGCGGTCGATCCGCGTCCGGGGTCGGTGGCGAACAGATCGGCTGAGCCGCATAGGCGCGTGGCCATGGACTGCATGGTCATGTTGCCGGTTTCACCACCACGTGCACGTTCCACATCGGTCAGCCAGAAGGTGCGTGTGCAATCGCGGAAGCGGTCGTTCCATTCCGCGAAGGGGATGCCGAATTGTCCCGTTCTCCAGCCGTTCGGGCCGCAATCCCACGGTTCCATGATCATCTTGAGGTTGCCGAGCAGCAGATCGGAGCGCAACGCGTACAGGAACGGGTGGTATCGCGTGAATTCGCCGTCAAGACGCGCCAGCGTCGCCGCAAGATCGAAGCGGAAGCCGTCGATGCCGATTCGCTTGGCCCAGTAGCGAAGCGAATCCACGGCGAAGGTGGTGACGTGCGTGTTGGTGAAGTCAAGCGAATTGCCGCATCCCGTCGTGTCGTACAGGCGGCTGACCTTGTCTTTGGTCCGTCGGTAATAGGCGAGGTTGTCGAGTCCACGCCAGCAGATGGTCGGGCCTTCCGGACCGGATTCGCAGGTGTGGTTGTACACCACGTCCATGATGACCTCGAAACCGGCCTCATGCATGGCCCGCACCATGTCGATGACCTCCTGCCGCACGGCGCCCGCTCCCGCTTCCTGCGCCTGTTTGGTGGCGTACGAGGCTTCGGGGGCGAAGTAGCCGAGCGTGGAATAGCCCCAGTAATTCGTGCGATTGCGTTCCTGCAGGAACAGTTCGGATTGCTTGGCTTGGATGGGCAGCAGTTCGATGGATGTCACGCCGAGGTCCTGCAGATAGGAGAGCGTGGCCGGATGGGCGAGGCCGGCATAGGTGCCGCGCAATTCCGGAGGAAGCCATGGGGCGTTCGCGGTGAATCCTTTGACGTGCAGTTCGTAGATGACGGTTTTGCTCCATGGCACATGCGGGTGGGATGGTTCTCCCATATGCTTGTTGATGTCGCGGTCGTCAATGGCTACGGAAACAGGCATGTGTCCCAGAGAGTCCACGGTGCTCATCGGTCCGAACGGCGAACCGGCGACCTTGCCGTTTTTGATCTCGCATTCGTAGGCGAAGGCGCCCGGGCCGAGTTCCATCTTGCCTTCGATGCCTTTGGCGTATGGGTCGAGCAGCAGTTTGTATGGATTGAAGCTCACGCCATGGTTTGGATCCCATGGGCCGTTGACGCGGTATCCGTATTGCATGCCGTCCCATGCTTGTGGCACGTGCACGTACCACAGTCCGTAGTTGGGACCGTCCATGCGGAACAGTGTTTCGCGAAGATTGAGCGAGGGAATGCGTCTGGTGCAGATGCGCTGTTTTTTGGCCTGATCGATGAACGTGAGTCCGGGTTCGTTGAACAGCCGTGCGGCGTCGGCATAGAAGGCGCTCGGTTGGTCAAGTGGTTCAAGTACGCAAAACCACACTTGGTCTGCTGTTTCTGAGCGGACAACGGCGTCCGCGCCACCATCGTCGGTGAAATAGAGACCTGGTCGGGTTGCGTAGCGGTGCAAAGGTGGGTTCTTCATAACCTCATTCTAAACACTTTGAAATTATCTGTTGACTTGCTATGTCGAGGCTGTCGACGCTCGTGCCGGTTTGATCCAGCCGTGAGCTTGAACTCGAGCAGGTGCAGGACTTCCTCGACGGCAAAATCGCCGCCGCTTCCAAGGCTGTCGTCAAAATCGGTGCCGGACGCTGTTTATTCGTCCTGAACAGCTTGGAATTAGCGAAAAAGTATCACGACATGACGGCAAATGCGCCGCCGACATCGCCGCATAGCGCATATCCTAATCACAAAAGGGAAAAATCAATCGTATTCATCGTTATCAGGAGGTAATTTTATGACGAAAGCAATGTCTGAATTCACTACCGATCTGCAGCATTCCGGCATGCCGGCGAAGGATCTCGACGAAACCATCGAATTCTATACGAAGAAGCTTGGTTTCGAACTGGCCGGACTGTTCCATAACGGCGAAAATCGTTGCGCATTCCTGCGTTACGGCCATCTGACCATCGAAACGTGGGAGGGTGATCCGGCTCCGCTGACCACTGGTGCCATCAATCATTGGGCATTCGACACTCCCGACATCGAAGCCGCATTCGAAAACGCGAAGGAACTCGGGCTGAATTTCAAAGATAACGAAATCCAGCATATCGACAGCTTCTGGGAGCATGGCATCCGCTACTTCAACGTGTACGGACCGAACGGCGAAACCATTGAATTCTGTCAAATTGTCAAATAACTATCGTTAGATGATTGCTGTCAAATAATCGTTGAAAACAAATACAACAGGCGAAACAGACGGAAGCAAACAAAGAAGCGTGCGCTGAACCTTATATACGGGTTCGGAACACGCTTCTTTTTTGTTATGCAATCGATGCGACTAATGCGATTAATATGTGCGCAAAAGCGGTCACATATCGCATAGTTCGCGTACGTACGGCTCCACAAAACGCAGAGCCGCGCCGATAATGTCTTGATGGTCGAGCGCCATTCCCTTGCGCAGGGTGAAATCCGTGGTGCCGAATGGCGTATGTTCCACCACGCGTTCGCGTAGTCCGGCCATATCGTCATCATCGAGATATTGTGCTGCCTCACCGCTGATGATCACGTCACCGGCCAGTACCGAGCGAATATTCGTTACCGCCAGCGCCACATAATCCAGCCATTGCGAGAATCGTTCGCGATGCTCCTGCTCGCCTTGTTCCAACACCGAGAAGAAGCCGGGCAGGCTTTCGCCGTCTTCCATCAGCGTTTCCGGCGAGCAATACGTATCCATGCAGCCCTGTTGTCCGCAGTAGCAGGTGTTGCCTCCTGGAATCAGCGTCATATGTTCGATTGAGCCATTGCATTGGTTGGGCCCTTGGTAGAGCGATCCGTCTACGATGACCGCGCCTCTGGGGCGTCGCTCGAGGTAGATGCAGACGGCATCCTTCAGATTGTGGTCGAACCAGAGTTCCGCCATGGCAGAAGCGTCGGAATCGTGAATCATCAGCGACGGATAGTTGAGGCCGTGGCTGAGTTCGTTGAGTTTCAGGCCGGTGTTGTTCATGATTTTGCCGAAGGTGATCAACTGCCCGTCTGCCGATACGATGCCTTGCATGCAGAAGGCCACGCCTAGCACCGTGCTGCCTTGTTTCGCCAGTTCCTGCGCGAAATCGTTGATGATGCCGTTCATGCGCTGGTAGTAGGCGTCGTTGTTACGATAGGGGAGTGTGCGCTGTCTGGTGGCCACGGATTTGCCGTTCAGATCAATGGCGATGGCCGTGATTCGTGTGGTTTGGATTCGCACGCCGATAGCCACGCTGGAGTGTGCCGCGAATTCGTAGATTTGCGCTTTGCGTCCACCGGTGGATTGCTGCATCTCGCCTTTGACGATGAGCCCGTCGGCCTCCATGGCGCGCAGATTCTGCGTGATGGTTGGCAGGCTGAGCCCTAATTCGTGTTCGAACATCTGCTTGGTGGCTGAACCTTGAGTGTAGATGAACGCGGTCATGGCCTTGAGATTGGCTTCTTTGACTGATAGGGCGGATTGGGCTTTCACTGGTTGATCCTTCCTGCGCAACTTCTTTTCCAAGATTACTTCATAAAAGTCCTTTCCTTATGTCTCGTGTTGGTCTGAGATATCAGGTATTGCAAAAAAGTATCAAAAACAGCTGTGCATGAAGGATTTTCTGCCACTTTTCTGCGTCGAAAATATATTTATCAACAAAAAGTTGAGACGGTGACAACGACGTTCTACCAAGAAAAGAGACATGTTATGAAGATAGGTCTGCCGCGCACGCTATTGGCCGGCTTGGTCGCCATAGCGGTGTTCATGACCGGCGATGGCTTTGAATTGACTTTTTTGTCCAAATACATCGTGGACCAGGGATTCAGCTCTTCGCAATCGTCGCTGATGTTCACCATGTACGGGCTGGTGGCTGCGCTTGCCGGCTGGGCGTCCGGTGTGCTAGCTGAAATGTTCGGTGCCAAACGCATCATGCTTATCGGCGCGAGCGCCTGGGTCGTTTTGCACCTGCTGTTCGTTGGTGTGGCGCTGCCGAGCGGCGTCTATCCGCTGATGTTAGGCGTGTATGCGTTGCGGGGTGTTGGTTACCCGCTGTTCATCTACTCGTTCGTGGTGTTGATGGCGCAAACCATCGATCCTGCCAAGCTCGCGTCGGCCATGGGGTGGTTTTGGGCCGCCTACTCGTTCGGCATCGGCGTGTTTGGCGCATATTTGCCGAGTTTCACCATTCCGATGGTGGGCGAGTACTATTCGCTGTGGCTTTCGTTGCCGTTTTCTATAGCTGGACTGCTGATTTGCCTGCTGATGGTGCCGAAAAGCAAGGGTTCTGGCACCTCTTCCATGAGCAATGCAGACAAGCTGCGCGAGCTTAGTCGAGGAGTCACCATTCTGGTGCATAATCGCCAAATCGCTTTGGCTGCGGTGGTGCGTGTGATCTGCAATCTGACGTTGTATGGCTTTCCCGTCATCATGCCACTCTACTTGGCCACTACCAACAATGGCGGCGGCGCTTGGTTTAAGGTTTCGCAATGGAGTCAGATTTGGGGATTCCAGTTTATGGTCACCATTTTCGGCAATGTGTTCTGGGGTCGTATGGGCGATTCGCATGGTTGGATGCGGCAAATGCGCTGGTTTGGCTGCTGGTTCTGTGTGATCGGCACGCTGGGCATGTATTACATTCCGCAGTTTTTCGGGGCGAATATGGTACTTATGTGTGCTGATGCGGTTGTTCTTGGATTGGGAATTTCCGCTTTCGTTCCTATGGGAGCCGTGTTTCCCGCGTTGGCGTTGGAACATAAGGGTGCTGCGATTTCCGCGCATAATTTCGCTTCCGGCCTGGCTACGTTTTTCGGTCCGCTGATTGCGACGGTGCTGGTTTCCACTATCGGATTCGGCGGCGTGTGCTGGACGTATGCGATCTGCTATGCGATCGGATCGTTGGTCACGTTCGGCATTCATCCTCATCAACCCGGATTTGACGATCGCGGCCATCGCATTGCCGCGATCGAGCGTAACTAATCGCAATTGAATATCAATTGCTCGATCATCATTTTTCTCAAAAAACATCATTATCCACAAAGGAGAATAATCATGAAGGCAGTCGTTCTCGAAGAGCAGGGCGTCATCAATGTGCGTGAGGTGCCTGACGTCCCCGCACCTGGTCTAGGCGAGCTGAAGATCGCGCCGCATACCGTTGGTGTGTGCGGTTCCGACCTGCACTATTACACTCATGGTCGCGTGGGCAAATATGTGGTGGAGCAGCCGATGATTCTCGGTCATGAGGCTTCCGGCACGGTGGTTGAGGTCGGTCCTGGCGTCGAAGGCTTCAAGGTGGGCGATCGTGTGGCCATGGAGCCCGGCATTCCGGATATGAGTTCGCGTGCCAGCAAACTGGGCATGTATAACGTCGATCCTGCGGTGCGTTTCTTTGCCACTCCGCCGATTGATGGCTGCCTGTGCGAAACGGTGAACCATCCTGCGGCGTTCACCTACAAGCTGCCCGACAATGTGAGCTTCGGTGAGGGTGCGCTGCTTGAACCGTTGGCTGTGGGCATGTGGTCCGCCACCAAGGCTCGTATCAAGCCGGGCGATGTCTGCGTGGTCACCGGATCGGGCACGGTCGGCATGCTGACCGCGTCGTGCGCGTTGGCAGGTGGTGCTTCCAAGGTGCTGATTTCTGATGTGTCGGCAATCAAACTGGCGATTGCGGCTCAGATTCCAGGTATTATTCCGGTGGATCTCACCAAAGAGGATCTGGTGGAGCGCGTCCGTGAGGAAACGGGGGGTTGGGGTGCTGATGTGGCTTTCGAGTGCTCGGGCTCGCCGAAGTCATACGAGACATTCTGGAAGCTGATTGCTCCCGGTGGCGCTGCCGTTATCGTTGGCATTCCGGTCAGTCCGGTGGCTATCGACATTACGGAACTGCAGGCTACCGAGGTGCGCATCGAAAATATCTTCCGTTATGCCAATGTGTATCAGAAGGCCATTGACCTCGTGGCTAACGGTAAACTGAATCTGAAGCCATTCATCACCGACACCTATGCGATGGAGGATGCCAAGGCGGCGTTCGATCGCATGGCCGAGGGGCGTCCTGGAGATATTAAGCTGCAGATTACCGTGAATAACGACTGACGTTACGCGCGTTACGGAACGACGAAAGGGGTCTAGGCCATGGGTGCTGTTGTACAAGTCAACGATAATCGGCATGGGAAGGCGGCTTTGGCTCAGACCTCTTTTGGTGGATTCGTGCCGAAAGGTGGAAGTTCGAACGATTCCGGCGTATTGGAGATCATTGTGCCGGACGCGCAGGCTTCGGTGCGTTGGGTGAAGCATGGCTACCCAAGCTCGTTGGCGAAATGGCATCATCATCCTCATATTGAAATTCATCTGATTCGGGAAGGTACCGGATTGATGATGGCGGGCAATGCCGTTGTTCCGTATGAGGCCGGGCAGGTTGCGCTGATTGGTTCGAATCTTCCGCATAATTGGGTGTCCGACATCGCTCCGGGGGAGCGGCTTCGTCAGCGTGATGTGGTGTGCCATGTGCGTCCGGAAACCATACGTCTGCTGATGTCTGGATTTCCGGAAACGTCTGGTTTTGCAATGGTGTTGAGGCGTGCGGGGCAGGCGTTGGTGCTGAGCGGTGAATCCGCTCGTCAGGCCGGTTCGATTCTGGAAAGCATGGAGGAACATAGTCTTGCTTGCCGTGTTAGTGATCTGATTCGTGTGTTGGATGTGTTCGCGCATGCCTCAGCAGATGAATCCTATACAGTGGTTGCGTCCGGATACGATCCGGCTGTATGCAGCGGTGCGGAAAGTGTGGTCAACGATGCCATTGAGTACATTTCCTCGCATCTGAGCGGTGAAATTAGCCTGGATTTGGCCGCTCGTCAGGCTGGAATGAGTGTGTCGGCTTTCTCTCGTCTGTTCAAAAGGGCCGCAGGAATAAGGTTTTCGGATTTTGTTCGACGATTGCGTATCGGGCATGCGTGCAGATTGCTGACGACCACGAATCAAAGCGTCGCGTCGATTCGTCGTGCTTGCGGATATGGAAACGCTTCGAATTTCAATCGTCGCTTCTTTGAAGAAACGGGCGAAACTCCTACTGGCTGGCGGAAAAAATACATTGGACGGACAAGATAAGTAAATAAACTTTGTAAAAGTTTGATATGATTGATATCATATAGAAAATACTTTTATAAAAGATGAGGAGGTGAGACTTGAGAAAGTGTGTGTGATTTATGATAAAAAGCAACAAAAACGCTCAAAATGATGTTTTTAAAGCTTTTTCTCTTCACAAAAGAACGCAATCTAAACATTAAATGAACAGAATATAACATTTCTCTTGCGACACGACGCAGTGGAAAATCATATTGCATACTCACTAAAGTGTGTCCTGGGTCACAAAAGACCAGCAACGCGTCCATCCGCTTCGAGGTGGGTGGAATAACGGGAAACTACTTTGCAAACCCCCAAAGAATCGAGGAGGACTTCAAGTGGCAGACGCAAAGAAGGAAGAGCCGACCAAGCCGACTCCGGAAGAGAAGCTCGCCGCAGCCGAGGCTGAGGTCGACGCTCTGGTCAAGAAGGGCCTGAAGGCCCTTGATGAATTCGAGAAGCTCGATCAGAAGCAGGTTGACCGTATCGTCGCCAAGGCTTCCGTCGCAGCGCTGAACAAGCACTTGGTGCTCGCCAAGATGGCCGTCGAGGAGACCCACCGTGGTCTGGTGGAAGACAAGGCCACCAAGAACATCTTCGCCTGCGAGCATGTCACCAACTACCTGGCCGGACAGAAGACCGTCGGCATCATCCGCGAGGACGACGTGCTGGGCATCGACGAAATCGCCGAGCCGGTTGGCGTCGTCGCCGGCGTGACCCCGGTCACCAACCCGACCTCCACCGCCATCTTCAAGTCGCTGATCGCACTGAAGACCCGCTGCCCGATCATCTTCGGCTTCCACCCGGGCGCGCAGAAGTGCTCCGTAGAAGCCGCCAAGATCGTGCGTGACGCGGCCATCGAGGCAGGCGCTCCCGAGAACTGTATCCAGTGGATCGAGCACCCGTCCATCGAAGCCACCGGCGCCCTGATGAAGCATGACGGTATCGCCACCATCCTCGCCACCGGTGGTCCGGGCATGGTCAAGGCCGCATACTCCTCCGGCAAGCCGGCCCTCGGCGTCGGCGCTGGCAACGCTCCGGCATATGTCGACAAGAACGTTGACATCGTGCGCGCCGCCAACGATCTGGTGCTCTCCAAGCACTTCGATTACGGCATGATCTGCGCCACCGAGCAGGCCATCATCGCCGACAAGGAAGTCTACGCTCCGCTGATCAAGGAACTCAAGCGTCGCAAGGCCTACTTCGTGAACGACGAAGAGAAGGCCAAGCTCGAGCAGTACATGTTCGGCTGCACCGCATACTCCGGCCAGACCCCGAAGCTCAACTCTGTGGTGCCGGGCAAGTCCCCGCAGTACATCGCTAAGGCCGCAGGCTTTGAGATTCCGGAAGACGCCACCATCCTTGCCGCTGAGTGCAAGGAAGTCGGCGAGAACGAGCCGCTGACCATGGAGAAGCTTGCTCCGGTCCAGGCCGTGCTGAAGTCCGACAACAAGGAACAGGCCTTCGAGATGTGCGAAGCCATGCTCAAGCATGGTGCAGGCCACACCGCAGCCATCCATACCAACGATCAGGCTCTGGTCCGCGAGTACGGCCAGCGCATGCACGCCTGCCGTATCATCTGGAACTCCCCGAGCTCCCTCGGCGGCGTGGGCGACATCTACAACGCCATCGCCCCGTCCCTGACCCTGGGCTGCGGCTCCTACGGCGGCAACTCCGTGTCCGGCAACGTCCAGGCAGTCAACCTTCTCAACATCAAGCGCATCGCTCGGAGGAACAACAACATGCAGTGGTTCAAGATTCCGGCCAAGACCTACTTCGAGCCGAACGCCATCAAGTACCTGCGCGACATGTACGGCATCGAAAAGGCCGTCATCGTGTGCGATAAGGTCATGGAGCAGCTCGGCATCGTTGACAAGATCATCGATCAGCTGCGTGCACGTTCCAACCGCGTGACCTTCCGTATCATCGATTATGTCGAGCCGGAGCCGAGCGTGGAGACCGTCGAACGTGGCGCCACCATGATGCGCGAGGAGTTCGAGCCGGATACCATCATCGCCGTCGGCGGTGGTTCCCCGATGGATGCGTCCAAGATCATGTGGCTGCTGTACGAGCACCCGGAAATCTCCTTCTCCGATGTGCGTGAGAAGTTCTTCGATATCCGTAAGCGCGCGTTCAAGATTCCGCCGCTGGGCAAGAAGGCCAAGCTGGTCTGCATCCCGACTTCTTCCGGCACCGGTTCCGAAGTCACGCCGTTCGCTGTGATCACCGACCACAAGACCGGCTATAAGTACCCGATCACCGATTACGCGCTGACCCCGTCCGTCGCCATCGTCGATCCGGTGCTGGCACGTACTCAGCCGCGCAAGCTGGCTTCCGATGCTGGTTTCGATGCTCTGACCCACGCTTTTGAGGCTTATGTGTCCGTGTATGCCAACGACTTCACCGATGGTATGGCACTGCACGCTGCCAAGCTGGTTTGGGACAACCTCGCTGAGTCCGTCAATGGCGAGCCGGGTGAGGAGAAGACCCGTGCCCAGGAGAAGATGCATAATGCCGCCACCATGGCTGGCATGGCTTTCGGCTCCGCCTTCCTCGGCATGTGCCACGGCATGGCCCACACCATTGGTGCACTGTGCCACGTTGCCCACGGTCGTACCAACTCCATCCTTCTGCCGTACGTGATCCGTTACAACGGTTCCGTGCCGGAGGAGCCGACCAGCTGGCCGAAGTACAACAAGTACGTCGCTCCGGAACGCTATCAGGAGATCGCCAAGAACCTTGGCGTGAACCCGGGTAAGACTCCGGAAGAGGGCGTCGAGAACCTGGCCAAGGCTGTTGAGGATTACCGTGACAACAAGCTCGGTATGAACAAGAGCTTCCAGGAGTGCGGTGTGGATGAGGACTACTATTGGTCCATCATCGACCAGATCGGCATGCGTGCCTATGAGGATCAGTGCGCGCCGGCGAACCCGCGTATCCCGCAGATCGAGGATATGAAGGACATCGCCATCGCGGCCTACTACGGCGTCAGCCAGGCGGAAGGCCACAAGCTGCGCGTCCAGCGTCAGGGTGAGGCCGCCACGGAAGAGGCTTCCGAGCGCGCATGAGTCACCTCGCATATATAGGTCATCGATATTGATTTATATATAGGGTACTTGCGTTACATCGATAGACGCTATCGATAACGAGGAATTCGGTTGGATTTGTTCAATCGAATTCCTCGTTTTTATATATAGAAAAGCATTTTCGGATGATGCTGCATCATGATCGCAACCGACGATCAGCAATGTGCATCGCATTCGTTTTCAAGGACTTGAAAAACGGGACTTGAGACTGCGACACGCGAGGATTTCTTAAGACTACCCCTGATGCTTAAATAAAGAAGTTGCCTGATTTTAGGGCTCGCAAATTGTAATTCAAAAAGCGAGCGTGGCACAGCGGCTCACTCCGGTGAGAAGCTGCATGGCTGCGCACTGATGTGGTATGGCCACGGAACTTCCACGGTTCCGGGGGTCTTCTGCGCCGGTGCCCTTGGAAGCAGGCTGGTAAACAGTAAATAACGAATCGCTAGAAAGGGCGGAAGGCAATGGCGGGACAGAAAATCCGCATCAGGCTTAAGTCCTATGACCATGAGGTCATCGACCAATCGGCGAAGAAGATCGTCGAAACGGTGACGAACGCGGGCGCAACTGTGGTTGGCCCGGTTCCGCTCCCGACCGAGAAGAACGTGTTCGTCGTTATCCGTTCTCCTCACAAGTACAAGGATTCTCGCGAGCATTTCGAGATGCGCACTCATAAGCGTCTCATCGACATTGTGGACCCGACCCCGAAGGCCGTGGACTCCCTCATGCACATTGATTTGCCCGCAGACGTGAACATCGAGATCAAGCTGTAAGGGAGGAGGGAACCATTATGTCTAATCGCACCGCACTGCTGGGCAAGAAGCTCGGTATGTCTCAGGTCTGGGACGAGAACGGTTTCTTCGTTCCTGTGACCCTCGTTGACGTGTCCACCAACGTGGTGACCGCTGTCAAGTCCGAAGAGTCCGACGGCTACAAGGCTGTTCAGCTTGGCTACGGCCAGGTTGACCCGACCAAGGTGACCAAGCCGCTCGCCGGCCACTTCGCCAAGGCTGGCGTCACCCCGCGTCGTCACCTCGCTGAGGTCCGCACCGATAACGCCGAAGAGTTCGAGCCGGGTCAGGAGCTGACCGCTGAGCTGTTCCCGGAAGGCACCCTGGTCGACGTGACCGGTACCACCAAGGGCAAGGGCTTCGCAGGCACCATCAAGCGTTGGGGCTTCAAGTCCTATCGTCGTACCCACGGCTCTCACAAGAACGAGCGTCGTCCTGGCTCTGTTGGCGCATGCGCCACCCCGAGCCGCATCCTCAAGGGCAAGCGCATGGCTGGCCGCATGGGTCATGTGACCAACACCGCGCTGAACCTCACCATCGTTTCGTCGGATGTTGAGAACGGCGTGCTGGCTATCAAGGGCGCCATTCCGGGCCCGAAGGGCAGCATCGTTCTCGTCCGTTCGGCAGTGAAGGGAGCCTGATAAATCATGGCAAACGTTACTCTGAACGTCACCGATAACCAGGGCAAGGCCACCGGCACCGTCGATGCCCCGGCTGAGATCTTCGGCTTCTCCGCTGAAGAAGTTCAGTCCCGCATCCCGCTGATCCACCAGGTCGTCATCGCCCAGCTCGCCGCTGCTCGCCAAGGCACCCACGCCACCAAGACTCGTGGCATGGTTTCCGGCGGTGGCCGCAAGCCGTGGAAGCAGAAGGGCACCGGTCGTGCTCGTCAGGGCTCCATCCGTGCACCGCAGTGGTACCACGGCGGCACCGTGTTCGGTCCGCAGCCGCGTGACTACTCCCAGCGCACCCCGAAGAAGATGAAGGCCGCTGCTCTCAAGTACGTGCTTTCCGATCGTGCCAATGCCGGTCACGTGGCAGTCGTGGACTTCGGTGTTTCCGAAGCCCCGTCCACCAAGGCCGCCGTTGCCGCTCTTACCCCGGTGACCGAGAACAAGTTCACCACCGTGGTGCTCTCTCGCGAGAATGTGAACGAATGGCTTTCCGTTCGTAACATCCCGACCGTTCACCCGATCTTCGCCGATCAGCTCAACACGTACGATGTGGTCACCGCTCAGTACGTGGTCTTCTCCAAGGAAGGCTTTGATGCTTTCCTCGCTGCGAAGGCTGAGCCGGCTGCAAAGGAGGCCTGATTTTCATGGTCGCTATTCACAAGCCCGCACACGACATCATCCTCAAGCCTGTCGTTTCTGAGAAGAGCTACGCTCTGTCCGATCGCGGTCAGTACACCTTCGTGGTGGCCCCGAACGCGAACAAGGTTCAGATCAAGCAGGCAATCGAAGAGATCTTCAATGTCAAGGTGACGAACGTCAACACCCTCAACCGCGCCGGCAAGCGCCAGCGCACCCGCAACGGTTTCGGCCAGCGCGTCAATCAGAAGCGCGCCATCGTGACCGTCGCCGAGGGCCAGACGATCGACATCTTCGGTAACTGAAGGCTAGCCGAGAAAAGTTAAAGGAAGAACTAGATTATGGCTATCCGCGTTTATAAGCCGACGACTGCAGGCCGCCGTAACGCGTCCGTCTCGGACTTCTCCGAGCTTACGCGCTCCACGCCTGAGAAGTCGCTGGTTCGCAAGCTCAGCAAGACTGGCGGTCGTAACTCCTACGGCCGTATGACCTCCCGTCATCGCGGCGGCGGTCACAAGCGCCAGTACCGTCTCATCGACTTCAAGCGTTGGGACAAGGACGGCGTGCCGGCCAAGGTCGCTCACATCGAGTACGACCCAAACCGTTCCGCCCGCATCGCACTGCTGCACTACGCAGACGGTGAGAAGCGTTACATCATCGCTCCGGAAGGCATCAAGCAGGGCGACGTCATCGAGACCGGCGCTCAGGCTGATATCAAGCCGGGCAACAACCTGCCGCTGCGCAACATCCCGACCGGTACCGTGGTGCACGCGATTGAGCTCCGCCCGCTGGGTGGCGCCAAGATCGCCCGCTCCGCCGGTGCTGCCGTGCAGCTCGTCGCCAAGGATGGCGCCTACGCTCAGCTGCGTATGCCGTCCGGCGAAATCCGCAACGTGGACGCTCGCTGCCGCGCGACCGTTGGTGAGGTCGGCAACTCCGACCACGCCAACATCCAGCTTGGCAAGGCAGGCCGCGCTCGTTGGATGGGCAAGCGCCCGATCACCCGTGGTGAGTCCATGAACCCTGTCGATCACCCGCACGGCGGTCGTACCCGCGGTGGCAAGCCGCCGGTTTCTCCGTGGGGCAAGGGCGAGGTTCGTACCCGCCGTCCGAAGAAGGCTTCGAACAAGATGATTGTTCGTCGTCGCCCGAATGGTAAGAACCGTAAGTAAGGGAGTGTCGAGTAGATGACTCGTAGCATCAAGAAGGGCCCCTTCGTCGACGCCCACCTGCAGAAGAAAGTCGACGAGCAGAACGAGAAGGGTACGCACAACGTCATCAAGACGTGGTCCCGTCGTTCGATGATCACCCCTGATTTCATCGGACACACCTTCGCCGTTCACGATGGCCGCAAGCATGTTCCGGTGTTCGTCACCGAATCCATGGTTGGCCACAAGCTCGGTGAGTTCGCCCCGACCAAGACCTTCAAGGGTCATGTGAAGGACGACAAGAAGGCACGCCGCTAAAGGAGAGTAAGGACACATGGAAGCTAAAGCAATCGCTCGTCACGTCCGCGTGACGCCGCGCAAGGCTCGCCGTATGGTCGACCTCATCCGAGGCAAGAAGGCGACCGAAGCCATCACCATTCTGAAGTTCGCTCCGCAGGACGCATCCCTCCCGGTGCGTAAGGTCCTGGAGAGCGCCATCGCGAACGCTCGTGTGAAGGCCGACAAGGCCGGCGAGCCGTTCCGCGAGAACGACCTGGTCGTGAAGGAGACCTATGTGGACGAAGGCGTGACGCTCAAGCGTTTCCGCGCCCGTGCACAGGGCCGTGCCGCTCGTATCAACAAGCGCACCAGCCACATCACGGTCGTCGTCGCTAACAAGGAAGGAAACCGCTAAAGATGGGTCAGAAGATCAATCCGTTTGGCTACCGCCTGGGAATCACTGAGAACCATCGTTCCAAGTGGTTCTCCGATTCCAACAAGGTTGGCGAACGCTACCGCGACTTCGTTCTCGAAGATGACGCCATCCGCAAGGCCATGAGCAAGGACCTCGAGCGTGCGGGCGTGTCCCGTATCGTCATCGAGCGTACCCGCGACCGCGTGCGTGTGGACATCCACACCGCTCGTCCGGGCATCGTCATCGGCCGTCGTGGCGCTGAGGCTGAGCGCGTTCGCGCCAAGCTCGAGAAGCTCACCGGCAAGCAGGTCCAGCTCAACATCTTCGAAGTGAAGAACGCCGCACTGGACGCCCAGCTCGTCGCACAGGGCATCGCTGAGCAGCTCACCAACCGCGTGACCTTCCGTCGCGCGATGCGTAAGGCCCAGCAGGATGCCATGCGTGCAGGCGCCAAGGGTATCCGTATCAAGCTCTCCGGCCGCCTTGGTGGCGCCGAAATGAGCCGTTCCGAGTTCTATCGCGAGGGTCGCGTTCCGCTGCAGACCCTGCGTGCCCTCATTGATTACGGCTTCTTCGAGGCCAAGACCACTTACGGCCGTATCGGCGTGAAGGTCTGGATCTACAAGGGCGATATGACCGAGCGTGAGTTCGAAGAGCAGCAGGCACAGCAGAGCAACAACCGCCAGGGTCGTCGCGGCGATCGTCGTCCGCGTCGCGGCCAGCGCAACGCTGCTCCGCAGCAGAACGCAGCAGCAGAGGCTCCGGCCGCTGCTGAGGCACCTGCCGCAACGGAAACGAAGGAGTGAGCTGAGAATGCTTATCCCAAAGAGAACCAAGTATCGTAAGCAGCACCGTCCGGTCCGCCGTGGCATGTCCAAGGGCGGCAACGAGATCGCTTTCGGCGATTTCGGTATCCAGGCTCTGGCTCCGGCTTATGTGACCAACCGCCAGATCGAGGCCGCTCGTATCGCCATGACCCGCTACATCAAGCGTGGTGGCCGCGTGTGGATCACGATCTTCCCGGATCGTCCGCTGACCAAGAAGCCGCTCGGCACCCGAATGGGTTCCGGTAAGGGTACTCCGGAATTCTGGATCGCCAACGTCCACCCGGGTCGCGTTATGTTCGAGATCGGTGGCGTGTCCGAGGATGTCGCTCGTGAGGCTCTGCGCCGCGCAATCGACAAACTCCCCATGAAGTGCCGTGTTATTGCTCGTGAAGGCGGTGACATCTGATGGCAGTCGGAACTGCAGACTACACCATGAAGAATCTCAACGAGAAGACCAACGAGGAGATCGAGGGCTTCCTCAAGAAGTCCAAGGAAGAGCTGTTCAACCTGCGCTTCCAGTCCGCGACCGGTCAGCTCGAAAACACCGCCCGCCTCAAGGCGGTCAAGCACGACATCGCCAGGATGTACACCATCCTGCGCGAGCGTGAGCTCGGCATCAGCCAGGCCCCCGAGGCGACCGAAACGAAAGTTGAGGAGAAGTAATGGCTGAAGAGCGTAACTTCCGCAAGGTTCGTCGCGGTTACGTCGTGTCCGATAAGATGGACAAGACGATTTCCGTCGAGCTCGAGCAGCGTTCGACCCACCCGCTTTACGGCAAGGTTGTGCGCTCCACTCGTACGGTCAAGGTCCATGATGAACACAACGAGGCTCACATTGGCGACCTCGTGAGTATTATGGAGACTCGGCCCCTGAGCAAGACCAAGCGTTGGCGTCTCGATAGCATTATCGAGCGCGCTAAGTAAATAAGTTCGGCAAGGCTCCGTGAGTCACCCCGCCTGCTTCTAGCAGGCAGGCGGGGTGCTTGGGGAGAACCAGCTCGGCTAAGGAGAATCAATGATTCAGCAGGAAACGCGGCTTCATGTCGCCGACAACACGGGTGCGAAGGAACTCCTCGCCATCCGAGTGCTCGGCGGATCGAAGCGACGCTATGCCGGCATCGGTGACGTGATCGTCGCCTCCGTCAAGGACGCCATCCCTGGCGGGTCGGTCAAGAAGGGCGACGTCGTCAAGGCTGTCGTCGTCCGCACTGTCAAGGAACACCGTCGTGTCGACGGCTCCTACATCAAGTTCGACGAGAACGCCGCCGTCATTCTCGGCTCTGGCCGTGAACCGAAGGGCACTCGTATCTTCGGACCGGTCGGTCGTGAACTGCGCGACAAGCGCTTCATGAAGATCGTGTCCCTCGCCCCGGAGGTGATCTGACATGGCAGCCAAGATTAAGAGCGGCGACCTGGTCAAGGTCATCCGCGGCAAGGATCGCGGCAAGGAAGGCACCGTCAAGCAGGTGCTCAAGGACGATCGTCTGATCGTCGAGGGCGTGCAGATCGTCAAGAAGCACGTCCGCGCCACGCAGCAGGGCCAGCAGGCCGGCATCGTGGCTGTCGAGGCTCCGATTCATCGCTCCAACGTGATGGTCATCGATCCGGAGACCAAGCAGCCCACCCGCGTGCGCATCGTCGAAAAGGAAGAGGCTCGTGACGGCAAGGTGAAGACCGTGCGCGTGCGTGTCGCCAAGAAGTCCGGAAAGGAGCTGGCATGACCGATACCACTGTCGAAGCGCCGGCAACTCCGCGCTTGAAGCAGAAGTACAACGAGCAGATCGTGCCGGAGCTGGAGAAGGAATTCCACTACTCCAACCCGATGCAGGTCGCTCGCGTCCAGAAGGTCGTCGTCTCCATGGGCGTTGGCGCCGCAGCTCGCGACTCCAAGCTCATCGAAGGCGCTGTCAAGGACCTCACTCTGATCACCGGCCAGAAGCCGAAGATCACCAAGGCCAAGAAGTCTGTCGCGCAGTTCCATCTGCGTGAGGGCCAGGCCATCGGCGCCTACGTCACCCTGCGTGGCGAGCGCATGTGGGAGTTCCTGGATCGCCTTCTGACCATGGCTCTGCCGCGTATCCGTGATTTCCGCGGCATCAACGGCGACCAGTTCGATGGTCAGGGCAACTACAACTTTGGCCTCACCGAGCAGTCCATGTTCCACGAGATCGATCCGGATTCGATCGATCACCAGCGTGGTATGGACATCACCGTGGTGACCAGCACCAAGGACGACAAGGAAGCTCGCGTGCTCCTGAAGCACCTCGGCTTCCCCTTCAAGGAGAACTGATATGGCAAAAACCGCTCTTAAGAACAAGGCGGCCGCTAAGCCGAAGTTCAAGGTGCGCGCCTATACGCGTTGCCAGGTCTGCGGTCGTCCTCACTCCGTCTACCGCAAGTTCGGCCTCTGCCGCATCTGCCTTCGTGAGAAGGCCCACCGCGGCGAGCTGCCCGGCGTTACGAAGTCCAGTTGGTAAATATCGACGCTGAAGGTCCGCGGCCCGATCGCCTCTAAGGCGTGAGGGCGGCGGAAACCATGGCGAGAAAGGGCGTTAGCCCAAATGACAATGACAGATCCGATCGCAGACATGCTTACGCGTCTGCGTAATGCGAGCGCGGCAAAGCACGAGACCGTGGATATGCCGTACTCCAAGTTCAAGGCGAACATCGCTGAGATTCTGAAGCGTGAAGGCTACATCAAGGACTTCACCGCCAAGGAAGCCAAGGTTGGCCAGACTCTTGAGGTCACCCTCAAGTACGGTCCGAACGGCGAGCGTTCCATCCAGGGCATCAAGCGCATCTCCAAGCCGGGCCTGCGTCGTTACGCAAAGTCCGATGCTCTGCCGATGCCGCTCGGTGGCCTTGGCATCGCAATCATCTCGACTAGCTCGGGACTGCTGACCCAGAAGGAATGCCTCGACCGAGGCATCGGCGGCGAGATCGTCGCTTTCGTTTGGTGAGAAAGGAGAGCTGAAACATGGCATCGCATATTGGTAAGCTCCCCGTCACCATTCCGGCTGGCGTGGAAGTCAAGATCGACGGTCAGTCCTTTACCGCCAAGGGCGCTAAGGGCACTGACTCCTACGAGATTCCTGAAGGCATCACCGCAGTGGTCGAAGGCAACGAAGTTGTCCTCACCCCGGCTGATGACCTGCGTCCGACCCGTGCAAAGCACGGCCTGGCTCGCTCCATCGTGGCGGGCATGGTCAAGGGCGTGCACGAGGGTTATGCCAAGACTCTGGAGATCGTCGGTACCGGTTACCGCGCCCAGATGAAGGGCAAGGGCATTGAGTTCTCCCTCGGCTATTCCCACACCATCACCGTCGAGCCGCCGGCAGGCATCGAATTCGAACTGCCGAACCCGAACCAGGTGATCGTCAAGGGCATCGACAAGCAGGCTGTTGGCCAGTGCGCCGCTAACATTCGTAAGCTTCGTGCTCCGGAACCCTACAAGGGCAAGGGCATCAAGTACGCGGATGAGCACATTCTGCGCAAGGCTGGAAAGGCTGGTAAGTAATGAGCGTCCAGATTCTCGGTAAGGGCAAGAAGGTCGCGCTTAAGCGCCGTCACGCTCGTCTGCGCAAGCACATCAGCGGTACCCCGGAGCTTCCGCGTCTGGTGGTTACCCGTTCCAACCGTCACATGGTTGCCCAGATCATCGATGACACCAAGGGCGTCACTCTGGTGAGCGAATCCACTCTGACCAGCGATTTCGCTGGTTTCGAGGGCACCAAGACCGAAGCCGCCAAGAAGGTCGGCGAACTGATCGCCAAGAAGGCTCAGGACGCTGGCATCACCGCGGTCGTGTTCGATCGTGGCGGCAACAAGTATCATGGCCGCGTCGCAGCTGTCGCTGAAGGCGCCCGCGAGGGAGGTCTGGCACTGTGAGCGACAACGAAAAGGAAACCCAAGTGGCTGAAGAAACTCAGAACACTCAGGCTGCCGCTGAGTCCAACAACGAGGACCGCAAGTCCCGTCGTGGCCAGCGCGGTGAGGGTCGTCGTGGCGAGCGTCGCAACCGTCGTGAGGAATCTCACGAGAACGAGATGCTCGATCGCGTGGTGACCATCAACCGTGTGTCCAAGACCCACAAGGGTGGTCGTACGTTCAGCTTCGCCGCCCTCGTGGTGGTCGGCGATGGCAAGGGCACCGTCGGTGTCGGCTACGGCAAGTCCCGTGAGGTCCCGGCTGCAATCGCCAAGGGCCAGCTGGATGCCAAGAAGCACATGTTCACTGTGCCGCGCATCAAGGGTACCGTCACCCACCCGGTGATTGGCCACGATGCCGCTGGCACCGTGCTGCTGCGCCCGGCTGCTCCGGGTACCGGCGTTATCGCCGGCGGTGCAGTCCGCGCCGTCATGGAATGCGCTGGCATCACCGACGTCCTGACCAAGTCGATGGGCTCCGCCACCGCCGTCAACGTGGTGCGCGCAACCGTCGACGCCCTCAAGAAGCTCGAAGAGCCGGAAGAGATTGCCGCACGTCGTGGCATGTCTCTCGAAGAGGTGGCTCCGGACGCGCTGCTGCGTGCTCGCGCCGAAGGCATCGCCGAGGCCCGCAAGGCTCGTGAAGAGGCTCAGGCCAAGGCTGCTCAGAAGGACGGTGAGTGATGACTAACCTGAACATCAAGCTGCACCACGGTCTGGTGAATTCCACTCCGAAGCAGCGTGCTGCGGCTCAGACTCTGGGCCTGAACAAGATCGGCAAGACCGTGACTCGTGAGGACACTCCGGCCCTTCGTGGCCAGCTGCAGGTCCTCCGTCACCTGATCACCGTCGAGGAGGCTGACTGATTATGGCAGACATTCTGCAGATGCATGACCTGAAGCCGGCTCCGGGTGCCAACAAGGATCGTATCCGCGTTGGCCGTGGTGAAGGCTCCAAGGGTAAGACCTCGGGCCGTGGCGACAAGGGCACCAAGAAGCGCTATCAGGTTCGTCCGGGCTTCGAAGGTGGCCAGCTGCCGCTGTACATGCGCCTTCCGAAGCTGCGTGGCTTCAAGAACCCGTTCAAGAAGGAATACCAGGTCGTCAACGTGGCTGTTCTTGCGGAACTGTTCCCGCAGGGCGGCGAGATCACCGTGGCTGATCTGGTTGCCAAGGGTGCCGTCCGCAACGGCTTCCCGGTCAAGGTCCTGGGCGACGGCGAGGTTTCGGCTGCCTACACTCTCAAGGGTGTCAAGGCTTCCGCTTCCGCCAAGTCCAAGATCGAGGCTGCTGGCGGCTCCATTTCCGAGGACTGATTCCAACGGAATATAGCTGACTGAAGCTCAGACATGAGGCTTCCCCCGCTTTAGGGCGGGGGAAGCCTCATTCGTTTGCAGTCAAAATGCAATCATGCATGGAAAAACAAAAAAACAGACGAATAATGACGAAAACGCCATATCGGTAGACGCCGTACGCTAGACTCGAGCGTTAGAGTCTGTTTTTGCACGTGTGCGCAGGTGCGCACGACGATGGAAGGAACCCCAGGTGAGGACGTTAATCCAGGCCTTGAAGACCAAGGAATTGAGGAATAAAATCCTCTTCACCCTTGGTATCATCATCATTTATCGTATCGGTTCATTCATCCCGACCCCTGGCGTCGATTACACCGTCGTCCAGCAGTGCGTCGGCAAGATGAACAACGCTTCTGAGAACTTTATCGGTCTGGTGAACCTCTTCTCCGGCGGCGCCATGCTGCAGCTGTCGATTTTCGCATTGGGCGTCATGCCGTACATCACCGCATCGATCGTCATCCAGCTGCTGCGTGTGGTCATCCCTCGTTTCGAGGCACTGCACAAGGAAGGCCAGTCCGGCGAAGCCAAGCTGACCCAGTACACCCGTTACCTGACCATCGGCCTTGCCGTGCTGCAGTCCACCACCATCCTGGTGACCGCACGTTCCGGCGCGCTGTTCAACTACCAGTGCTCCCAGGTCGTTCCGGACGGTTCCGTGTGGAATCTCGTGGTCATGGTGCTCATCATGACCGGCGGCACCGGCCTCATCATGTGGATGGCCGAATTGGTCACCGACAAGGGCCTCGGCCAGGGTATGTCCATCCTTATCTTCATGTCCATCTGCTCCGGCTTCCTGCCGCAGCTGTGGGAGATCGGCTGGGGCACCAACGGTACCGATGGCAATTGGGGCAAGTTCGCCGCGGTCGTCGGCACGCTGCTGGTCATCATGATCCTTGTCATCTACGTCGAGCTTGCCCAGCGTCGTATTCCAGTGCAGTACACCCGCCGTATGATCGGCCGCAAGATGTACGGTGGCTCCTCCACCTACCTGCCGCTGAAGATCAACATGAGCGGCGTCATCCCGCCGATTTTCGCATCCTCCATCCTGGCCGTGCCGACGCTGATCGCGCAGTTCGGCAATTCCGACCAGTCCTGGGTCAAGTGGATCAACTCCAACCTGGCCAACACCACATCCGTGTGGTACATCGCACTGTACGCGCTGATGATCGTGTTCTTCTGCTTCTTCTACACGGAGATCACCTTCAACCCGGACGAGACCGCCGACAACATGAAGCAGTACGGCGGCTTCATTCCGGGCATCCGCGCGGGAAGCGCCACCAGCAACTACCTGAGCTACGTGATGAACCGTCTGAACACGGTCGGCGCCGTCTACCTGCTGTTCGTGGCGCTTATCCCGACGGTGCTCATCATGGCGCTGAATCTGAACACCAAGCTGCCGTTCGGCGGCACCACCATCCTGATCATCGCAGGCGTCGGCCTCGACACCCTGCGCCAGGCCAAGGCCCAGACCGAACAGTTCCAGTACGCTGGCTTCCTGTTCGAGGACACCGACCACAAGGAAGGTAAGTAACCACTTGAATCGTGATGCCGTTTCCGTTGATCGGGAGCGGTATCACGATTTTTATGTTAGGTAATCCATCATCCGAAAATCCCCGTTGAGGGGAATGAACGAAACGGAGAACAACACATGCGACTGCTGATCATGGGCCCGCAGGGCGTAGGCAAGGGCACCCAGGCCGCTCTGCTGAGCGAGCACTACGGAATCCCGGCGATCTCCACCGGCGATATCTTCCGCTACAACATCAAGAACAAGACCGAGCTCGGCGTCGAAGCGCTCAAGTACATCGACAAGGGCGAGCTTGTGCCGGACGAGCTGACCAACAAGATCGTCAAGGACCGTCTGGCCATGGACGACGCCAAGAACGGCTGGATTCTCGATGGCTATCCGCGCAACGCCTCCCAGGTCGAGGCTCTCGACGCCATCCTGGGCGAGCTGGACACCCCGCTTGACGCGGTCGTCGCACTGGATGCAGATCACGACGTGCTCATGGAGCGTATGAAGAAGCGCGCCGAAATCGAAGGCCGCTCCGACGACACCCCTGAAGCCATCGCCAAGCGTCTTGACGTGTACGCCAAGGAGACCGCGCCGCTGCTGGACATCTACCAGAAGCGCGGCCTGCTCAAGACGTTCAATGGCGTCGGCGCCGTCGACGAGATCCAGGCCACCATCGTGGCGGAGCTTGGCTGAAGGAAAAACCAAGCAGAATAACATATTTCCAACGAAAGCGGGAATCGCGACACGCCGAACGTGTCTTGATTCCCGCTTTCGTGTATTCTTGCAAGTTGGTGTGTCTTCGGGCACGCATAGTAATCGCCAAGGAACGGAACGAGGCTCATGGCTAAAGACGGTGTGATTGAAGTCGAAGGACAGGTAGTGGAAGCACTGCCGAACGCGATGTTTCGTGTTGAACTCGAAAACAAGCATATCGTGCTCGCAACCATTTCGGGCAAGATGAGGAAGAATTACATCCGCATCCTGCCGCAGGATCGTGTTGTGCTGGAGATGAGCCCCTACGATCTGAACCGCGGCCGTATTACGTACCGTTACAAGTAAAGGTACACAAGCAAAGGAAAACCATGAAGGTCAGCCCTAGTGTGAAGAGGATCTGCGAGAACTGCCGCGTGATCCGTCGTCACGGCCGCGTCATGGTGATCTGCGTCAACCCGCGCCATAAGCAGCGTCAGGGCTGAGAGCAGATCCAGCGGCATAAACAGTACAGGCGCTGAGTCACAGCCCGTGAAAGCGGGATGAACCCCGGGTACGCAGGCCCGGGCCGGGAAACCGGACGACTCGGTGCAAGACCTGCGGAAAACAGAAGGAATCGCAATGGCACGTCTTGCCGGAGTCGACATCCCCAATGAGAAGCGCATCGAGATTGCCCTCACCTACATCTTTGGTGTTGGTCGTACTCGTGCCAAGGAAACGCTTGCCGCGACCGGTATCAATCCGGACATTCGCGTCAAGGATCTGACGGATGAGCAGCTGATTACGCTGCGTGATTACCTTGAGGGTAACTACAAGATCGAGGGTGATCTGCGTCGTGAAATCGATGCGGACATCCGCCGTAAGATCCAGATCAACTGCTACCAAGGCCAGCGTCACCGTAAGGGACTTCCTGTGCGCGGTCAGCGCACCAAGACCAATGCTCGTACCCGCAAGGGCCCGAAGCGCACGGTCGCCGGAAAGAAGAAGGCCACCAAGTAATCGGTGGCTGACAGTTCAAGCCACGAGGTGTGAGCCTCATCGTTTGAACATCAAAGCAAATTCGTTATTAGGAAACGAGGGTCAATGGCAGCTCAAAAGCAAGCCGCGCGCAAGCCGCGTCGCCGCGACCGCAAGTCGGTCCCGGTTGGGCAGGCGCACATCAAGTCCACTTTCAACAACACCATCATTTCGATCACCGACCCGTCCGGCGCAGTTGTGTCCTGGGCGTCCGGTGGCGATGTCGGCTTCAAGGGCTCCCGTAAGTCCACGCCGTACGCCGCTGGCATGGCCGCCGAATCCGCAGCCCGCAAGGCTATGGAGCACGGTCTCAAGAAGGTCGACGTGTTCGTGAAGGGCCCGGGTTCCGGTCGTGAAACCGCCATCCGTTCCCTGCAGTCCGCCGGACTCGAAGTCGGTTCCATCACCGACGTCACCCCGCAGGCACACAACGGCGTTCGTCCTCCGAAGCGCCGTCGCGTCTGAGCACTAGAAGAAATCATCAATCCAACGCCGCTTATGGCCGGTGAGTGCACCACCGGCCTGAAGCTGAAAGGATAACCACAGTGCTTATCGCACAGCGTCCGACACTTACCGAGGAATCTCTCAACCCTCAGCGTTCCCGCTTCACCATCGAGCCTCTTGAGCCTGGTTTCGGCTACACGCTTGGCAACTCGCTGCGCCGTACCCTCCTGAGCTCCATTCCGGGAGCGGCTGTGACTTCGGTGCGTATCTCCGGCGTCCCGCACGAGTTCACCACTCTGCCGGGTGTTGAAGAGGACGTTACCGAAATCCTGCTGAACATCAAGGGCATCGTGCTCACCAGCGAATACGATGAGCCGGTTGTCATGTATCTGCGCAAGAGCGGCAAGGGCGAGGCCACCGCGGGCGACATCACCCCGCCGGCCGGCGTCACCATCGCCAACCCGGACATGCATATCGCTACCCTCGCCGAAGATGGCGAACTCGAGATCGAGTTCACCGTCGAGCGTGGCCGCGGCTATGTGCCCGCCCAGATGAACAAGCAGGATAACGCCGAGATCGGCCGCATTCCGGTCGACTCGATCTACTCCCCGGTGCTCAAGGTGAGCTATCGTGTGGAAGCCACCCGCGTTGAACAGCGCACTGACTTCGACAAGCTCATCCTGGACGTGGAGACCAAGCCGGCTATCTCCCCGCGCGATGCAGTCGCATCCGCAGGCTCCACCCTGGTGGAACTCTTCGGTCTGTGCCGTGAGCTCAACACCCAGGCTGAGGGCGTCGAGGTTGGCCCTGCTCCTGTGGCAGAGGAAACCAACCCGGAGATGAACATCCCGATCGAGGACCTGAACCTCACCCAGCGCAGCTACAACTGCCTGAAGCGCGAGGGCATCCACACGATCGGCGAGCTGGTCGCCCACACCGAGCAGGATCTGCTCGATATCCGCAATTTCGGTATGAAGTCCATCGATGAAGTCAAGGAGAAGCTCCAGTCTCTGGGACTCGCCCTCAAGGCTTCCCCGCTGGGTAACTTCGATGCCAATAATCTCGAAGGTGGCACCTTCTTCTCGCCGGAAGACGAGTGATCCGCCACTTTTGACCTAACCGCTTCGTTGGATTCGGACGTTCGGGCAACTGCCCACCTGAATCCAACGGGGCTTTCAAGGAGAAACAATGCCTACACCAAAGAAGGGTCCGCGTCTGGCCTCCAGCCCGGCTCATGAGCGTCTTATGCTCGCGAACATGGCCACCAGTCTGTTCCAGAACGGCCGCATCACCACCACCCTGCCGAAGGCCAAGCGTCTTCGTCCGCTGGCCGAGCGCCTGATCACGCTCGCCAAGCGTGGTGATCTGCACAACCGTCGTCGCGTGATGCGCGTCATCCGCAACAAGTCCGTCGTGCACAAGCTGTTCACCGAGATCGCCGAGCAGATGGAGCAGCGCGAAGGCGGCTACACCCGCATCGTCAAGATCGCTCCGCGTCGCGGCGATGCCGCTCCGGCAGCCATCATCGAGCTCGTCACCGAGCCGGTGAGCCCGAAGCAGGCCGTGGTGAAGGAAGCCGAAGCCGCAACCAAGGTTGCCGCTGCCGAGGCTCCGGAAGCCGCCGCTGAAGAGGCTACCGCTGAGAACGCCGAGTGAATCGCTCTTAGCTGATTGAAGGCCGGGAATCGCAAGGTTCCCGGCCTTTGTCATATCTGCTGCCAAGACTGTCGCGCCACATGCCTCACTATGCCAGCCATTTGCTATGCTCAATGCCGTGAGACTACGCATCGATTTGGCATATGACGGTACCGGCTTCTACGGATGGGCGAAACAGCCCGAAATACGTACGGTACAGGGCGAAATCGAACGCGTGCTGCATACCATTCTTCGCGTACCGGAAGGAGACCCGACCGAACCGCTGCGCCTTACCGTGGCCGGACGAACCGACACCGGCGTGCACGCCTCGCATCAGGTATGCCATCTGGACGTCAACGAGGACGTGCTCAAACGCTGCGTCGGCCACATGGACGTGCCGCCCGTCATCGCGCTTACCCGCAGACTTCAGCGCATGCTGCCGGCCGATATCGCAATCCGCGGCATCGCACCCGCTCCGGACGGTTTCGACGCGCGTTTCTCCGCGTTGGAACGTACCTACGTGTACCGAATCGCCGATAGGTCAAGCGAGGTGGACCCCCGTACCAGAAACTTCGTATTGCATATCGACGATGAACTTGACCTCAAATCCATGAACGAAGCCGCTGCGATGACGATCGGCCTGCACGATTTCGGCTCGTTCTCCACCCCAAATCCGGGCGGCACCACCATACGCGAGGTGAAGACCGCGTATTGGCGTCGCGTGCCGCAGCGGACGCTTATCGACGACGGCATGACGATGGGGGAGCGGTACCGTACGCCGACCGTGGAATCGGGCCTCGTCTGCTTCGTGATCGTCGCCGACGCGTTTGCACGCAATATGGTGCGCTCCCTCGTCAACGGCTGCGTGCAGGTCGGTATCGGCAAACGTTCCCTCGACTGGTTTGCAGGAAAAATGGCGGCTCCGCTGCGCGAAGGCTCCACAGGACCGATCGCGCCGCAAGGACTGACGCTGGAGCATATCGAATATCCGGCCGACGACCAGCTGGCGGTCCGCGCCGAAGCCATTCGCGCCAAGCGCACACTGTAGCTTTATTGCGATTGTCATAGCCATGTTACGGGCGATTGTCATGTCCATTGCCGAGACATTGTCGTAACAGACCGTTTCGTTTTCCGGAAACGCTGGTTCGTTAGGTTTTTCTTCCATCAAGGCACGATGCCTCAGATTGGCATGCGTTCGCATGGGGTGGAAGGGAGCGTGGAACGATGATTGAATCCGCCGCACGAAGGTTGGCTTCGGAACTGGTCGATCGTCGGGAGTCGATCAACCGTGAGCTGAGCCGTAATGGCGTACGGTTCGGCATCTACAAGAACGGCGAGTACCATGACCGGCTGTTTCCGTACGATCCGATTCCGCGCATCATCGAATCGGACGAATTCGACAGAATGGAAGCCGGACTGAAACAGCGCGTCAACGCGTTGAACGCCTACCTGCGCGACATCTACTCCGACAAGCAGGCCATCAAGGACGGCATCGTGCCGGAAGAATACGTGTACACGTCCGCGGGATACTTTCCGCAAGTCAACGGCGTGACACCTCCGGGCGGCGTGTTCGCGCACGTCGCCGGCGAGGACCTGGTGCAGGGGCAGGACGGGCAATGGTGGGTGCTGGAAGACAATCTGCGCATTCCATCCGGTGCCAGCTATCCGCTGTTCGCCCGCGATATCGAACGCAGAATCACGCCCAGCCTGTTCCGCAACGTACGTGTGCGCGACAATCGCGATTATCCACGACTGCTGCGCCAATCCATGGATTTCGTCTCCACCGACGGCATAGCAGTGGTGCTCACCCCCGGCAGGTACAATTCCGCGTTCTTCGAACATGCATACCTGGCCGAGAAAACCGGCGCGGCGCTCGCGTTCCCCGAAGACCTCGAAGTCGTGGACAACAAAGTGTACTTCCTCGACTATGCCGGCAGGAAACACCGCGTCGGCGTGGTCTACCGCCGTCTGTCCGACGAATATCTCGACCCGTTCGCGTTCAACCCGGATTCCGTGATCGGCGTGCCGGGAATCCTGTCCGCCTACAGGTCGGGCAATGTGGCGATCGTCAACGCTCCGGGCAACGGCGCGGCCGACGACAAGGCCATCTACTATTTCGTGCCGAACATGATCCGCTATTATCTCGGCGAAGAGCCGATTCTGCACAATGCGCCGACCTACATGCCGATGTTCGACAAGGACCGCAAGGAGGTACTCGACAGGCTCGGCGAACTGGTCATCAAGGATGTGGCGGAAGCGGGCGGCTACGGCGTCGTGTTCGGCTCATCGCTCGACCGGTCGCGGCGAGAGGAACTGGCCGAACGCATCAAGGCCGAACCGCGCCGGTTCATCGCGCAGGAGGTCATCCAATTCAAGGACATCGACGTGGTGGACCCCGAAACCGGACAGATGAGCCCACGTAAATGCGATCTGCGCGCCTTCGTGGTGACCGGCAAGAACACGCACGCATGGTATTCGGGACTGACACGCTACTCGTCCATACCGGGCCAGATGATCGTCAACTCATCACAGGGCGGCGGTTTCAAGGACACCTGGGTACTGGCCAAAGAGACCGGCGTGGAGCATGATTACGCACCCGGCTCGGAGGTCGTGCGCGTGCTGGAGCAGTCCCGCAAGCACTCGCTGGCACTCGTCACCGCGTCGAAGGCCGACAACCTGTTCTGGCTCGGCCGCTACACGGAACGCGTATTCACCACGCTGAGCCAATTCTTCCCCTTCTACGACCGTGTGATGGACACGGATGTGGACGCGTTCCGACCGTTCGCCCGTGCGCTCGACCTGCCGGAGGATTTCGAGGATTTCGACGCGTTCATCCACAGCTTCCTGTACGACGAGAAGAATCCGGATTCCGTACGCAGCGCCATCGTCTACGCGTTCAACAACGCGGTGATTCTGCGCCCCGAACTTGGTTCTCGTTCGTTGCAGCAGGTGGAGTTGGCCATGAGCTCCATAGTGGAGGCATCCGAATACGGCGGCACGGACGCGGACATCTTCAAACACCGCGACATCGCGGACAACATGCTCGCCTTCTGGGGAGGTGTGGAGAATTCCCCCCGTCGAACCGACTCTGAAATCGTTCATTTTCGTGGGCAAATATCTGGAACGTCTGGATCTGTACACACGATTCGGATATTCCGTGGAAGAGCTCAAGGCGCCGCTCGCCAAACTGGGCAGCTACATCCTGCCGTTGAACGGTCTGCCGGTACCGCAATGCTTCGCCGAAGGATTGCGCTGGCTGGTCGGCCAGCTGCCGCAGCGGGGATATGCGGAGCTTGCGGAAAAACTGGGGATGCTGCTGACAGATTTCGATGGGCGCATCTCCACGAAGGATCTGAAGGATCTGGGCATGCTCAACACGATGGACATGGACGCCGCGCGACTGTGAAGAATACGTGCCACAGCCATCGCACGGTGCGTGTATAACGGCTGGAACAAGGCCCACGGCGTGGAAAACGCCGAAGGAACGACAATAATCGCTGAGGAGACGATGTGAAGAAACTGGTGTTTGACTATGAGATGAAGCTCTCATTCAGCTCGCCCGTGACCGACCATCGCTTCCAACTGCGCTGCATTCCAGCCACCGGCCCACGCCAGCAGGTGATCGACGTGGCAGTCAAAATCGAACCGGATGTGGAACTCGAAACCACCATCGATTCCTTCGATTCCGTGGTGATGACCGGATTCATTCCCGAACCGCACACCATGTTCAACTACTCGGTGACCGGCATCGCCTTCGTGGACAACGCGCATATCAAATCCGAAATCTATAAGCCGCTGTACCGCTTCAATTCGGCGTTGACAGTGCCGGGGCCGGCCATCGAAGCGTTGATCGGCATCTGCCGTGAACGCATCGCGTCCCTGCCTGCCGACTGCACGCCGATCGACCAAGCCCGTGAGGTGATGGACGAGGTGTTCAAAACGTTCGTCTACACGCCGGCCTCCACCACCATCCGCACCACCGCCGAGGAAGCGTTCGCTCAACGCAAGGGCGTATGCCAGGATTACGCGCACGTCATGCTGTCCGTGTGCCGGCACGTCGGACTCACTGCCCGATACATCGCGGGATTGCTCGGCGTCGAGGGCGCCACGCACGCATGGGTCGAAATCTACCATGATGGACGTTGGGTCGGTTTGGACCCCACACACAACCGTATGGTCGACGACAACTACATCACCATCGCCCATGGCCGCGATTACCGCGACTGCATGCTCGACATCGGCATCTTCTCCGGCTGCGACGTCAAGCAGGACCAGTGGGTCAACGCTTCCGTGCACGAGCAGGGATACTGATTCCCCGACGTTTTCTCGATGCCGGATTCCGTATTTCGGCAGATGCAAAGCAGATAAACAAAAAAGGCCGAAACGCCATTGTTTCAACCTTCATTGCATGCGGATAAGGCGAGATTCGAACTCGCGGAGGGGTTCGCCCTCACACGCTTTCGAGGCGTGCTCCTTAGACCGCTCGGACACTTATCCATTCGTCACCTGAAAACAAGCAACTTGATAATTGTGCCACAGTGGTGGCGATTGTCAAATCGGACTGGCTGCAACGGTGTGATTTCCGGCGTGTCTTGCTTTGCGCCCGACTGTGCGTCCTTAGACGAACAGCGCTTCGTCGAAGGAAGGATAGCCCCAATCAAGCGCCAATTCGACACGGTCCGCAATCAGACCGGCAAGCACGCCCAGGGATTGCGCTCGCGAATCCGTCGACTGTTTTGCATTGGTGACGCGTGACTGGGAATGATCGTTCGCGGCATTGGAGCTTCCGGCGATTGCCGTTATCTCGCTTCGCGCGCAGTTCATTTCGATGGTGGCGTCGGTCGGTGCCGTAAGGCCGGTGGCGGAATCGAGCATCGTGTCGGGGTGGGCGAGCAAGGCGGTGGCCTCGTACGTTTTCCTACGATCGTCAATGGTGCCCGAGAAGGATGCGAACCGTTGCGATGTGGTCTTATGACGATCGCTGATATCCAGCGTCGCATGGCCGCTGTTGCGGGCCGCCAGCACTTCCATGGCGAATCCGGCACGGTCTTCGGCCTGCGCGGCGGTGGCAAGGGACTTGGAATCGACGTCAAGCGATTCGACATCGTCAAAACGCGACAGCGTGATCGGCGCGACGGCCACCGACAGTTGATCGCCCAGTGCGCGAGCCATATGACGTGCCTGCGCGCTGCGCAACGCGCCTTCGGCAAAACGCGCCGGACATTGCGCCGCGGTGTTCGTCCATGCGGAGACCGCCTGCTGCGCCGAGAAATAGCGGCGGATGATGTGCTGATGCTGGTCGTGTGCGATCTTGTTATCGGCGGTGGCATCGAAATAGGCCTTCTCGCACGGGCTTTGCCGTTGTTCGGCTTCAGCCCTGCCTGCGATCCTGGGCATGGAGCATGCCGTCAGCGCCGGCATGAGGATAGCGGTGCAAAGCAATGCGCAGACGCGTTTCGCGATAAAAGAAACCGAGCGGAAAGAAGGGGTACGTGTCTGCATGAATCATTAGACTAATATCTGACTGTGACCATTGGGCCATGCGCTCGGAATAACTTCATATAGGAGGTCTTGGAAATATGGAACTGGACCTGGCAGGAATGCACCAGCTCGCCGCTGGGCAGGGAATTGATCCCGAGACGCTGGATGCCGCACTCTCGGAAGCATTGCGACTGGCATATCTGAAAACCCCTCACGCTGCGAAGCACGCTCGCGTCGAGCTTGATCCGCGTGCGGGAAGCTTCACCGTATGGGCCCAGGACGAGATTCCTGGCGAGCCGACTGAAGACGATCCCCACCCCGCGCCGACTCTGGGCGAGGAATACGACGACACTCCGCACGATTTCGGCCGACTGGCCGCTGCGACCGCTCGTCAGGTGATCAGCCAGCTGTTCCGCAAGGCCGAGGATGACAAGGTGTTCGGCGCGTTCTCCGGTCAGAAGGGCAAGCTCATCACCGGCATCGTGCAGCAGGACGTCAAGGACACATCCAACGTGCACGTGGCCGTCGGCGACGTCGAAGCCCTGCTGCCGCGCCGCGAGCAGGTGCCCGGCGAACGCTACCGTCACGGCGAACGTATCCGCGTGTACGTGGTGAACGTGGCCCGTGGTCTGAAGGGCCCGGAAATCGTGGTGTCCCGTTCCCATCCGGAGCTGGTCCGCCGCCTGTTCGAACGTGAGGTTCCGGAACTGGTTTCGGGAGCCGTGTCGATTATGGCCATCGCCCGCGAGGCGGGCGCCCGCACCAAGATCGCCGTCCGTGCCAACACCGAAGGCGTCAACCCGAAGGGCGCGCTGATCGGCCCCGGCGGAGCCCGAGTGCGCGCCGTCATGGAGAACCTCGGTCCTGAGAAAATCGATATCGTCGACTGGTCCGCGGATCCGGCGAAATTCGTCGCCGCGGCGCTGTCTCCGGCCGTCGCCACCGGTGTGCAGGTGATCAGCGAGAAGAACAAGACGGCCATCGCCTTCATCCACGATGACCAGCTGTCCCTGGCCATCGGCAAGGAAGGCCAGAACGCACGTCTTGCGGCCAAGCTGACCGGCTGGAAGATCGGCATCGAATCCGCTGAGGCGCATGCCAAGAAGATGGCCGAATCGGCGGACCATTCCGATGGGGAAACCGAGGAATAAACAACACTTCCGGTAGACAACAAGCCCGTGGACGTACAATCCACGGGCTTGAGTATGCTGGACTCGACAATCCAAAGCGTGACGGCCATGCCGTCATGCCCAGGGAAAAGACGAGGTATCACGAACATGGTTGCACGATGAGAAGGAACAAGCTCGCCGTGAATCAGTAGCGGTCGCGCCCGTATGCGCGCGGCCCAAGATAGGAGAATTGAGTGCCGAAAGCACGCGTATATGAACTTGCCAAGGAACTTGGCGTTGACAGCAAAACCGTTTTAAGCAAACTTGAGGCGATGGGCGAATTCGTGAAGTCCGCATCGTCTACCGTTGAACCTCCCGTTGCACGCAAGCTGAGGAACGCATTCGCGTCCAGCGGACAGGGCAACGCATCTGATTCCAAGAAGCCGGGCCATACGGCCAAGAAGCCTGTCGAACCGGCATCTCATTCCATGCCAAAGCCGGCCGCTCCGTCAGCACCGAAGCCGGCTGCCCCCGCAGCGCCGAAGCCGCATCATGCCGCTTCCAAGTCCGATGCCCCGAAGCCGGGCCATCGCGCGCCGCGTCCAGGCGAATCCCGCCAGCATGGCAATCGTCCTAACGGCAACGCCCCGCGTCCGCAGGGTGGAGACCGCCGCCAGTCCGGTCGCCCGACGGCCGTTCCGGGAGCTCGCCCCCAGCATGGCAACGCTCCGCAGGGCGGCAACAACGCCAATGGCGCGAAGCCGCACACCCCGGGACCGCGCCCGGGCAACAATCCGTTCAGCCGCAAGCAGGGCATGCACACCCCGACTCCGGGTGATATTCCGCGTCCGCATCCGATGAACCGTCCGAGCGTCAACAATGGCGAAGGACGTCGTGGCGGCCGTCCGGGTCAGGGCGGTGGCCAGCGTGGCGGCTTCCGTGGTCGTCCGGGTCAGGGCGGCGCGAAGCCAGGCCAGTGGGGCCAGCATCGTCCGGGTCAGGGCGGTGGCCAGCGTCCCGCCGGCGGCGGCAATCGTTTCGGTGGCAATGGCGGCGGTTTCCAGGGCGGCAACAGCGCTCCGAGCAATGGTCCGGCACGTGGTGGCCGCGGCCGCGGCGGCGCTGCAGGCGCGTTCGGACGTCAGGGAGGCAAGTCCTCGAAGGCGCGTAAGAACCGTCTGGCGAAGCGTCAGGAATTCCAGGAGATGAAGGCTCCGGTCATCGGCGGCGTGCGCATTCCGACCGGCAACGGACAGGAAGTCCGTCTGCGTCAGGGTGCGTCCCTCGCCGATCTGGCCGAGAAGATCAACGTCAATCCGGCGGCGCTGGTCACCGTACTGTTCCACCTTGGTGAAATGGCCACGGCCACCCAGTCCCTGGATGAGGCCACGTTCCAGATCCTCGGCGAGGAAATCGGCTGGAACATCAAGATCGTGTCCGCCGAAGAGGAAGACAAGGAGCTGCTGCAGCAGTTCGACATCAACCTGGACGAAGAGGAACTGCAGGAGGACGAGGATTTGAAGCCGCGTCCGCCGGTCGTCACCGTCATGGGCCATGTCGACCACGGTAAGACCCGACTGCTCGACACCATCCGCCGCACCAACGTCATCGAAGGCGAAGCCGGCGGCATCACCCAGCGCATCGGCGCATACCAGGTGACCGTCAACCTTGAGGGCGAGCCGCGCAAGATCACGTTCCTCGACACCCCGGGCCACGAAGCCTTCACCGCAATGCGTGCCCGTGGCGCCGAACTCACCGACGTCGCGATCCTCGTGGTCGCCGCCGACGACGGCGTCATGCCGCAGACCGTGGAAGCCATCAACCACGCCCAGGCCGCGCATGTGCCGATCGTGGTGGCCGTCAACAAGATCGATAAGCCGGGCGCCAACCCGGACAAGGTCCGCGGCCAGCTTACCGAATACGGTCTGGTTCCGGAAGAATACGGCGGCAACACCATGTTCGTCGACATCTCCGCGAAGCAGGGCACCAACGTCGACAAGCTGCTCGAAGCGGTGCTGCTCACTGCCGACGCCGAGCTCGACCTGCGCGCCAACCCGGATATGGACGCCCGTGGCGCCACCGTCGAAGCCCGACTTGACAAGGGCCGTGGCGCCGTGGCTACCGTGCTGGTGCAGTCCGGTACCCTCCACATCGGCGATGCCATCGTTGCCGGCACCTCCTACGGTCGTGTCCGCGCCATGCTCGACGAAAACGGCAACCACATGCAGGAAGCCGGTCCGTCCACCCCGGTGCAGGTGCTGGGTCTGACCTCCGTGCCGACCGCAGGCGACCTGTTCCTGGTGGCCTCCGACGACCGTACCGCACGTCAGATCGCCGAGAAGCGTCAGGCCACCGAGCGTGCGGCCCAGCTGGCCAAGCGCCGCAAGGTCGTTTCCCTCGAAAGCCTCAAGGAGCAGTTCGCCAAGTCCGAGGTGGATATGCTCAACATCGTCATCAAGGGCGATTCCTCCGGTTCCGTCGAGGCTCTGGAAGATTCCTTGATGAAGATCGAGGTGTCCGACGAGGTCGGCATCCAGGTGATCCACCGCGGCGTCGGCGCCATCACCCAGAACGACGTCAACCTGGCCACCGTCGACAAGGCCGTCATCATCGGCTTCAACGTCCGTCCGAACCGCCAGGTGGCGGATCTGGCCGAACGCGAAGGTGTGGAGATCAAGTACTACTCGATCATCTACAAGGCCATCGAGGACATCGAAGCATCCCTCAAGGGCATGCTCAAGCCGGAATACGAAGAGGTCGTCACCTCCCACTCCGAGATCCGCGAGATCTTCCGCTCCTCCAAGTTCGGCAACATCGCCGGCGTCATGGTTCAGGACGGCGAAGTCAAGCGTGGTACGAAGTGCCGTATCCTGCGCAACGGCATCGCCACCGTCAACGACCTCGAGATCTCCTCGCTGCGTCGTTTCAAGGACGACGTCAACTCCGTCAAGGAAGGCTACGAGGCTGGCATCAACCTCGGCACCTTCAACGACATCGAGATCGGCGATATCATCGAGACCTTCGAAATGCAGGAAATCGAGCGTAAGTAGCTGAGTGCTTCGAGCTTCGTATCGATAACCAGGTAAGGAACGCCCACAGCCGGTTCACGACTGCGGGCGTTCCGTGATACAACAAGAACTTTTCACCAAAAGGACAGCAATGGCAGGAACCAATCCCCGCGCCGCGCGCATCGCGGCGTTGATTCAGCGTGTGATCGCATCGTCCATGGAGGCGCAGCTGCACGACAAGCGACTGGCCAACGTGACCATCACCGAAGTGCGCGTCACCAACGATCTGCAGATCGCGAAAGTCTACTGGACCCAGCTCGGCCACGAAGGACACGAGCAGGGTGAACGCCGCCGCGCGCAGCAGGCCCTGAACCAGGCCAAAGGACGCCTGCGTTCCCTGGTAGGCACCAAGGCCGGACTGCGACTCACCCCGCAACTGGAATTCATCTTCGACGAAGTGCCGGGCGAGGCCCATGAGATCGAGGACATCCTCGCGCTCGCACACAAGCGCGACGAAGAACTCGCCAAGTCCCGCGCCAACGCGCAATACGCCGGCGACGCCGATCCGTACAAGCACGACGAGCCCGATGATGACGACTTCGACGATGATGACGATGTCGAGGTCGAGGATTGGGACGATGACGACGAAGCCTGACAACTCCGGTCTGCTGGTCATCGACAAGCCGCAGGGCGTCACCAGCCACGATGTGGTCGCGGCGGTGCGTGGCGCCCTGCACATGAAACGCGTCGGCCATGCCGGCACGCTCGACCCGATGGCCACAGGCGTGCTGGTGGTCGGCTTCGGCAACGCCACACGTCTGCTCAACTACATCGTCGACCACGACAAAACCTACCTGGCCACCATCAGACTCGGCCAGCGCACCACCACGGACGACGCCGACGGCGAACTGCTGCCGGGGGAGGGAACTATCGCCGAATTCCCTTCACGACAGACCGTTGAAGACGCCATCGCCCATCATTTCACCGGGCGCATCGAGCAGGTGCCGAACTCCTATTCAGCCATCAAAATCAACGGCCAGCGCGCCTATGATCTGGCCCGAGAAGGCAAGGATGTGGACCTCAAGGCCCGTCCGGTGACCATCTCGGAATTCAGCGTTTCGGCAGTGCGATACGGCTATGCTTCGACCACATGCGCGGGATCACCGCTTGCCGATGCCATCGAAATCGCCCCGGAGGAATCCTGGCATGCCGAAACCGACGGGCAAAACGAACCGAACATGCAGCCAGTCATGGAACTCGACGTGGCCGTGACCTGCTCGGCTGGCACCTACATCCGCGCACTCGGCCGCGATCTGGGCGCCGAACTCGGCCTCGGCGGCCATCTGACCATGCTGCGCCGCATCCGCGTCGGGCGTTTCTCGGTGGACATGCCGAACGTCATGACCGCCCATACGGAAGCCAAAACCTTCACCAACCGCGAAGGCATCGAAGTGACACGCAACCGTGCGGTGCTTGACGATGCCGAGCATGCCGTTGACCACGCACTCGACCTGGTCGCCAGCGCGGCCGCTTCCATGGACATGCTTCCCGTCACCGAACAGGAGGCGACGGACCTGCGGTTCGGCCGTAGAATCGCCCACGACATCCATACGACCATGGCCGCGTACGTTCCCGAAACCAACGATCTGGTGGCGATCGTGGAACGCGCCAAACGTGGCGAGACCAAGCCGGTCGCGGTCTTCAACTGAAACAATCAAGACCGGCCGGCACGCAATACGAACACGACAAACACACGGACAATACGCAAAGAAGGACACATGAAGACGATCACTCTTACCCCCGATGCCAGCGGCATGGTGGATTGGCCGACCCTGAGCAACGACAAGAAGTCCGTGGTGACCATCGGCTCATTCGACGGCATGCATCAGGGACATCAGGCGGTCATCCGCCGTGTGGCCGAACTCGCCGAACAGGAGCAGGCGTTCTCCGTGGTGGTGCTGTTCGACCCGCGTCCCGCGCTGGTGCACGCTTACGCCGCCAAACATGACGGTCAGGAACCGCCCGCAGGCACGCCTGACACGCAGGCGCTGACCAGTGTGAACGAACGGCTGCGCGCCATCGACGCCATCGGCGTGGACTACACGCTCATCGTGCGCTACACCATGGCATTCGCCGCGAAATCATATCGCTTCTTCCTTGGCCAGATGGTCGGCAAACTCGGCATGCGCACGCTGGTGCTCGGCTCCGACGCCGCCATGGGCGCGAACCGCGCCGGAAACGTGAAGGCCATTGAGAATCTGGCGCTCGCCACCGGCGTGTTCCAGCTGGAGGTCGTGGACGATTTCGGTCCGGGGCTGACCCGAGTGCCGGTCAATGCGAAGCCGGTGATGCCGTCCGAACCCGGCGAGCCTTCCGACCCTCTGGAGGGGGCTTCCAAGGCCGAACGACGCGCATGGAGCAAGAAGCATCAGGCCAAGGAGGTGCGCACGTGGAGCTCCACCAATGTGCGCTATCTGCTGAGCCAAGGCCGTATCAAGGACGCAGACGCGATACTCGGCCACGCGCATGCCGTGGAAGGCACCGTGGTGCATGGCGAGGAACGCGGCCGCACCATCGGATTCCCGACCGCCAATCTGAGCGAGAACGTCGCCGGATACCTGCCGGTGGACGGCGTGTACGCCGGCTGGCTGGTCGATTTGGGGGAGAAGTCCGCTGACGGTGGCGAAGAAGCCGGGGAGAAGCCGGCCGACGGCGTATCGCAGCAGTATGACGCTTCGTCCGTCAACGCGCGCGTGGCCATGCAGTCGCCACACCGCTGGCCGGCGGCCATCTCCATCGGCACCAAGCCGACGTTCAACGAGGACGGTGACGCCGAACGCGTGGTGGAAGCCTACGCCATCACCGATGACTGGTTGGACCTGTACGGCCATCAGGCGCGCGTGGAATTCGCTGGATTCCTGCGCCCGCAGATCAAATTCGATTCGGCCGACGATCTGGTGGTCGAGCTGAAACGCAACGTCGAGGAGACGAAGCGCCTCACCGCTTGAGACGGATCGGTTCGATTGATTTGATTGGTTCGATTGACGCGAATCATTGACGCCATCCGTGTTTTGTTACCCAAACGGGCTTTCCCGGGTTGCAAAAAGCGGATGGCGATGCCGTTTGGGCATCGGCGACCTATCGCAGAATCGCGGCCAACGCGTCCTGCAACGTATCCGCCTGCACCACGCCCATTCCCGGCACGGCGACGTTCTTGCGCAGCGTCGGCACAACGGCGGTGGTGAAACCAAGACGCGCCGCCTCACGAAGCCGATATTCCAGTCTCGGCACCGGGCGCACCTGCCCGGTCAACGAAATCTCGCCGATCGCGCACGTCGTACGGGGAATCGGTTTCGATTTCGCAGCGCTCGCCAACGCGGCCACAATCGCCAGATCGCAACCCGGCTCACGCGCCTGACCGCCGGCGATTGTGGAAATGTACAGGTCGTTGGCCAGCAGATTGATGCCACCGTGACGATATAACACCGCCACCAGCATGGCGATACGGTTGGAGTCCACACCGTTCGCCGCACGACGTGGCGTCGGCAGCACCGACCTGGTGACCAGCGCCTGCACTTCAATCGGCAGACTGCGATGCCCATCCAACGTGAACGTCACGCACGTGCCATCCACCTGCGTCGCCGCAGAACCATTGCCGGTTGATAGGAACAGGCCGGACGGATCGGTCACCTCCTCAATGCCCTCGCCGCTCATATCGAAACAGCCGACCTCATCGGTCGGTCCGAAACGGTTCTTCACTGCACGCAGCATACGCAACGCGGTTTCGGCATCGCCTTCGAACTGACAGACCACATCCACCAGATGCTCCAACGTACGCGGACCTGCGATCGAACCATCCTTGGTGACATGACCCACCAAAAGCACTGGAATATCAAGGGTTTTGGCGGTGTCAATCAGCGCGCTCGCCACTTCGCGCACCTGCGTGGATCCGCCGGAGATGCCATCGACGTCCTGCGAGACGATGGTCTGCGCCGAATCGACGATGGCCAACGCCGGCTTGAACTGTTCGATAAGCCCCAACACCGTGGACAGATCCGTGGTGGAGGCGAGCAGCAGATTCGGCTCCATGGCGCCGATGCGCGACGCGCGCATGCGGACCTGCGCCTGCGATTCCTCGCCGGAAATATACAGTACGGTATTGCGCTCGGCGGCGAACGCCGTCAGCCTCGCCACATTGCCGGCGGTTTCCAGCAGCAATGTCGATTTGCCGATGCCCGGCTCTCCTGCGATCAGCGTGACCGATCCCGGCACGATGCCACCGCCGAGCACGCGGTCGAATTCCGAAAATCCTGTGGCGATTCTGGAGATGTTCTCCGTGTCTATGTCGGTGATCGGCCTCGCCGCGGACGATGCGACCGGATGCGATTGCGTGCGCGAGGTCCGTCCCGGAGCCGCGGTACGCGAGCCTGCCGCGGGACGGGCTTCATGGAATTCCTCAATGGTGCCCCATTGACCGCATTCGGGGCAGCGGCCGAGCCACTTCGGGCCGCTCCAGCCGCATTCGGAACAGAGGAATTGCGAGGACGTCTTTGCCATATCGCCGACAATACGGAGGTTTTGGGACAAGACGTTCGCGGGTGGCGTACTCGTTGCACAGACATTGCGCTGAAAACCGTTTCGGGAACTGGATTCCATGACTTCGAGGGGATGGTTGCGCGTCTTATGGCTGTGAAAGAATGACAAGCATGTCTGATACGCAGAATTCCTCTTCGCATGGCAAATTGATTGCCGCCGTCGTAGCAGCCGCGCTTGTGGTTGTGCTTGCTCTGATTTCCGCATTTGTGTGGCCTGGTTGGGCCTTGAACAAGAACGGACAGGCCGGTCAGGCCGGTCAGACGAGCCAGCAGGCTTCCACTTCGAACGGTACGGACGGCGACAAGACGGAGCCCACCAAACCGTCGATCGATGCCGTGGCATTGCCCGACGGGGCCAGCGAGCTGCTCAAGGCCATGCCGGATTCCGTATTGAATTACGCGCGTACCAAGGCTGACGCCAGCACGACGTGGTCCAGCACCTCTCCCGTCGAGGAATACGCGTTGACGTATTCCACCGGCAAGAAAGGACAGGACGTCACGCTGGAAGTGGGCCAGTGGAACGACGGCGACAAGGCGAAATCCCAGTACGACACGCTGGCTGAAGCCATGACCGGCAAGGAGCTGGGAAGCGGCAACGTGAAGGTCTCCGGCAAGACGACCGGCGCCTACAGCGCCAAAGCCGATCCGGACGACGATACCAAGGCCGTTGCCGTGTGGCGCAACGATACGGTGGTTTTCTATGCCACCGGCGCGAAGAACGACATCCAGCGTTTCTACCAGCAGTTCCCCCTGTAACGTCGACGGAATCGTCTCGATGGCGAATCGCGGCCGGCTGATGGAATATCACGCGGAAAACGAAACGTGATTTTCCACCATATGAATGCCTGCGCGCGTATTCGTCCCCGAAGCAGTGTAGTATTGGGCAAGTTGCAAACTTTTACCCTTTGAGTTTAAGGAACGGAGGCTGAGATGGGCTCGGTCATCAAGAAGCGCCGCAAGCGCATGAGCAAGAAGAAGCATCGTAAACTGCTTCGTAAGACTCGCCACCAGCGCAAGTAGTCTTCAGGCGCGTGTGAAGCGTCCGCTCAAACAAAATCCCGCGATTCCTTTCGGAGTCGCGGGATTTTTGCTATCTGCGCGGCGGTGTCGGCCGGTATATTCCACACCAGCCGACACGCCTGCCTGTCAGGATCTCACTTGTTGGGGTTGTCCATCACGCGCGGGCCGTTCGGATCGCCGACGATGACCTGGTCCACCATGTTCAGGAACAGGCCGTGCTCGACCACGCCGACCGTGGTGATGAGGTCCTGCGCGAGCTCCTGCGGGTGGTCGATGCGCTCGAGGTGCAGATCCACCACATAGTTGTTCTCATCGGTGCGCACCGGCTCGCCGTTCGCGTCGAGACGCAGCACCGGCTTGTAGCCCTTGGCCTCGAACTTCTTGACGACCTGGCCTGCGCCGAACGGAATCACCTCGACCGGCAGCGGGAACTTGCCGATGGTGTCCACGACCTTGGACTCGTCCACGATCCACACGATCTTGTTGGAGTTGGTGGCCACGATCTTCTCCCACAGGAGAGCCGCACCGCCGCCCTTGATGCCGTTGAAGTTCTTGTCCACCTCGTCGGCGCCGTCGATGGTCACGTCGATATGGTCGACGTCATCGATGTTGACGATCTTGATGCCGTAGCCTTCGGCCTGCTCCTGGGTGCGGCGGGAGGTGGTGACGCCCGTGAACTCGAGGCCTTCCTCCTTGACGCGACGACCGAGCTCGTCGACCAGGAAACGCACGGTCGAGCCGGTGCCCAGACCTGCGATCATGCCGTTCTGAATCAGCTTTGCAGCCTCGATGCCGGCCGCCTTCTTCAGCGCGTCCTGCTGTGCCTTGTCCATGATCCTCCTTCGATATGGGGTTAAGACCGTCTCCATACTATCGGATGCGTTGATTTTCAAGGCGCGAATGGTCGGTTGCGGGAGCAGGTGTCTGTTTTGGACTGCGGAAAAGTTTTCACGGAATGTTTCACGGTCCTGCGTGAGGTGGCGTGCAAAAAAAGACGCGCATGAAATGACATGTGGGGAGCGGCTTGCGTAAAGCGGCTCCCCACATGTCTCGCTCAGCTATGTTTGACCGCGAACGGCGCCTCGTCCAATACCAGCGTGCCGTCACCCATCACATAGCCTTCCACGGCGATATACCCACGGATGAGACGTGGATTGCCGTCGAAGGTCGGGCTGGATTCCGGTGGGGGAGTGAACCGCACCGTACCCGACACCGACAGGCCCGATGGGCTTGGACGATGCGGCAGTTTCGGCAGATCCTGCGATTGCGATGAAGCTGTCTGTTCCGGTGCCGATTCTTCGTCGTCTTGCGATTCGCTGCGCGATTCGTTCGCATTCTGCGGTACGGCCGTGCTGTCCGTGTCCGTGCCGTCCGCGTTGCCAGTCACCGGCTTGTCGTTCTCGTCGCCTTCACGGGGAAAATAGTCGGGTTTGACCAGCATCTGCGCATAGGATTGATGCGGTTCACCGGATTCGTCCGTTTTCCCGGATTCGTCTGTTTCTCCGGATTCGTCCGGTTCGGCTGGACCGCCCGCGTCCGGGAAGCTGGATTCGGGTATGACCTTCGTCGCTTCGGTCTCAAGCATTGTGGTGGTTTCCGCCGGTTCGGTCTCGAGCACGGTCGTTTCCACCGCATCATCTGCGTCGTCATCGGTTGTCTGTCCGAAATCCGCAAGGTCGTGGGAAACGCCTTCCGGCTCCGCCAGCATGCTGGCGATCGAACGCGGCTTCGTGCTGTTGCTGGAATTGGCGGTATCGGCACCGGAATCGCCGGTGCCGGTCGTGGCGGAATCGCCTTGTCCGCGTCCCATGTGGTATTCGGCGGCGCTGATCGCACCATCCATCAGCATCCTCGCATCCTCGGGAACATCGGTGCCACGCGAATACTCGGAAGCCAGCAGCGACCGCCATCCTTCCAACGGCAGATAGCCTTCGCGCACATGCGAACGGCAATCGCCCGCATACGTGCGTGCCAGCTCGTCCACTTTCTCGTTGCCCGCGTTGCCGGCATGACCCTTGACCCACACGAATCGCACCGACCCCGCCCTATGCGCGATCTCATTGTCGATGGCGCGGATCAAATCGGCGTTCTTCACCGGTTTCTTCTGCGAATTCTTCCAGCCGTTGCGCTTCCAACCCTGCACCCACTTGGTGGAGCAGTTGATCGCATACTGCGAGTCGGTCTCGATCACCAGGTCTTCGGAACCGGGATGCGCTCGCAACGCCTCCAGCACGGCGCATAATTCGCCGATCTGGTTGGTGCCGTTCGTCGCGCCGCCGGCATCGCAATCGCCGGCATGCTCGTGCCCCGGCCTGCCGCCTGCCGCGGGCTCGTGGTCGGCCCAAGCCCAACCCATCGGACCATTCGGATTGCCAAGCGCGGAACCGTCTGTTGAAACCGTAATCGTCATGCTTCTACCCTACGAAAGCCGCGCGACTCGCCGCTTGCCCGTCATACCGCATCGCCCGCCATGCCGTATCGCCCGCCATGCCGTATCGCCTATCGATACCGCATGGCAACGGCATATGCGATTAGTCGCCGAGACACAGCATGACGGAGGCGCGGAACATGCCGTCACTGTGCTCGAAGGAGGCCGTGCCATGGTGCCGTTCGGCCGTCTCTCGTACGGTGGCGGTGCCCAGCCCCGTGCCACCATGTTTGGTCGAGACGAGATCGCCGTCGATCCGTTCGATGCTGGTATCGGCTTCGCCGTACGTGTTGTCCACCGTGATGAACAGGGCCGCCGGAGGGCCGGAACGATACCGGATGCGCACTTTGAGCCGCCTCTCGCCCTGCGTTTGCTGGGTGATGGCCTCCGTGGCGTTCTCCAGCAGATTGCCGACCATGGAGCATAATTCCGCGTTGTTGATGTTGATGTATTGCGGCACCGCCGCTTTGACGTCCACATCCGCACCCAAATGCCGGACCCAATCGCAATAGTAGACAAGCACCGCGTTCAGCGACGCATGCTCGCAATACTGCATTGGTGCCGTTTGCAGCAGCCGGTGTTTGGACATCTCATCCAGATATGAGCGGATGCCATCCATGTCTTCAGCCGCGGCCAACGCCTGCAGTGAGTGGATGTGGTGACGCACGTTGTGCTTGATCTGACGCGCCTCACGGATCCGCTCGTTCATGTGTTGCAGCTGCAACGTCTGCAAAGCCTCATAATGCTGTCGCCTGCGGGCCGCGAGCAGACGGTCCGACTGCTGAATCATGTACCAGATGAGGAAATACGCCAACACCATGAAACAGGAATAGACCACCGCCACGGTGAACGCGATTTCCAGCATATGCGAGTCCAACAGCGTGGAATTGTCCGCCGGCATGCACCACACCACAATCGCGGACGAAACGAACGGAAACAGCCAGATAAGCTGCCAGAAGCCTTTGCTGATGGATGGGGAATCGAATGTGGCTGGAATCGAATCATGCAGCGGATGCCATAGCGAGACCAGTGCGACGACGTCAAGCAGCAGCAGATTGACCAGTCCCGGCCAGCCGACGCGGAGATTGGCTGAATCCGCGCCAAGAACGGCCACATCGATGACGAGCGACAGATAGTAGACGATCGCCACCATGTAGGAAGCCGTGGCCACAATCAGCAACAGTTGCCGCCATGGCAGTTCGGTCAGCCATCGCAGGACCAGCAGCACAAGCGGCGCGGTCGGAATGACCGTCCACAGTGATGGGATGCCCAGAGTGCCGCACAGCACGCCGCATAGCAGGAACCAGACCAGTCCGATGGACATGAACAGTGTGCCGTTACGGCGTGGATTGTCCATGTGACTCCATGCCATGATGAGGCACAATGCCAGGCCGGACAACGCGTTGAGCTGCTCTCCGATGGCGAAGAACAGACCTGACGGGGTGGTTTGGGCGATGCCGTTCCGGATGATTTCGCCGAGTGGTGCGAACATGTCAGTCCTCCGTACGCATGCGGGTGAACGTGTATTCCGCGTATGCGCGGCAGGTGGTGGTCACCGCCGTTTTCGTGATGGGAATGCGTTTGCCGCCTTTCATGACGAACTGCGCGTTGGTGATGCCGGACACGTAGTCGAAGTTGACGAGCACGCCTCGCGCGGTGCGGTAGAAGTTGTCGAACACGGTGAGCCGTTGGTCCACGTCGGAGAAATTGGTGCGGATTTTGGTCTGGGTGCCGTCCGCGAACGTAAATTCCACGTAGTGCGCGTTGGACAGGGCGTATGCGATGAGCCGCCGGTCCATGGTCACGGCCGGATTGCCGAACGCCACATGCCAGCTGGAATCCACCGTGCCGGGCGACTGCGCCTTTGCCAGATGGGTGACCGGCGGTTTTGCCTTCAGCTGCTCTTCGACGCGTTCCATGGTGGCTTCGAAGGTTTTGCGATTGACGGGCTTGAGCAGATAACCGCTCGCCTGCACCTCGTAGCCGAGCACCGCGAAATCGGTGCTGGACGTGATGAAGACGATCGCGCAGTCGTCGTTCTGATTGCGCAGCAGCCGCGCTATGTCCAATCCGGTGGTGGCATGCGGCAGATTCTCGTCGCTGAGATAACAGTCGAGCAGCAGCAGGTCGTAACGGCTGTTCTTCCAGCTTTCGATGAACGATTTCGCGTCGGGGAAAACGTCACAGACCGTTTGCATGGCATTCCTGCCGGCGGTTGCGCCGACGTTCCGGCCGTTGAAGTATTCCGCGCACATGGTGGCGATCAGTTCGCGTTCGGCAGGGTGATCCTCGACGATGGCGATGCGCACGTTCCCTCCTTGCTGTGCCGTGATTGCGCGGATGACGTTCCGGCTCTGCTTCCAAGCGTACCGGGAGAGGGAAATACGGGGTGCCGCGGAGCTTGCGTTTCATGCCAGAAAAGCACGTTTCGTGCCATACGGCGGATATCGACAACGAAAAAGACCCGCTCCATACGGAACGGGTCTTTTTCGCGCTACGCCTTGATTACTTGGCGGAACGCCGTATCACTCGGCCAGAGCCTTGTCCACGACCTCGGTGGCCTCGGCGAGCACCTTGTCCAGAGCCTCAGGGGATTCGAAGCTCTCGGCGTACACCTTGTAGATGTTCTCGGTGCCGGACGGACGGGCGGCGAACCAGTTGTCCTTGGTGGTGACCTTCAGACCGCCGATCTTGGCGTGGTTGCCCGGAGCCTCGGTGAGCTTGGCGGTGATGTCCTCGCCGGCCAGCTGGGTGGCCTCGACGTCGTCGCCGGTGAGCTTGGCGAACTTCTGCTTCTGCTCGAGGGTGGTCGGGGTATCGACGCGCTTGTACCAGCTTTCGCCGAAACGCTCCACCTGCTCCTGGTGCAGCTGGGCCGGGTTCTTGCCGGTCTTCGCGGTGATCTCAGCGGCCAGCAGGTCCGGAATCAGGCCGTCCTTGTCGGTGGTCCACACGCGGCCGTCCTTACGCAGGAAGGACATGCCGGAGCTTTCCTCGCCGCCGAACGCGACCTCGCCCTTGAACAGCGGGTCCACGAACCACTTGAAGCCGACCGGAACCTCGACGAGCTTGGCGTTGATGGAGGCGGCCACGCGGTCGATCAGGGAGGAAGACACGAGGGTCTTGCCGATGCCGGCGTTCTCCGGCCAATCCGGACGGTTGCCGCCGAACAGGTATTCCACGCACACTGCGATGTAGTGGTTCGGGTTCATGACGCCCCAGTTCGGGCAGACGATGCCATGGCGGTCGGCATCCGGATCGGTGCCGCCGACCAGATCGTACTTGTCCCAAGCGCCGTTGTTGAGGGAATCGACCAGACCCTTCATCGCGTACGGGGAGCTCGGATCCATGCGGATCTTGCCATCATGGTCGATGGTCATGAAGCTCCAGGTCGGGTCGACCTGCGGACGCACCACGTCGATGGTCAGGTTGTACTTCTCGTTCATGAGCGGCCAGTAGTTGACCGAAGCGCCGCCGAGCGGGTCGATGCCCAGGCGTACGCCGGAGGAGCGGATCACGTCGAAGTCGATGACGTTCTCCAGATCGGCCACATAGTGCTCACGGAAGTCGAAACGCTCAACCAGATCGGACTTGACGGCCTGCTCGAACGGCACGCGCTTGACGTTCCTGAAATCGCCGAGCAGCTCGTTGGCGCGGTCGGCGATGGCGTTGGTGACGTCGGCCGGAGCCGGGCCGCCGGTGACCGGATCGTACTTGAAGCCGCCATCGGTCGGCGGGTTGTGGGACGGGGTCACGACGATGCCGTCGGCCAGGCCTTCGCCGGTGAAACGCTGGGTGCCGTCGGCGGCGCGGTTGTGGGTCAGGATGGCCTGGGACACGACCGGGGTCGGGGTGAAGTCGTCACGGGAGTCGATGCGCACGGTCACGCCGTTGGCGACGAGCACTTCGATGGCGGTCTTCCAAGCCGGCTCGGACAGGGCGTGGGTGTCGCGGCCGATGTACAGCGGGCCGGTGACGCCGGCCTTCTTGCGGTATTCGGCGATGGCCTGCGTGATGGCCACGATGTGGGCCTCGTTGAATGAGGTCTTCAGGGACGAACCACGGTGTCCGGAAGTGCCGAAGGAGACGCGCTGCTCCGGAACGTTCGGGTCGGGGACGACGTCATAGTACTTTCCAATGACCTCGTCGACATTGATCAGATCTGCTGGGGTGGCGGGCATTCCCGCATTTTTTGCAACCATACCTTCATTGTGCCACGAGTTTGCGCGGAACGCGGAAAGCCATCCCACAATGTGCGATGAATACGTTTTCTTTTTGACGTCTCGGCGTGTCTCCAGTATGGAATTGGGGTTTCAGTGTCCCGATGCCCGACGATTTGCGCATCGCACGCCGATAGTGTATTGTTTCTAACGAATTCGACTCATGCAGGGTTGCAAGTCAACATTTTTAGACGCAAGACCTGGAATGTGGCATTGGTTTGCCATGTTCCGGGTCTTTTTTGTTGCAAAAAAGCCGCGCTGCGTCATCGAATCCCATCGGAAGGAAATAGAAAGGAATCAGGATGGCTGACTCTCTCGCATCGCAGATCATCACTGCGATCGGCGGACCTGAAAACGTTCGCAGTCTGACGCATTGCGCCACCCGACTGCGCTTCGAGCTGGCGGACGCGTCCAAGGTGGACCAGAACGCCCTCGAACATATGAAGGGCGTGCTTGGCGCGGTCCCGCAAAGCGGTGACCGTTTCCAGGTCGTCATCGGCGGCGGCGTGGCCACCGTATACGAAAACATCATGCATCTGCCCGAAATGGCGAACGCCGGTGCCGCCTCCGCATCCGGCGAAGGCCAGAAGAGCAACGCCGACGTCAAGGCCGAGGCCCGTTCCAAGGCACGCGGCAAGGTGGCATGGCTGGACTCCTTCTTCGAGTATCTCGCCGACTCCTTCCGCCCGATCCTGGGCGTGCTGCTCGGCGCCTCCATCATCATCGCCCTGGTCAACCTGCTCATCTCACTGAACGTCATTCCGAATGACGAGGCCTCCGCCGGCTGGGTGTTCGTCAAGGCCATCTGGAAGGGCGTGTTCTACTTCCTGCCGATCATGGTCGCCTACAACGCCGCCAAGAAGCTCAAGGTCGATCCGTGGCTGGGCGGCGCCATCATGGCCATCCTCATGACCCCGCAGTTCACCAGCCTGATGGACGCCAAGACCACCACGTGCGTGGAGAACGCGGCTCTGGGCACCAAGTCCTGCACCGCCAACATCTTCGGCATTCCGATGGCGTTGAGCGACTACAGCGGCAACGTGTTCGTGCCGCTGCTCATGGCCGCCGTGCTCGCCCTCGTCTACCACGGATTGAAGAAGATCATTCCCGAAAGCGTCCAGCTGGTGTTCGTGCCGTTCTTCTGCATGATCATCGTCGGCGCGCTGACCGCCTTCATCATCGGCCCGATCGGCGTGTGGGTCGGCAACGGCCTCGGCGTCGGCCTGGCTTGGATGAACACCCATGCACCGTTCATCTTCGCCATCATCATCCCGCTGCTGTACCCGTTCCTCGTGCCGCTCGGCCTGCACTGGCCGCTCAACGCCCTGATGCTCATGAACATCCAGACGCTCGGCTACGACTTCATCCAGGGCCCGATGGGCGTGTGGAACTTCGCTTGCTTCGGCGCCACCGCCGGCGTGCTCTTCATCGCCGTGCGTGACAAGGACAAGGACATGCGCCAGACCGCTCTCGGCGCGCTCGCAGCCGGCCTGCTTGGTGGTGTTTCCGAACCGTCCCTGTACGGCATCCACCTGCGTTACAAGCTGGTCTACAAGCGCATGCTCGTGGGCTGCGGCCTTGGTGGCGTCGTCATTGCCGTCCTCGGCTGGCTCTTCCCGTCCGTCACCGCCGCCGGCCAGACCGTGCATGGTGTGACCACCACCGCCTTCGCCTTCACCTCGCTGCTGACCATTCCGGTCTTCGACCAGATGTGGGTGTACGCGGTGTCCATCGCGGTCTCCTTCCTGACCTCCTTCTTCCTGATCATCACCTTCGACTACCGCACCCCGGAACAGAAGGCTGAAGTGCTGGCCCGCGCCGCCGCCGATCAGAAGGCCGCCGCTCCGGCGGTCGAAGCCAAGGAAGCCGCTCCGGCTGCCACCACCGCCACCGCGACTGCTACCGCCACCAAGACCGAAGCTCCGGCCGCTGCCGCCGCCGCGACCACCGTGGTGAACGCTCCGGTCGCCGGCCACGTGATCGCCCTGGACGAAACCGGCGATCCGGTGTTCGCCTCCCGCGCGCTCGGCGAAGGCGTCGGCATCCAGCCGACCGACAGCGAGGTCGTGGCCCCGGTCTCCGGCGTGCTGCAGACCGTCGCCGAAACCGGCCACGCCTTCGGCATCAAAACCGATGACGGTGTGGAAGTGCTCGTGCACGTCGGCATCGACACCGTGAAGATGAACGGCGAGGGCTTTGCCGTCAAGGTCAAGGCCGATGAGCGCGTGAATGCCGGCGATCCGCTGGTTTCCGTCGACTTTGCTAAAGTGAAGGACGCTGGATACAGCACCACCACGCTGATGACGGTGCTCAACACCGCCGCCCTCACCTCCGTCACGCCGAAGACCGGCATCGACGTCAAGGCAGGGGACGAGGTGATCGACATCCAGCGCTAACCTGTCACACAGAGGCGAAAAAGGGGTCGACGTGGACGTTCTTCGCGTATTCAACAACAATGTCGTATTGGCTAGAGACGGTGATCGTGAGGTGATTCTCACAGGCCGTGGAATAGGCTTCCAAGCCAAGCCGGGACAACATGTGGATGACGCGAAGATCGTCCGTCGGTTCATCCCCGTCGATGGCAAGGATCCCGACCACATGGCGCAACAAGTGGCCGGGATCCCGCCCGAAATCATCAGACTCGTCACGGACGCCATGAACCGTACGGGACTGAAAGAACAGGCAGACAAGCAGCCAACCCTGGTCATGGCGCTCGCCGACCACATCTGCGGCGCGATACAACGCGCGCAAAGAAAACAGAACATCGAATATCCGCTCGAAGCGGAAGTACGTTCCCTATACGCCGACGAATACGCCAAAGGCGTGGCGATGGTCGACGCGATGAACACGTATTTGGGTGGCGCGTTGCCCCGCAGTGAGGCGGTGGCGCTCGCCTTGCATTTGGTGAATGCCGGATTCTCCGGCGGCGACCTGTCCGCCACCTACACCATGACCGGCATCATCCAGCAGATGATCGCCGTCATCGAAGGCGCGTACGGCATCACGCTTGCGCAGGACAGCGTCAATGTGGCGCGATTCATCACGCATTTGCGTTACCTGTTCGTACGCATCCACCAGCATGAGCAGCTCGACGATGAGCCGCAACCAATCATCGAATCAATCAAAACCTCATATCCGAAGGCTTGCCAGTGCGCAAGGCAGCTTGCCGTGGTGGTGAAGATGCGTCTTGGTTCCGACCTTACGGAAGCCGAAATCGCCTATCTTGCCCTGCATGTGGCGCGCGCGACCAACGGAGTGAATCGGCAGGACGACTGAGTTTCCGGTATCTTCCGATATTCAGCAGCCCGTTCCGCGCATTCCTGACGGTTCCTAATCGTTCGACTGTTCGGCCGGCTGCCCGCTTGCCTGTTCGGTCGGCTGCGGTTTCGTTGGCGTAGCCGACATATTCGCGTTCAACGCCAGTATGCCGGTATCTTCGGAAGCGGCCTCCGGCACGCGCACGCATAGGGCCTGACGTTCCACGCTGAAACGGATGTGCTTCGTTTCAGGCAGCATATCGCCATCCACCTGCGCCAAAACAGGCCTCTCCAAAGTGATTTCCGCGCTGACGCCCTGCACCTGGTCGACGGTGGAGTTCGTGGACAGCGGACTCTGCTGAGCTTTGCCGGTGATGGTCTGGTGCAGCACGTCGCCGAACAGATTCGCCCAACCGATCAGGCCGCCGGACGTGTCGATGATCTCGTAGTCGAGGATGCCATCGTCATAGGAAGCTTCGGGCATCAGCGAAAACATGGGGATCTGGCCGCAATTGCCCGCCATGAACGTGCGGAACGTGAGACCACGCGTGGAATGCGTGCTGCCGTCGGCGCTGGTGATGGTCACATTGCCCTTGTACTTCGGGGCGAACAGATTCTTCACGCCCGACACGAAATAAGCCAGCCAGCTGATGTTCTTCTTCAATTCCGGATCGGTGTCGTCGATCATCAGTGCGTCGAAACCGATGCCGGCGATGATGAGGAACGCATGCCCGTGGTCGGTGGTCTCATCATCCAGAAGGGTCAGACGGCCCACATCCACCAGACGGGAGCCGTGCGACGTGGCCACGGTGAGCGCCGCATCGATATCGTCCACGGGAATGCCCATATTGCGGGCGAACAGATTGCCGGTGCCGATCGGCACGATGCCCAGCGCATGCCCGGTACCCGACAGCGCGCTCGCGACGGTACGCACCGTGCCATCGCCGCCGACAGCCACCACCACATCGGCACCATGGTCCAACGCTTCGAACGCGCAGGCGCGACCGTCCTTGTCGAGCTGCGTTTCGATGAATTCGATCTGGGTGAGATGCTTCGCCTCGCAGAACTCCTTGATATGCTGCTTGCGCTGTTCCGCCTGGGGCTTTGAAGGATTGACTATGAACGCGTAATGCACTTGGTCATCGTCACGCTTGTCAAGCTTCTCCGCGAGCGTACGGTGCTTGTACGCGCGGTATCCGAAGAAGGCGGCCGCGCATACGGCGACCACGGCGATGATGACGAGCAGGACGATAACTGGCATAGGCATGCCTCTATTGTCTATGCGATTGCGCAAAAAGACGAATTCGACATGAAAAATTCGGCGTTCCCTCACGTTATATCCAAAAATGAGAACGATGGCGTCAGTGTCTGCTTTCGGCACTAGGCTGGGAAGCATGCTTGATATTCAATTCATTCGTGAACATGCTGACGTTGTCAAGGAATCCCAGCGTAAGCGTGGCGAATCGGTCGAACTGGTCGACGAGGTGCTGCGCTCCGACGAGGTTCGCCGTTCCTCTCTGAAGGAATTCGAAGCTGCCCGCGCGCAGCAGAAGGAGATCGGCAAGAAGGTCGCCGCCGCCCCCGCCGACGAAAAGGCCAAGCTGATCGCCGCAACCAAGGAACTCTCCCAGAAGGTCTCCGAATACAAGGCCGCAGCCGACGCCGCAGCCGAGGAATACACCACCGCCATGTGGAAGCTGTCCAACATCGTCGAGCCGGAAGCTCCGGAAGGTGGCGAGGACGACTACGTCGTGGTCAAGAAGGTCGGCCAGATCCGTGATTTCGCAGCCGAAGGCTTCGAGCCGAAGGACCACCTGACGCTCGGCCGCGGCGTGGCCGGTATCGATATGGAGCGCGGCGTGAAGGTCGGCGGCTCCCGCTTCTACTTCCTGCGCGGCCAGGTGGCCCGCATGCAGATCGCCATGCTCACCATGGCCGTCGACCAGGCCGAGGAACACGGCTTCACCCTGGCCATCACCCCGACGCTGGTGCGTCCGGAAGTAATGCGCGGCACCGGCTTCCTCAACTCCCACGCCGACGAAATCTACCGCCTGCGCGAGCCGGACGACCAGTATTTGGTCGGCACCTCCGAAGTGGCGCTCGCCGGCATGCACGAGAACGAGATCCTGAACCTTGAGAACGGCCCGCTGCGCTACTGCGGCTGGAGCTCCTGCTACCGCCGTGAAGCCGGCGCAGCAGGCAAGGACACCTCCGGCATCATCCGCGTGCACCAGTTCGACAAGGTGGAGATGTTCGTCTACGCCAAGCAGGAGGACTCCTACAAGGAGCATGAGCACCTGTTGGCCATGGAGCAGGAAATGCTCGGCAAGGTCGAGGTGCCGTACCGCATCATCGATACCGCCGCCGGCGATCTGGGCTCCTCCGCGGCACGTAAGTTCGACTGCGAGGCTTGGGTGCCGACCCAGGGCCGTTACCGTGAGCTGACCTCCACCTCCAACTGCACCGAGTATCAGGCCCGTCGTCTGAACATCCGCGAACGTATGGAGGATGGCAACACCCGCGCCGTCTCCACGCTGAACGGCACGCTGGCCACCACCCGTTGGCTGGTCGCCATTCTCGAGAACCACCAGCAGAAGGACGGCTCCATCGAAATTCCGAAGGCCATGCGTCCGTACATGGGCGGCAAGGAAGTCATCGAGCCGACCAAGTGGGAAGCCTGATTTTCCAAGACGTTCGCGTCTGATATGAATCCGTGAAAGCGGCGTTGGCATTTGTGCCGGCGCCGCTTTTCGTATGTTGGACGGTCCCAGTGCCGTTTGTGTCGTTCTGGGCAGATGCGTGTGCGGTTTTCTGTTGGAAGCGACGGGGATGGAGGCTGTGCCAGGTGTCGCACTTCCGCGCACTGTGGTATATTGGCGTTTCGTGCGTAGCAGCGATGTTAGGCGCAAAGGGTAGATGTCTGAGCGGTCTAAAGAGACGGTCTTGAAAACCGTTGAGGTGCAAGCCTCCGCGAGTTCGAATCTCGCTCTGCCCGCATCAATCAAGGGCTTACCGAAGGATTTTTCGGTAAGCCCTTTTCCATGCCGTTTATGGCGATTGTCGTTGTCGTGGCGGCAACGTCACACAATCCGTCGATCCGCGGCCCAACGGGTGAGCTCGGAACGGTTCGACAGCTGCAGTTTGCGCAGCACCGAGCTCATATGGGTCTCCACGGTCTTGATGGAGATGAACAGTTCCGAAGCCACCTCCTTGTACGTGTAGCCGCGCGCGATCAGCCGCATGACCTCCTGCTCGCGATTGGACAGCCGGTCCAGCTCGTCATCGTGGATCGGGCCGCCGAACGCGCCGTTCGCGCTCGGGCCGTTCTGGAAGGCGGACAGCACGAATCCCGCCAATTTCGGCGAGAACACGGCGTAGCCCTCATGCACCTGCTTGATGGAGGACACCAGGTCGTCGCCGGAAATAGTCTTCGTCACATATCCCTGCGCACCGGCGCGGATCACGGAACCGACATCCTGCGGCGAATCGGAAACAGACAGCGCAAGAAACACGGTATTGGGGGAGTAAGGCCGTGATTTCGTGAGGATTTCGGTGCCGCCGCCGCCCTCGCCGCCCGGCACATGCACATCCAGCAGCACCACGTCCGGTTTGGTCTGCGCGATCATCGCCACTGACCCCTCCACGTCGGCCGCCTGTCCGACCACGTCGAAATACGGCTGCAACGTGGCGATCACGCCCGCGCGGAACATCTCATGGTCGTCCACGACGGCGATTCTGATGCGCTGTTCCCGCTCGCTCATTCCTGCTCCTTGGTTCGATTGATTCATTGCCGCACCTGCTGCATGTGCCGTGTTCATTGCGCCGATTGCACGCCCGTATCGCCGTCCGCTGTGGTGGTCGTAGCGCTGTCCGCATCCTCCGCCGCTCCTGAAATCGGCATGTGCATGCGCACCTCCGTGCCCCAGCCGGGCCTCGACACAATCTCCACTGTACCGCCGCGGCGCTTGATACGTCCGATGATGGACTCGCGGATGCCCAGGCGATTCGCTGGAATGGCTTCGACGTCGAAGCCGTCGCCATGGTCGCGTACGAACACCTCCACCAGCTTGTCGCCGGCCTCGCAGTAGACGGACACCGGTTCGCCGCCATGCGTCACGGCGTTGACGAGCGCCTGCTGCGTGGCATCCAACAACGCGTCGGTCTGCGCGCTCGGCCGCGCGTCGCCCACCGTCACTACCTCGATCGGCTTGCCATGCGTGTCCTCCACATGCGCTGCGATCTGCTTCAAACCGGCGTTGACGGAACGGTCCGACGTGGTGCGCTCCTGATATAGCCATTCGCGCAACTCGCGTTCCTGCTGCCTTGCCAGTGAAAACACGGTCTGCTGGTCATCGGCGTGCAACTGGATCAGCGCCAGCGTCTGCAGCACGCCGTCGTGCAGGTGGGCGGTCATATCGGCGCGCTCCTCCTCGCGTTCCTTCAGCGCGCGTTCCGTGCCCAAATCACGCACCAGCGTCATAATCCACGGCACAATCGCCAGCAACACGCCGACAAGCAGCGCCAAACCGGCGACGAGCATGGTGAACGTGGCGTGCCGTGCGGACTGCATAATGCGCACGTGGGTGGCGATGTAGATCGCGTACGCGACGAAAATGACCGCGATGCCGCCGAGCATCGTCCATAATTGGCCGTCCTTCGCGTTGAACCGCAGCCAGGAGACGCCGACGCCGACCACGCCGAGCAGCAACGGCACAATCAGCGTGCCTTCAATGCCTTTCGTCGCCATCGCCACGCATAGGCCCAGCATAAGCAGTCCCGCCATGGCCAGCAGCGCGGGTCTCGGCGCGTTGGCGAACATCTGTTCCAGGCTTTCGGACGATTGTGCTCCGCTGCCGGATTGCATGCCGTCCGCGTTGCCGTCGCTGTCTTGCGATTGCGCGCCGCCGTTTCCGACGTTCCTTAGGTTTCTTACGTTCCTCACGTTGCCGTGGGACAGCGGTGCGTTCTCGACGGGCTGGCTGCCGGCGATGACGTACGCCTGCTGGACCGGGTCTCCGACGGGTACGGTGATCCACAGAAAAATATAGGCGATCGCGCCCGCACCGAAGAAAAACGTGGTGATCACGAAAATGAAACGGATGAGATGAACGGACACGCCCAGATGTATGCTGATGGCCTTGGCCACGCCAGCGACCTCGCGGCCGTACGTCGGGCGCAGCAATGGCAGTCGCGCCGGCTTGGACGGCACGGGACGGCCTTCGCGCAGGGCCTGCACGTAGCACCAGCGCATGTAGACCGCGCTGGCCTGGTCGTACTGTTCCTGCGTGTATCGCGGTTTGGCTAAGGACTTCATGCTTCCATTGTGCCCTGTCGGGGATGCCGATTCAGGGCTTTCAGCTGGTGTTCAGGGCAGATTCAGGGTGTTCCCCGATACGTATGACGGCTGCGGATTGCTGTAATGGAGATATGAGCAACGCAAACAACAATCCGCAAGGCGGCAGTGCCGCTGGTTCTGCCGAACCGCAATCGCAGCCACGGCCGCCGATGTATCAGCCGCAGCCGAATCGAGGCAATCGATTCTTCGCATGGATCCGCTCCAGCCGGATCACGCGCGGCCGCAACCGGTGGATCGCAGGCGTGTGCGACGGCGTGGCGCGCCGCTTGGGATGGAACGCCACTCTGGTCCGCGCGCTGGTGATTCTCACCTCGCTACTGTTCGGCGCCGGAGCGGCGTTCTACGCATTGGCCTGGTTCCTGCTACCGGACGAGATGGATGGCCGGATCCTGTGCGAGGAGCTGGTCAACGGCCATTGGGATTGGAACTGCGCGGGCGCGCTGGTATGCGCCGCGGTGGCGCTGTGCCTGCCCGGCGCCGGATGGCTGGCGTTCGGCGTGGCCGTGCTGGTGTTCTGGCTGCTGGTGAACCGCCAGTCGTATGCGGCGAGCTGGCAGCCGCCGCAGGGCGGATCGTGGCCTGGGCAGCCTGCTCAGCCCGTTCAGCCGGGACAGCCGGTGCGGCCTGCGCAATCGCAATATATGCCGCAGCCGATGTCCACGAACACGGCCACCACTGCAAACATGTCCGGCACGCCAGGCCAGCCGATGCCGCAGCCGACGTGTCCCGCGCCTTCCGGCTACCAGCAGTACGCGCGTCCCGTCCAATCGCCATACCAGACGTTTCAGCAGCCGGTGAACCCGCCTGCAGCGTTTGCCACGGCCAATGTGCCGCCGACCTTCACCGCTCCGCCGACGGTGACGGCGCCGCAGTCGAAACGCGCCCGCCGCAAGCCAGCCGGACCGCTGCTGGTACTGGTGACGCTTGGCTTGGCATTGCTGGCGATCGCCGGATCTGGCTGGTACGCCATTACGATGCCGGTTGATTGGGATTACGCCTTGCGCGTGCTGCGTCTCGCCACACTGTGCTGCGGCGGCATCTGCCTGGGAATCGGCGTGGTGATCGTCGTGCTTGGTTGCATGGGCCGTCGCACCGGCGGCCTGCATCCGCTGGCATGGTGCGCGGCGTTCATGGCTGTGGTGATGACGTTCTGCACGAGTGCGGTGGCATGGGAAAGCCGCGATTGGATGATGTCGAATGACTACCACCGCACGACGGTCTCCGGCATCGTGACATGGAGCGACACCAGCGACGCCCAGATGAAACGATACGAACAGGGACTGGTGGTGGTCGGCAAGAACTACGCCAACGATGTGCTCGACATCGATTTGAGCGGATATCCGGTAGCGCATGGCAAGCACAAGGTCAAGCTCAACGACGGCACGTACGGCGAAAGCTCATGTCCGACAGGGAAGCTGAATCTGGTGGTGGTGAACGCCCAGGTGGTGGTCACGCTGCCGGACGGATGCCAGTGGTCGGTCAGTGATCCGGACGACGGCTACACCAACGTCACGGATTACATAGGAGGGCCGGACGGGATTACGTTCTTCAACGGCACGGGCTTCATGGGCCTGTCCCTCGACGAGAACGATGATTCGGGACTCGGCCATCATGGCGTGAACAAGGGCGTTCCGGCGCTCAACGGCACCACCGATTTCGACGATTCCGGCGATGATGATGCGGGCGATGCCGGTTCGGATACGGAGAACGATTCGCAGGATTCGGTATACGCCGGCACGGATCTCGACAAGGCATTCAAAACGATCTACGAGAACAAGTGGTATTGGCCGTCGATCGATTCGGACAAGGCTCCGGAGGAACCGGATCTGTATGTCAACGTCGATGGAACGGTCGGCGGCAGTGTCACCATGCAGTACACGTCCGACAGCAAGCTGCCAGTGGGAACGACGGGCGGCCAATCGCATGGCAGCGTCGATGGAAAGAACGTCGGGAAAAGCGCCAGCGGAAAGGAAACGAAATGAGTGACGAGAAAACCCGTGAAGTGCCGTTGACCGACGTCATGGGAATCGCGGAGGTCTCGGACGAGCCCACGGAAACCCTGCCGGCCGTCGACGATCCGGGCGAGGCGAAGACCGAATCGTTCCAGAAGCCGTTCGACGGCGGTCCGGAAGCGCAGAGAAAGTTCGAATCGCAGGACGAGGCCGAATCGCTGGAAACCTCCGGACAAGACATGCGCGGAAGCTTTGCGGGCCGTTCGGCACGTCCGACCGGTTCCGTCAAATCGGCTGATCCAGCCAAATCAGCCGAGCCGGTCGACCCCTCCAAGCAAGTGCGCATCGGCAAAACGGACGGCGAGCTGGTAATCCGCCCGTCCGGACCAAGCACCGGAACCATCGTGCTGGGCGTGTTCTTCTGCCTGATCGGCCTGATGTCCATGCTGTGCCTGCTGCCCATCGGCGCATGGCGGTGGATGCCGAATCCCTCGACGCTGTTCTTCTACGTGGTCGGCGGTCTCGGCGCGCTGCTGCTCATCATTTCCGTGGTCTGGGCCGTCGTCGCCGCGGTGCGTCTGCGCCGACGGGAACGCCAGTCAGCAGAACAGTCCCCAGAAAGCCAGCAGCGCCAACGATAGCGCCGCCGACACCACCACACACGTGGCCACGATGACATGGCCGGATCCGATGCATGCTTTTCCATCTTTTCCTATATCGCGTCGGCTTCCGGCTGCGGCATCGTGGCCATTATTCATATCCGCATCGTCATCTATGCTTGCAATCGCGCGATTCCTGGCATGACGACGGCACGCGTCCACGATGATTTCCGCCAACAGCCAGGCGAACGCGACAAGGCTCATCCATGTGAGCATGACGATGGCATGCCAGTTCTTGGCAAGCACCACCGAATTGTCGGTCAACGAGATCGCATCAATGATGACGGTGACCAGATACGCCAGGAACACGCCGGTCGTGCCGACGGCAAGGAGGGTGTTGAGCGCCAGTGCGACGCGCATGCCGACCGGGAATCGATGGTCGGTTATTGCGATTGGACGTGCCGCATTCGGTTGTGTGGACGGGCCTGTCGGTGTGGTCGCATCCGTTGAAAACATTGAAGTCGAATCCGTTGGCTCTGCCGGTTCCGTCGAAGCCGAATCGTGCGATACCCGCCGTGACGCACGGCGCTCGCGCACCCAGCCGGCGATGAGCAGAATTGGCGCGCCGCACATCGCCAGCAGCGCGCAGAGCAGGCAAACCGCGATTGCGCCGACAATCACACCCATCGACTTCACCAGCGCGGGCGGGGTCTTCAGCGGTGCCGCGACCGTCTGATTCGGCTGCGTTCCGGCGATCATCGGCGTTGCCCAGCCGTTCGCACCCGTGCCGCTCGTCACCACGTTGATCCAATCCTCCAGATCGTGCGTGTAATGCGGTTCCAACGGCAGTCCCGGAACCGTCTGATTCGAACCGGTTCGAAGCTGATGGTTCGCGTCATAATACCGCAGCGTCACATTCGTATTGCCAGCCTGGTTTGCGGCTTTGATCAGCAGCCGCGCGCCCTGTTCGACCGGCATGGCTGTGTCCTTGACGCCATAGTTGATGAGTAGCGGCATGGTGAGCGATCTGCGGTATTTGGCCGCGTCGAAATCCGCATAGGCGAGTCCCATGCGTTGTGTGCCAAGGCTGGTGATGCGCGGAATAAGCTGCTTGACGGCATCGGGTGCGCCCGCGGCGGTCAGATAATTGGTGGCTGCGAGCGTCATCTGCTGACGGCCCGAAACGACCGGGGGAGAGGTGAGGATGGCGAAGGCAAGATCCGGATGCTGTTGCGTCAGCACGGTGGCGATCCATGTGCCTTCCGATTCGGCGTAGATGCCGGTTTCCGATCTGCTCACGCCCGGCCATTTTCTCAGGATTTCCATCGATTTCGCATAGTCGTGCGCGCTGGACACGTAGTCGCGGTGCAGCATGGTGTAGTTGTCGAGCCGCTTGTCCGGCACGAGAGTGGTGATGCCGGCCGACGCCATCGCGTTCGCCACGTCGCCGAACGCCTCCGACGATTTGCCGGTGCCCGAACCGTGCAGGAACAGGCATGCGGGACGATCTGCCGGCGCGTCGAGCGGCTCGCGAACGATGGCATTCACGGTTTTGCCGCCGTCCAACGCGACCGTGATATGCGTTTCCTTGGTGCGGTACGCGCCCTCCTGCGGGGTTTTGAGCACGGCACCTGTGGCCGGGTCAACGGCTTGGATAGCGGTATTGGTCGTGGTGAGCGTGATATGGTCCGTGAACGGCTCGACCTGCCATTTCGGCGCCATCGCATTGCCGAGCGCGCATAGGACCATGGTCAGAAGAAGCGCCAGCGCGGTAGTCGCCGCGCAGGTGACGAGAATTCGTTTCACAATGCTTCGCACGGTACGCCACTCTAGTCGTATTCGGCGTGCGTGGCGCGGAAAACACGGAATCATGGGGAATCCGCGGAACGATCGCAATTCCTGCGCCGCGAGTCAATGCTCCCGTGCCGTAAAACAATACGAAATCAGGGGAAAATCGCAATAATCCCCTCCACAATCCACCTGTGGATATGTGGAAACCCGTCGGTTTCGCCGCACCTTTCCGCCAAACCGACGCTTAGGCCCTCCTCAGCGTCGGTTTCGCGGATTGGGGGCGATGGGATCGACGCTGAGATGGGATTTGGGGGAGAAGGATGGGAAGGTTGGGATGGGGCTAGGCGCGGGCTTCGTAGCGACGGGTGTAGAGCACCAGCAGGATGACGGCGAGCAGGCTGATCGGCGCGCCTGCGATGCCGGTGAAATGGTAATTCATCGCCGTCGCAGTCAGTGCCGCTCCGCCGACGATGGAACCGATCGCATTGCCGAAATTGAAGGCGATTTGTACGGCGGCACCGGCAATCAGCTCGCCGCCGCCTTCGCCCGCCTGCACCATCAGCAGTTGCTGTGGCGATGAATTGAAGAACAGCGCGAAACCGATGATGAACGTCAGCAACGCGGTGGTCGCATGATTACCAGGCAACAGGAAAACCAGCAACAGTCCGCACAAGGCGATGCCGTGCGATAGCGCCGCGGTCGCGCCCGCCTTCCACAGGTCGGTCAGCCTGCCGCCCACGATGCCGCCGACCACCATGCCGAGGCCGGCGAGCACCATCAGTATCGGCACCATCGTCGCCGACCATCCGCCGGTTTTCTGCAACCACGGCGACACGTAGCTCCACCAGCAGAAGATGCCCGAATTGCCGAAGAACACGGCCAGCAGAATCAGCCACGGGCCGGGATGGGTGAGGAAGCGGAACTGCCCCTTGATGCCGGCGTCCTTGATCGGATCGATGGACGGCACCCACAAAATCACCACGACGATCGTCATAAGCGCCCAGGCGGCCAGAATCGCAAACGCCAGCCGCCAGGACATCGCCTCGGCGAGCAACGTTCCCGCGGGCACGCCCAGCATGTTGGCCACCGTCTGGCCCATCACCATCATGGACACGGATTGCGCCTCCTTGCCCTTGTCGGCAAGCGTTTTGGCGATCAGCGTGGCCGTGCCGAAGAACGCGCCATGCGGCAGGCCGGAAATGAAACGCGCCACCAGCAGCATCGGCGAGCAGAAGGAGACGGCGCTGAGCGTGTTGCCGACCAACGCGATGGCCATGAACAGGATGATGAGATGCTTCGGCGGCACCTTGCGGCCGAACACCAGGATCAGTGTGCCGACACACACGCCGATGGCGTATGCGGAGATGTAATGGCCGGCCGCGGGAATGCTGACATGCATGGCGGTGGCCGTCTGGGGCAGGATGCCCATCATCACGAATTCGGCGGCGCCGAGGATGAAGGCGCCGGAGGCCAGCGCCAGAATGCTTCTCTTCATGGGGATTCCTTATTTTGGATTGTCCGCCGAACCAGCACTTGGATGGTGCCAAGCGTCGGTTCGATATTGCGATTCTCGCGAAACCGACGGTGAGACGGTGCCAAGCGTCGGTTTGATGGAAAGGCAAAGAAAAAGGCGGAACCGAAGTTCCGCCTTAGTTGTCGGGCTGGCGGGATTTGAACCCGCGGCCTCTTCGTCCCGAACGAAGCGCGCTACCAAGCTGCGCTACAGCCCGTTTGGCAACAGTTGGATATATTACACGATTGGGCGCTGTATGCAAGGTCGGCGTGTCGCGTGTTGTGTAGTGGCTTCTCGGTACACTTGGGGCTTATGACTGAGACCAACGAATCCCAAGAGAATCAGAACGAAGAAGAGGCCGCAGTTCCCACCATGACCACGGTGGAACGCGCCGAAATGCTGCTGCAGCAGGATGCTGCGATTCGCGCCAAGATCAACGGCGGCGCCGCGCTGGACGAGGCCGTGGACCCGTCCAATAAGGAATTCGGCCCGCTGGCCCACCCGGAGCAGGTGCAGATGCGTGTGGCCAAGCGCGCCATGATGCTTAAGGAAGGCATCCAGCCGTACCCGGTGACCCTTGACGTCACCGCCACCATCGAAGAGGTCCGCGCCAAGTATGAAGGCAAGCTCGAAGCGGGCGACGAGACCGAGGACGTGGTCGGCATCGCCGGCCGCGTGCTGTTCCTGCGCAACGCGGGCGGCCTGTGCTTCGTGCAGCTGTCCGCCGGCGATGGCACCAAGATCCAAGGCATGATCTCCAAGAAGGAGATCGGCGCCGACTCCCTGAAGCAGTTCAAGCAGCTGGTCGACTTGGGCGACCACCTGTTCATCAAGGGCCGAGTGATCGCCTCCAAAACCGGCGAACTGTCCGTGTTCGCCACCGAATGGGCCATCGCCGCCAAGGCGCTGCAGCCGCTGCCGGCCCTGCACAAGGAGCTGAACGAAGACACTCGCACCCGCAAGCCGTACATCGGCATGATCGCGGACGAGAAGATCCGCAACATGGTGCGCAACCGTTCCAAGGCCGTCGCCTCCCTGCGCAAGACCTTCGCCGACCATGACTTCCTCGAGGTCGAGACCCCGATGCTGCAGACCGTGCACGGCGGCGCCGCGGCCCGTCCGTTCACCACGCATATGAACGCCTTCGACTTGGACCTGTACCTGCGCATCGCGCCGGAACTGTTCCTGAAGCGCTGCCTCGTCGGCGGCATCGACCGCGTGTTCGAAATCAACCGCGACTTCCGCAACGAGGGCGTCGACGCCACCCACGCCCCGGAATTCACCATGGTCGAGGCATACCAGGCCTACGGCAACTACGACACCATCGGCGCGCTCGTCAAGCAGCTCGTGCAGGACACCGCCATGGACGTGTTCGGCAGCCACAAGGTGACGCTGCTGGACGGCACCGAATACGACTTCGGCGGCGAATGGAAGACCATCAGCATGTACGACTCCCTTTCCGAGGCCCTGGGCGAGGAAATCGTGCCGAACGGCGGTCCGGACAACCCCGGCACCTCCGTGGAGCACCTGGGCGAGATCGCCGACAAGCTCGGCGTGGAACGCGACGACGTGGAGAACCACGGCAAGCTCGTCGAACACCTGTGGGAGCACTTCTACGAGGACAAGCTGTACGAGCCGACCTTCGTGCGCGACTTCCCGGTCGAGACCTCCCCGCTGGTCAAGGGCCACCGTTCCAAGGCCGGCGTGGTCGAGAAGTGGGATCTGTACGTGCGCGGCTTCGAACTGGCCACCGGCTACTCCGAGCTCAACGACCCGGTCGTGCAGCGCGAACGCTTCGTGGCCCAGGCCAAGGACGCGCTCGCCGGCGACGAGGAGGCCTGCGACATCGACGAGGACTTCCTGGAGGCCCTCGGCGTGGGCATGCCTCCGGCAGGCGGCATGGGAATGGGCATCGACCGACTGCTCATCGCACTGACCGGCGCCACCATCCGCGAGACCATCACCTTCCCGCTTGTGAAGCCGCTGAACTGAGGCGGAGCCTCAGTTCAATATTCGGCTTCACGCGAGGCGGCCGAAGAGGAAGCCCTGTGGGCTTCCGTGCCGCCGGAGCCATCCTTAAAAAATAAAAGAGCAATTACTAAAGGGCGTTCCCAATACGGGAGCGCCCTTTTGCATACCCTCGCACACTCTCGCACACCCAACATCTAACATGAGATTCATGGAAATATCGACTTGGATTCGCGGCGCTCGCCTGAAAACCCTGCCGCTGGCGATCGCCCCAGTGGTTATCGGGGCCGCGCTGTCGTGGCGGGGCGTGTTTCTCTACTCGCAGGGTGGCGATATATGGCATGAGCCGTGTCCGTTCTTCGGCGGGCAGCATGACTTGAGCGAATTGAAATTCGGCTCGCTGGTCGGCGAATGCCAGCGTTCCGCAGGCTGGTTCATCTTGGTGGCGGTGCTGTGCGGTTGCGTGGCGTTGTTCCTGCAGGTCGCCGCGAATTTCGCGAACGACTATTCCGACGGCATACGTGGCACCGACGAGGGGCGTGCCGTCGATTCCGCACGGTCATTTGCAAAAACACCATCCGCGGAATCGACTTCGACTCCGGAAATGCTTCCGGCATCGCAGCCCCAGCATGGCCCCGCCCGTCTCGTCGCGTCCGGCGTGAGTCCAAAGAAAGTACTTGCCGCGGCCGGAATCAACGCGTTGATCGCCTGCCTGTGCGGTCTGGCCGTCGTTGCATTGACCGGCTACTGGTGGTTCATCCTGGTCGGTATCGCCTGTCTCGTGGCCGGCTGGTGCTACGTCGGCGGCAAACACCCCTATGGCTACCACTATTTGGGTGAGATATTCGTTTTCATCTTTTTCGGGCTCGTCGCCACCTGCGGCACGATGTTCGCCCTGGCCGGCACAATCTCGACCGAAGGCATGCTCGGCGGCGCCAACGTCGGCCTCATCGCCGTCGCGGTCCTGTGCGTCAACAACCTACGCGACGTCGAAACCGACCGCACGCACGGCAAGCACACATGGATGACCGCTTTGGGCCGGCGCAACGGCACGGTTTTTGCGATTGCGCTGCTGTCCGTCGCCGTGCTGTTGCTCGCCGCTTATATACTGCTGCTGTCGACGCCTGCGATGCCGACAATCGCAATACTGGCGGTCACGTGCGCGATGTGCGCTGCCGCCGCCGTCGCGATCGCAAGAAAAAAATACGGCGAGGCGCTGCCGCTGTGCACGTTCTCCTCACTGGCGCTCGCCGCAACGTACGTGTGTTGCGTGGTGTTTGCCTAGCGTTGCAACGACAGTGCAACGAAATGAAAATTGTTGCAAAACGTGGGGCGTCAATCGTCGGAAACGGCTTGTTTTGGGTGTGCCAAGCGGTAGACTTGCAAGCATGACTTACAAACTAGTACTGCTCCGTCACGGACAGAGCGCATGGAATAAAACCAATCAGTTCACCGGCTGGGTCGACGTCCCGCTGACCGAGCAGGGTGTCGAGGAAGCCAAGAACGGCGGCCGCCTGCTCAAGGAGAAGAACGTCCTGCCTGACATCGTCTTCACCTCGATGCTGCGTCGCGCCATCAACACCGCCAACGTCGCGCTGGACGAGGCCGATCGCCTGTGGATTCCGGTCAAGCGCAGCTGGCGTCTGAACGAGCGTCACTACGGCGCCCTGCAGGGCAAGAACAAGACCGAGATCCGTCAGGAGTACGGTGACGAGAAGTTCATGCTGTGGCGTCGTTCCTACGCCACACCGCCGCCGGAGATCGATCCGAACGACGAGTACGCGCAGAACAACGATCCGCGCTACACCGGCGATCCGGTTCCGGAAGCCGAGTGCCTGGCCGACGTGGTCAAGCGCGTTGAGCCGTACTTTAAGTCCGACATCGAGCCGGAGCTGAAGGCTGGCAAGACCGTTCTGATCGCCGCTCACGGCAACTCCCTGCGCGCCATCGTGAAGATGCTGGACAACCTCTCCGAAGAGGAGATCGCCAAGGTCAACATCCCGACCGCAATGCCGCTGCTGTACGAGCTGGACGAGAACTTCAAGCCGATCAAGCCGCGTGGCGAGTACCTGGATCCGGAAGCCGCCGCTGCCGGCGCTGCCGCCGTCGCCGCTCAGGGCCAGAAGTGAGTTTGTTGCGATTGGGCGCGTGAATAGTCGCGGCTGATCGCATGAAACACATACGAAAAGGTGGGAACCTGCATACCGTAGGTTCCCACCTTTCGTTATTGCCGGCGCCTTTGTCGGTAAGTCTTTTTTCACGTTGTATCTGCGTTTTGCTGATGTCTCCTTGCCTGCGCGGCTCGGCGGGTGCCGTGCGGCGCAGGCAAGGCGGACAAAACGGAATCGCAAGAACGTCAGATCACGCCGTATTCCTTGAGCAATGTCGGAATATCAGTGGAATCCAGCTTCTTCACGATCTGTTTCAACACGCCCCTTTCGATGGGGTTGAGCTTCATATCGGTGATCGGTTTGCCGTCTCGCAGCATCACCGTGGCGTTGAGCAGGTTGCGCACGTCGTAGACCGAACCCCACACCTCCGGCACGCCGCGGTCCACGTCGCACAGCGTGTACACGGCCTCCATGCCGGTGCGCATCGAATATTCGGTGGTGAAAATCGTGTCGCGCGGCGTCTCCGCGAATTGGCCGAGGAACGCGAAATTCACCGCGCCATCCGGCACCACATCGGGGCGGTCGCCGGCGGAACGCGGCATGAAGAACGCATCGATGTACGGCATCATCACCGGAACCGTGTTGGCGTGGTTCTTCGCCAAGTCGGCGATCTTGTCGGTCGGCACGCCCATGTGGTACAGCCATTCCTCGCAGATCTCCTCGCCGGTGCAATCCTGCATCGGCTTCTTCACATAGTTGCCGGGCTTGTCGGGGAACAGACCATACACCCATACGCACAGCTGGTCCTTCGGCTGGTCTCGGAACTGCTGCTGGCGATTCAGCGTCCAGCTCATCAGCCAATTGGAATCCTCAACGGTGACGATGCCGCCGGTCACCACACGTCCGGAGAACGGGTCGCGCTTGCAGATCTTCTGGATGTACGGCGGAATCTCGTCGTCCAACGTGGTGACGGTGGCGCTCATCCACTTCGAATGCTCCGGGTCGGAGCAGAACACGTCCGGATGTCCGAAGCTCGGATCCTGCGCCGCGATGCGACGCCACATATCCCAACCGCCGCCGGGCTTGATCTCCGGAGCCCACGCGGCCGGCTCGGTCTGCGAACCCATCGACGAGTTCTCCACGCAGCCGCCATTGGTGATGAACACCAGATCGTTTTCACCCAAGTCGATACTGCGGGTCGTGCCATCCGCCTCCATCAGATCGATGCGCGTGGCCAACTTCTTGGTCGGCGAGCTGAACGGATTGCGCGGATACGCGCCGTATTCGGCCTGCTTCCTCAAAATCGTATCCTGCCCAGTGCCGGTGCGCTGGCGTACGGGACCCATGCCGCCGCCAATCGCGAAATCGACGTTCTCCACCTTCACGTTGTAGTGGAACTGCACGCCGAAGCCTTCCAGATACTTGATCATCGGCAGAATCATCGACTCGTACTGGTTGTAGCGGGTGAACCGCAACGCGCTGAAGTCCGGCAGGCCGCCGATATGGTGGATGTAGCGGCGGATGTACAGCTTCATCTCCAACGCGCTATGCCAGTTCTCGAAGGCGAACATGGTGCGCCAGTACATCCAGAAGTTCGAATCGAACACCTCATCGTCGAAGAAGTCGGAGATCTTCTTGCCGTATAGTTCCTCGTTCGGTGTGAAGAACAGCTTCATGATCTCCATCGACGCCTTGTCGGACAGCGCGAACTTGCCGTTCGTGCCGCCGTCCACGCCACGCGCCTTAGTGGAGCGGCATAGCGAATAGTTCGGATCCTCCTTGTTGAGCCAGTAGTATTCGTCCAATACGGACACGCCATCCGTTTCGATGGACGGAATGGAACGGAACAGATCCCACATCACCTCGAAATGGTTGTCCATCTCGCGTCCGCCACGCATCACATAGCCGACGCCAGGAATGTTCGCGCCATCGCAGGCGCCGCCCGGAACCGGGTCCTTCTCGAACACGTGGATGTGGTCGCCGGGCATCTGCGCGTCACGTACCAGATAGCAGGCGGCGGACAGCGCTGCAAGACCCGTGCCGATGATGTAGGCGTTCTTGCTATCGATCCCCTCGGGCTTCTTTGGCCGGGCGAATGCTTCGTAATTGCCGTTGGAATAGTACATGACTTCCTCCTTTGGATGCCGCTGGACACTATTGTGCCGCGTCGTGGGACACAAGTATACGGGCATGAACTGGACGCGATGTCTAGTTTTTACGACTATCGGAGGAATTTCGCTTATAGGTGGCGGATTACGCCTGCATGCGAAAGTGATTTTGCCTATATGTGGCAGATTTCTTTTGGAAAAGGATGTTCGGGGGCAGGATTTTTACCCCCTTATGATGTTTTGGCCGAGGTCATCTGCCACATATAAGCGAGATGGGTGGCTTCCAAACGGAAACCACCCATCTCGTCAAGGAAAATGCAAGAAGAGGTGAGGAACCCTCAGTCGATGTCGGTGCCTTCGTCGCGGGTCGGCTCCTTGGACGGGTCGAAACCGGAGACGATGAACACCACGCGGCGGGCCGCGGAAACGGCGTGATCGCCGAGACGCTCCATGAAGCGGCCGGTCAGGACCACGTCGATGAGCTGCTGGTTGGTGCCCTTCCAATCCTCGGACTGGGCCAGTTCGAAGGTCTTCTTGTGCAGAGCGTCGAGCTTGTCGTCGTTGAGAATGATCTGCTCGGCGGTCTTGGTGTCGCGGTCGGTAAGCATGGAAACCACCTGGTCGGCCACATTGTCAAGGAACGCCTGCATTTCGGCGAACAGCGGCTGGGCATCGGCCGGCAGCGGGGAAGCAGGATAGGTGCGGCGGGCCGCTTCGGCGATGTGACGGGCCAGATCGCCCATGCGCTCGAACGTTGCGGCCAGACGCAGGGTGGAGACGACCACGCGCAGATCGGTGGCCACCGGGTTCTGCTTGGCCAGCAGCTTCACGCACTGGTCGATGACGCTGGATTCGAGGGCATCGATTTCGATGTCGCCGTCGATGACGGCCTGGGCGGCTTCAAGATTCTGGTTCAGCAACGCGTCGCCGGCACCATTGATTGCCTTGCGAACGTCTTGCGCCATGCGGTCGAGGTCATCGGCGACTGCCTTGAGCTCTTCATTGAAGATAACGCGCATATGCTTGCCTTTCAAATGCTTCACGTATGTCAATATCGGGTTCGGATATAACCTCTCCCAAGTGTATTAGGGAATTGGCGGATTCGCACGTGACGGACGTGTTGTTCCGCCAATGTTCACCGGCACGTTCACCCTGCGTTCACGAAAATCGCGCCACGGCCATTCATCGGGGAACGTCAGGGTGTGCGAGAATGAAGACATGTTTGAATCCGTAGGCACGTGGTGGCGCAATCTGACACATCGCCATGGTGACGATCGCAACAATGATGATACTTTGGATGACGCGACGAACACGTTGCTGTCCATACTGCCGCTGGCCTCCATCGTGGTCGACGAGCATGACGAGGTGATACGCGCGCATCCGGACGCCTACGCCCTTGGCGTGGTGCGGGACGACGCCATCGCCGATGACACCGTGGCAAGCGCGGTGCACGAGGTCCGTGCCCACGGCGGCAAGAAGCAGTTCAGCCTGACCACGACCACGTTGCATGAGCCGAAGAAGGCTCCGAAAGCAGGGAAGCCAACCATGCGGGAGGTTGCCAAACAGGCGTTGATCGGCCAATCGCCAGACAAGCCGGTGACCACGGTGTCCCGCCCGAACTGGCTGAAGGTGATCGTAGGCAGGCTCAACGAACGCTTTGTGGTGGTGCTGGTTTCCGACGTGAGCGAAACCGTCCGTTTCTCCCAGATCCGTGATTCCTTCATCACCAACGTTTCGGAGCAGCTCCTCAAGCCGACGCAGTCGCTGGAGGAGCTTGCGGACGCGTTGGAACATGACTCGGACAATAAGGCCGCGATTGAGGGGAACACCGTAAAACTGCGCCAATCCTGCGCTCGCATGGAACATATGGTGTCCGACCTGCTGCTGCTTATCAAGGCGCAGGAACCGATTCTGCCGACGGCGAGCAACCGTATCAACGTCATGGAACAGGTGAAAACCGTCGTCGGCGCGCATCGCGACATGGCGCAACGGCGCGGCATCGACATTGAAATCGATGGCGACGAATCGCTGGACATCAACGGGGAAGGCGAGCAGATTCAGGCCGCGGTCGCAAAGCTGCTCGAAAACGCCATCGCCTATTCACCGGACGGCAAGGGCATAACCGTATCCGTCAAGCCGAACGAGGACGGCACCAAAGTGCTGCTCAGCGTGCTTGACCGTGGTTGCGGCATTGCACAGAAGGAGCAAAGCCGTATTTTCGAACGGTTCTACCGTGGCGGCAACCAGAATGGGCATTCCGAGGAAGGTATCGGTTTGGGCCTTGCCATCGTCAAGCATGTGGCGTTGACCCACCATGGCTCCGCTTCGGTGTGGAGCGCTCCGGGACAGGGCAGCACGTTTACGTTGGAGCTGCCGGTCGCCAGAAATTAGCGGCGATTACAGAGCGTTGGGACACGCCATATACGGCAAGGGCCGCTTCCGCAGGTTGGTGCGGAAGTGGCCCAATGTTGTTACCGGTTATTTCGCGATTGGCTGAACCGCCGGTCGGGTTATTCGCCAAGACGGCGGTAGTCCCACCGGTCGAAATGCTCCCAAACCAGCATGAGCACGCCGATCACCGTGCCGGCGGCGCACATGGTCTGCAATCGTTCGACATTGATGCCGAAGGCCAGCAGAATCATGCAGATCACCAAGGCGATGGCCCATAATGCGGTGCCGAACGTGAACACCTTCCGCAGGTCGACGCGCACCGGTTTGGGGGAGGGTTTGCGCACGCTTGGGTCGATAATCGGAGCAAATTTCATACCGTTACCTTACCTCGGTGCGCGCGTCACAGGTGCTCGGCCACGTAATCGACGCACTTCGTAAGCGCCTCGACGTCGCTCGGCTCCACGGACGGAAACACGCCGATGCGCAGCTGGTTGCGGCCGAGCTTGCGGTAGCCGTTGGTGTCCATAATGCCGTTCTCGCGCAACGCGGCGACCACTTGGGAAGCGTTGATGCTCTCGTCAAGGTCGATGGTGACCACGGCGTTGGAACGTGCGTTTTCGTCGGAAACGAACGGCTGCGCGTAATCGGACCTCTCCGCCCACTGGTACAGCAGCGACGCGGAACGTGCGCAACGCGCCGTGGCCCAGGCGAGGCCGCCATTGTCGTTAAGCCAGCGCACCTGGTTCTCCAGCATGACCAGCGTGGCCACGGCGGGCGTGTTCAGCGTCTGGTCCTTACGGGAGTTCTCGATGGCGGAGGTCAGGGACAGGAACGGAGGAATCCAGCGTCGCGCGCCCGGCAGGCTGACGCTTTTAGCGATGCCGTAGGCGCGGTCGATCGCAGCCGGGGAAAGCACGGCGATCCACAGGCCGCCGTCGGAGCCGAACGCCTTCTGCGGGGAGAAGTAGTAGGCGTCGGTCTGGCTGATATCCACGTTCAGCGCGCCGGCGCCGCTCGTGGCATCGATCAGAGTCAGCGCGCCCTGCTCCTTGGAACCTTCGACACGCTTGACCGGGGCCGCCACGCCAGTGGACGTTTCGTTGTGCGCCCAGCAGTAAGCGTCCACATATTCGGTGAGCTCCGGCAGGCGATACGTGCCCGGTTTGCCCGCGAAGATCTCCGGATCCTCAAGGAACGGCGCGGATTGCGCGGACTTGGCGAATTTCGCGCTGAAGGAGCCGTACGTGCCGAACGCCGCCTTGCGGGTGATAAGCGACGCGCAGGCGATGTCCCAGAACGCGCTGGCGCCGCCGTTGCCCAGCACGACCTCATAGCCGTCGGGAATCTGGAAGAAATTCGACAGGCCTTCGCGGATGGAGCCGACCACCTGCTTGACCGGGGTCTGGCGGTGCGAGGTGCCCAGAAGATTGCGCGCGCCCGCGTCGAGCGCCTGGACCTGCTCCGGACGGATTTTGCTCGGCCCCGAGCCGAAACGTCCATCCTCCGGAAGCATGTTGGTAGGAATGTTCACAGTGTTCGTCATGTCATCCAAGGGTAGTCAGAAGGTCGGATTGCGCGTTGATATGGCCGTTTTCCGGACGTTCCTCCACCCGTGGCGAATTATTTGCGCAAGGACGGGGTCTTGATGATAATCCCTATGTCGGTGTACCCTTACCCTTGTGACGGTTCTGTAACCGTGCGCGGTCATAAGCTGCGACGGTTTCGCAATCCGCAAGGAGTGATTGATATATGAGGCATGCGGCGCATAAAGCTGCCAAGGTTTCGCACGCGCAATTCAGCCTATCCAAGGCGTTGTTCACGGCGAACCGGGGCTCCCATACCGCTAAGGCCGTGCGAATGGCACAGCTGGCGGAAGGCGGCGCCGTAGTCGGACTCGCTCCGGAAGTCGTGGATAAACTGAATGAAGTGGCTCCAATGAGCCGCCGTGCCATGCGTGAGGCCGCCAAAGCCGCTTCCCGCAAATCCGCGTTGGTGACCTCCGCTTCGTTGGCGGCGCTTGTCGGCACCGCGGCGACCGCGTTGGCGTTCAGCCAGCAGAACGCATCCCGACTGGTGCTTGCGGACGACGGTACCGAAACGTCCCAGATCAAACGTGTGTCCGATGGAGCGGCATCCCGTTCCGAAGGACGTACCGCCCTTAAGGAACTGGCTTCCACCAGCAACAACGGCGGTTGGCAGCTGGGAGACACCAGCGCCTCCATGGACGCCAGCCTGATGTCCAAGTCCATCGCCGACAATCCGAACGTCGCCGTCCTGATGGACCAAGACAGCAGCGCCTTACCGGCTAACTTCAATCCGAACCATGCCACCGGAGACGTCGGCAACGCCTACGAGTTCAGCCAGTGCACGTGGTGGGTGTATGTGCGCCGCCATCAGCTCGGTCTGCCTGCAGGCTCCCACATGGGCAACGGTTGCCAGTGGGCCGATTCGGCCCGCGCCTTGGGCTATTGGGTTGATAACACGCCGCGCCATGTCGGCGATATCATCGTGTTCGCCGCAGGCCAGGAAGGTTCCGACTCGTATTACGGCCACGTCGCCATCGTTGAGAAAATCAACGACGACGGCTCGATCGTGACCTCTGAATCCGGCGCCTCCCTCAATGGCGGCACGTATTCCCGCACGCTCACGAACGTGGGCGATTTCCAGTATATTCACTACTGAGTTTCCCTACCGACGACCGTGCCCCTTTTCTTGTAAGAGGGATGCTGTAAGCTAAGGATTCGATGAAGCATATTAAGCATTGTTCCGTGATTGCTGCGCTCGCCGCGGCCGCTCTTACTTTCGCCGGGGTGGCACCTGCCGCGCTGGCAGCCAATGATGGCGCCACGCAAGATGCTGTCGTTGCTACCCGTTCGTTCCCGAAGACCAACGCCGTGAAGAAGAACATCCTCGCGGAGGCATCGTCCACCCAGGTCGAATCCGATTCCGACTGGGGCGGTGTGGAAAGCCTGAACGTTCCCCAAACCAAATCTCAAGCCGAAAAAGACGTCGAAGCCGCCGCAGCGGCAGCGGAACAGCAGCGTCAGCAGCAGGCCCAGGCTCAAGCACAGGCCCAAGCCGCTTCTCGTTCCGCCGCTCGAAGCGACCTCAGCAGCAGCGGTTCCTTCACCGTGACGCCGCCTGATGGGGCCAGCGTGTCCAGCCTGCTGACGTTCGCGAACCAGTTCGTCGGCAAGGTTCCGTATGTGTCCGGCGGCAATACCCCGTCCGGTTGGGATTGCTCCGGTTTCGTGCAGTATGTCTACGGCCAGATGGGCGTTTCCCTGCCGCATTACTCCGGTGCTCAGGCGACTGTGGGCCGCGCGGTTGGCAGCCTCGCCGACGCGCAGCCGGGAGACATCATCGCCAATGCGCAGCATGCCGCGATCTATGTCGGCAACGGCATGGTCATCAACTCCCAGCTGAACGGCACCCGCTACGATCCCATCGCATGGGTGTTCCCCAGCAGCTACAGCATTCGTCGAATCTTCTGAAGCTTTGACATTGAGCTAAGGGCGTATTTCCGTGAGGAATACGCCCTTTTGCTTTGTTATTTTCCGCGTCGTTACTTGAAAACCGCATGTCGCGCGGTATGGTGGAAGTCAGGTGCAACGCATAGTCGCGTTGCCGCAACCTGATTCAAGGGAGGTCGCTCATGATCAATGACAAGGCAATCCTCGTAGGTGTCGATGGATCCCACGCCAGCTACAAGGCGACATGGTGGGCAGCAAATTACGCGAAGCATGCGGGACTGACACTGCAGATCGTCTGCGCATATTCGCTGCCAAGCTATGCGGCAGTGTCGTTCGATGCCACGTATACGGCCATGGGCGATGACAATGCCGCGCACAACGATGCGCAGGAGATTCTGTCGAAGGCCAAGGCCATCGCCGACGAGCAGGGCGTCGAGGCATCGACGTTGATCGTCACCGGAGATCCCGCATCCGTGTTCGTCGAACTGTCGCGCAACTACAACCTCATCGTCATTGGCAACCGTGGCAAGGGTGGTCTGGCCGAACGACTGCTCGGCACCACCAGCTCCAGCCTGCCGGCATACGCGTACTGCCCGATCGTCGTGGTGCCGTACACCGACGACGAAGGCAACCTGATGCACTTGAACAACACCATCACCAAGGTGGCAGTCGGCTCCGACGAATCCAAGTGGGGTCTGAAGGCGTTGGAGATCGCGGCCGCGTTCGCCGATTCGTGGGGTGCCGAGCTGGACGTCATCTCCGCCGTGCCGAACATGAAGGGCTCCGAGGATGAAGGCGTCATGGCGTCCTTCCAGGAGGATCTGGATGTGCGCATCAAGCCGCTTGAAGAGGCGTACCCGAACCTCAAGATCAACAAGCAGATCGTGCCCGGCCCCGCAGCCGGCGCACTGACCAAGGCCAGCTACGATCATGACGTCGTCGTGGTCGGCTCCCGTGGTCGTGGCGGCTTCACCGGTCTGCTGCTTGGCTCCACCAGCCAGGGTCTGCTGCAGCATGCGGTCGGACCGGTCTACGTGGTGCCGCGCAAGTATGTGGAAGCCGCGGAGACCCGTCTCGACACCGTGCCGAGCTCGCCTGCCGACGTCACGCCGAAGGCGATCGACGACATCAAGGGCGTCGAGGAAGTGCCGGTCGACAAGGCCAAGCCGGAAGTGGTCGAAGCCATCGAAACGAAGATCGATCCGGACCGTCAGTGACGGTACGGCAAATCGACTGAAATCGATATAAAAACCGCATAGAAGAGGGTGGCTGCGATTCCAACGAATCGCAGCCACCCTCTAACTATGTGCGGTACGTGCGCTCAGTGCTTGACGGTGACGTTCATACGCACCGGCGTCGGCTCGACGTACGTATGCTTGACCGTGCAGCCCTTCTCGATATGACGGCTGACGCGATCGGCGAGCTTTTCGGCGTCCTCGTCGCTCAAACCGGCGTCGGTGGCGTCGATGACCACCTGCTCGTCGAAACCGATGTAGGCGTCGGTATCGGCATCATACGTGCCGTCCACCACGATCTTCGCGCCCTTGCCATCGCCCAGCGTATGCTCGACGGCGAACTGGCTGGACAGCGCGGCGCAACCGGCCAGCGCGACCTTCATCAGATCGCCCGGCGTGAACTGGCCACGGCCCTTGCCGAACTTGATGTGCGCGCCATCCTCGCTGAACGCGTCCCAGGAACCGTCCTTGTTGCGCTCTACCCACAGCCTCTTGCCCATGGAAACTCCTCATGTCCTGTGGCGCGCCGTTCGCGCCAATCCGTGATACCAATCTAGCGCATCGAAACGGACGTGGGGGAGTGCGTTCCGCAAGATGAAGCGATACGGTTTTGTGATTCGTTGCGATTGCGCTGGAGGCCGGCGGACGGCCGGGATGCGCGTTGGCGGCACACTCAAGGCCGTTCGGCCAAGCTTACGGCCTTACAACGCGCATCCCGGCCGTCCGCCTCCACGCCACCGGCTAAACTTGCCTATTATGGCTTTGACTTCCGAACAACTCGCAGACATTCGTACTCGTATTCCCGCACGTCCGGAAACGGACATTCCCATGCCTTACGAGGATCTGGTACGCAAAATCCTTACGGAAGGCACACTGAAATCCGACCGCACGGGCACGGGCACTATTTCCCTGTTCGGCCAGCAGATGCGTTTCAATCTCAAAGACAGCTTCCCACTGCTCACCACGAAGACGGTGTTCTTCAAAGGCCTGGCCTACGAGCTGCTGTGGTTCCTCAAAGGCTCCACGAACGTACGTTGGCTGCAGGAGCACAACGTGCACATTTGGGACGAATGGGCCGACGAGAACGGCGATTTGGGGCCGGTCTACGGCGCGCAGTGGCGTAGCTGGCCGGCGCCGACGCCGGACGATCCGAACCGCACGATCGACCAGATCTCCAATGTGCTCGACCTGATCCGTAACCACCCCGATTCGCGCCGCATGGTGGTTTCCGCATGGAACCCGGCGGAAGTGGAGAACATGGCCTTGCCGCCATGCCACGCCCTGTTCCAGTTCTACGTGGCCGACGGCCGCCTGAGCTGCCAGCTGTACCAGCGTTCCTGCGACATGTTCCTCGGCGTGCCGTTCAACATCGCCTCCTATTCGCTGCTCACCCTCATGATGGCCCAGCAGACGGGACTCGAGCCCGGCGAATTCGTTTGGACCGGCGGCGACTGCCACGTCTACGACAACCACATCGACCAGGTGTTGGAACAGCTGAGCCGTACGCCGTACCCGTATCCGCAGATCCGCATCAGGAAGGCCGATTCGCTGTTCGGCTACGATTACAGCGATTTCGAAATCGTGAATTACCAGCATCATCCGACCATCAAGGCACCGGTGGCGGTCTGAGGTTGTTGCCGCCGTCTGGCGCGTCTGCGCCAGACGGTAGACTACTGACCCTAGTTCCGACTTCAAGGAGTGAGTGAAATGGAGCACGATAGTAGCCGCAGTGGCTATCACGAACCCGAGCCCGGACTTGCCGGGCGTGAAGACGAGGAGGATTGGGGCGACGATTTCCCCAAAACCTTCTCTGTGAATCTGATTTGGGCGCAGGCCTGTGACAAGGAAGGTCACGACGGTGCCATTGGATTCGAAGGCGGCATGCCATGGCACCTGCCTGAGGATATGAGGCATTTCACGGAGCTGACCGTCTCCCATCCGGTCATCATGGGCCGCAAGACGTGGGAGTCGCTAAGCCCGAAGTTCCGTCCGCTGCCCAACCGCGACAACATCGTCATCTCGCATGACCCGTCCTATTTCGCGCCGGGCGCCACCGTGGTGGATTCGCTGGATGACGCGTTGGATCTGGCCCGTCAGGAGGCCATTCCGGATGACGGCTTGGACCGCAGTGAAATCTGGGTCATCGGCGGAGCCAAAGTATTCGAGGAAGCGATGCCATTCGCCGACAAGGCGTATGTGACGCAGATCAGCATGCACGTGAACGCCGACACCTACGCGCCCGATATCCACGCATTGGTGGAATCCGGAGCATGGCGCGTGGCCGAGGAAGGCACGTGGCAGAAGGCGCGGAAAGGAAACGACCAAGTCGAAGGCTTCCGTTTCGTGACGTACGAAAGAAACCACGAGGAGTAACTTTTCATGTATACCGTGATGACCGTGTGCACGGGCAACATCTGCCGTTCACCCATGGCTGAAATCATTCTGCGCGCCGAATTCGAGCGCCGCGGCTTGGCTGACAAGGTCAACGTCGAATCCAGCGGCGTCAGCGACGAGGAATACGGCAATCCGATCGACCGCCGTGCCGTCAAGGTACTTAAGGAACGCGGCTACGAGCTGCCGGCGCACCATTTCGCGCATCGCATCACGCGCGACGAAATCGAACGCACCGACCTGTTCCTGCCGATGACCGCCTCGCACATGCGCGCGCTGCTCCGTCAGCTGCCTCAAGCCAAGCGCAGCGAAGTGCACATGTACCGCAGCTTCGATCCGAATCTGCCGAAGCCGGCCGCGGGACGTGAGGACAGCATCGACCTGGTGGACCCGTGGTACGGTGGTCCACGCGAATTCGAAGTGGCGATCGACCAAATCGAAGAGGTGGCGCCATATATCGTCGATTGGGCCGAACAGCAGTTGCAGAACTGATTTTTTATTGCGATTGCGGCATGCTTGATGGTTTCAAGCGTGCCGCTTTTGTTTTTTGCGATTTATTGCGATTTATTGCGATTTTTTTTGGGGGGGGGCTGGCTGTGTTGTGAAGTTGCGATTTTTCTGATGTTGCGGTGTTTGGTGGGATTGAATATACGGCGTTTTTGCGATGTTGCGATTGCGGGGTGTCCGGTGGAGGCCGGCATATGCGTTGCAAGGCACACTCAAGGCCGTTCGGCCGAGCTTGCGGCCTTGCAACGCATATGCCGGCCTCCACCTCGTTTTTATTGGCAGGTTGCGATGTTGCTTCGTTCTGTGGGTAAGTTGCGTTTTTTGATTTTTGTGGGGCGCCTCGTTTTTGTGGGCAAGTTATGTCTTGACGGTTGGGAAGCGTGAATTGGCGTGGGAGGGGAGGGTGAGGGTAAAAGAAAAACCCCAGCGGATTGGGCTGGGGTTTGGTGGCGACCACGGCCGGACTTGAACCGGTGACCTCCGCCGTGACAGGGCGGCGCTCTAACCAACTGAGCTACGCGGCCGTTGTTTCAGCCTTGCGACTGACAACAGATAGAAATACTACGGCAAAAACGCAATTATGCAAAACTGCGGCGTGTCACGGTGTGTTGGGCGTGGCGCGCCGCAGTTTCGCGGGAAAGGAGACGAATCTCAGTCGGTCTGCTTCCAGGTGTCGACGTCGATGTGGTGCTCCGGGTTGGCCTGCCATGCGTTCCAAGCGGACTTCACAATGTCCTCGACATTGTACTTGGCGTGCCAGCCCATCTCCTCGTTGATGCGCTTCGGGGAGCCGATCAGGTGCGGCGGATCACCGGCGCGGCGGCCCATGACGGTCTCCTTGAACGGCAGACCGGTGACCTTCTTGACCTCATCGACGATCTGGCGCACGGAGGTGCCCTCGCCGGTGCCGACGTTGAACGCGTCATACTTGCGCTCGTCGCGGTCCAGATACTTCAGCGCGGCGATATGCGCGTCGGCCAGATCGGACACGTGGATGTAGTCGCGCACGCAGGTGCCGTCCGGAGTCGGGTAGTCATCGCCGAAGATCGCCGGGGCCTTGCCCTTCTTCAGACGGTCGAACAGCATCGGGATGAGGTTCAGGATGGCCGGATCCTCAAGTTCCACCGGGCCGCAGCCGGCCACGTTGAAGTAACGCAGGCCGCAGAAGCGGATGCCATACGGTTCCTCGCAGGAGCGGGCCATCCACTCGCCGAACAGCTTGGTCTGGCCGTACGGGTTGATCGGCAGCATCGGCACGACGTCTTCCGGCACCACATCGACCGGCGGCACGCCGTAGGTGGCGGCGGAGGAGGAGAAGACGAGCTTCTTGGCGCCGGAATCGCGCATGCCGATCAGCACGTTGAGCATGCCGTTGAGGTTCTGCTGGTAGTACCACAGCGGCTTCTCTACGGATTCTCCGACCTGCTTGCGGGCCGCGAAATGAATCACGGAATCGACGCCTTCGGCCTTCATGATCTCCGCGAGGCGCTCGCCGGCGCCCGGAGCGGCGATGTCCATGCCGTACAGGCGGGAGCCTTCGATGCGGGTGGGCTTGCCGTAGCTCAGATCGTCGACGACGACGACCTTTTCGCCGGCCTGATGAAGTGCGTGAACGACGTGGGCGCCGATGTATCCGCACCCACCAGTGACGAGAACTGTCATGTTCTGGCCTTTCCTTCAAATGAGCGGTGAACTTTGATGATTTGAAAAAATGTCAACCATTGTTCACTTTTTGCTCAGATTTGTTACCTTTTGAACAATTTGAGTATAGCACGTGAACACGAACGCACATAACTCGTTCGTTCCTGCGTTTCCTCTATAAATTAGGGTATGCAACAAGACGAAAACACGCCGACCGATGGTCGCAAAACAGAAGAAAACGCACAGAATATACAACATGTGCAGTCGGCCGCTGCTGACGGCAGGCCGGCCCTCTACGGTCGCAAGGTGCTGTCCTTCGTGCGGCGGTCCGCCCGGCTCGACGCGCGACTGCAGCGGGCCTGGGGCACCTACGCCGATACGTATCTGCTGAACATCAACGCGGGCGAAGGGTCCCTCGACATGCGTGAGGGTTTCGTGTTCGACCAGGCCTATATCCGCGAAACGTGGGGCAATACCAATCCTCTGATCGTGGAAATCGGCTCCGGACAAGGCGAGAACGTCGTTGCCGCCGCAGCTTCCCAGCCGGACGTCAACTTCCTTGCGCTGGAGGTCTACGATCCGGGCGTGGCGCACACGCTGCTGCTCGCCGGCAAGCAGAACCTGAAGAACCTGCGGATCGCCCAGATCAACGCGCCAGAACTGTTCAAGGCGGCCGTCGACGGCTCGATCGCCGAAGTGTGGACGTTCTTCCCCGACCCGTGGCCGAAGATGCGCCATCACAAGCGCCGCATCGTACAGCCCGAGCTCGCCGCGGACATCCACCGCGCGTTGACGGACGAAGGCGTGTGGCGCATCGCCACCGACATCGAGGATTACGCGCTGCACGTTCACGAGGTGATGGACGGGCTGGACGGCTTCCATAACGACGGCGCATTGACCGTGAGCCTGCCCGTCGAGCACGTCGGCAAAGGCAACGCGGATGAGGCGGCCGCATTGCGACACGCCGATTTCGCTGAATCCGAGCGATTCGATGGCCGTGTTTTGACCAATTTCGAGAAGAAGGGACTTGCCGCCGGGCGCGTGATTCACGATTTCACCTATCGTCGCGTGTAATGCGATAAGGCTTGGAATTTCAGTGTTTTACGAGGATTCCTGTCTTATTGTGGCGGTGTGTGACACCGGCGCGACACGCCGAGGTTTGCATGTCGGCCAGATTCGCGTATAGTAGGGCAAGTTGTCAAGCGGAAACGCTGAAAGCGCCCCCTTCGTCTAACGGTTAGGACACCAGACTTTCAATCTGACAACGAGAGTTCGACTCTCTCAGGGGGTACTTACCTTGGTAACAAGGTGGCAATGGCCGCGTAGCTCAGTTGGTTAGAGCGCCGCCCTGTCACGGCGGAGGTCACCGGTTCAAGTCCGGCCGTGGTCGCTGGAACAGCGCAAGTTGTTCATGGCTCTGTAGCTCAGTTGGTAGAGCGAACGACTGAAAATCGTTAGGTCAGCGGATCGATGCCGCTCGGAGCCACCAGATACACCCCGGAGCAATCTGGGGTTTTGTTTTTCTCGCATATCTTTTCCGATTTACCTGCGTGATTTCCGCTCGTTTTCCAGCACAAGCGCCATCCGAACCATATCGGCGAAAGACATACGCCCATTACCCCCAACGAAGGGGGATGTTCTGTCCCCTCTGTTGCTAAACTATGGTGCAGGTAGACAAGGGGTTGACGGCTGTACTGTTCCATGATGTTGACCTCTAAACGGGTGTATCCCTGGGGTGAGGCGAGTGGAGATACTGTTAATCGGCAACACCGACTTCGTGACGAAGCAGTGGATCGAGCACACGTTCCCCCAAGACAAGGTGGTGGTGGCCCTCCGCAAAGGTACCGAATCCAGCGGCGAGGATCTCAAAATCATCGACATGCCCGACCGTGACGCCGTGTCGGAAGTGTTCTCCAACTACGAATTCGATCGAATCGTCTACTTCTCCGAAGATCTGACGCCCCGCAGCGAACGTGACGGCGACCTGGGCTACCTGCGCCGACTGCTGCACACCGTCCGCAATCGCAAGGTCCAGATGCTGATGGTGAGCGGGCCGGAATCGGAATTCACCTATCCGCAGGAAACGGACGTGCACGAGACCAGCAAAAGCCTGATGTCGCGTGCCGGCGAAGAGCTCGGCCTGTACTATGCGCGCACCTACGATCTGGAAGTGAAGATCGTGCGCTGCCCCTATCTGTACGCGCCGCAACGCAATGGCGTCACCGCATATTTCAACGGCTTGTTCGAACAGGCACAAGCGGGAGAACTGCGCTTCCATGAACGCGCCGAACAACGCACCTGCTTCCTATGCGCCGACGATCTGGCCGAACTTATCTACCGCATATTCGACGACTGGACCGCCGACAGCGAGCTGTTCCACGTTCCGAACGTGTTCGACTTCACTTACGGCGATTTGGGAACGCTGATCGCGGGATATTTTCCGGGAACGAAGGTCGTATACGGCGAGGACCGTCCGCAGGCATACCCCGCCGACGACCACGAATTGCGATTGCGGTACGGCTTTTCGCCACGATACTCGCTTCGCGAGGATTTTCCGCACGTCATCGAAGGCTGGTTGAAGCTCCGCGAGAACAAAACCGACAAGCATCCGGTATGGGATTTCCTACGCAGCCACAACAAATGGTGGACCGTGCTGGAAATCATCGGCGCGTTCCTGCTGACGGAATGGCTCCGCACTTTTACACAAGGCAACAGCCAGCTGGAAACCGTGGACCTGCGATTGCTGTTCGTGGTGATCGTCGGCACCATCTACGGGCTGCATGCCGGCGTGTTCGCAGCCGTACTGGCCTGCGCCGGCGTGGCCATGTCCTACGCGTCGCAGGGCGCGTCCTTCGCCCCGTTGCTCTACGACACATCGAACTGGCTTGCCTTCGTCATTTATTTCGTGGCCGGATCGGTATGCGGCTATGTGCAGTCGCGCAACCAGGAGAGCGTGAGGTTCGTGCGCGACGAGAACGGGTTGTTGCGCAATCGTCTGGACTTCCTGCGCGGGCTGTATCAGGATGTGCTCGACGACCGCAGACAGTTGCGCGACCAGATCATCGGCAGACGCGACAGTTTCGGCAAACTGTACGCCGTGACCCGAGAATTGGACGAAGTGCAACCGCAGAAGCTGTACCATACGGCGATCCGCATCATGCAGGAAAGCCTCGATAGCGACAGCCTCGCCATCTTCCGAGTGGACAACAGCGGACAGTTCGCCCGTCTTGTGGCGGCGAGCCCACGGTTCGACGTCGGCAGCTTCCGCTCCGTACGCGTCTCGGATTACGGTGAAATCATCACCGCGCTGGAACACAACGGCATATGGGTGAACCGAACGTTAAAGGACAAATTCCCGATGTACGCCGTCGGCGTGCGTGACCGTGGCGAACTGGCCGTGATCATCACCATGGGAGAGGCCAAACCGGACCAGATGAACCTGTACTTCCAGAATCTGTTCAGCATCATGTGCGGTCTGGTCGAATCGGCCATGATCAGGGCCTTCGAATACGAGGACGTGGCGCGCCGGTCCATGCTGGTGCCGGGAACGAACCTGCTGAAGCCAGAAGCGTTCCTGCCGAAGGCGCTGGCTGCCAACGACCTCAAACACGACCATATGGGCGACCATCTGCTGCTCAAAGTCGAATGCGAGGGAAACCTTGAGGACGTGGACTCCCTGCTGATGCAAAGCATCCGCCAGACCGATGAGGCCGGCATGCTGACGGATGACGGCGTGTATCTGCTGATGAACCAGGCGGGGGAGAAGGAACTGCCGATCATCCTCAAACGTCTGACCCGTTCCGGCTTGCACTGCTCCTACGTTCCGCAGACCCAAGAGGATGCCCTGCTTTCCGAAGCCCAATCGCATATCGCGCAAGCCGACGATGGGGGTGAAAGCTGATGGGGTCGACGACTATCGCCGCGTTGATCATCATCGCCGTGCATCTGTTGGTCTGCATGGCGCTGTGTCTGCTGCACCACGTCGGAGTGCTGAAAGTCGATGGACTGCTGCTCCCGTTCATGGCGTTGATTCCCCTATGGGGGCCGTTGAGCGTGGCGCTCATGCATTCGCGTGCCGTGCTTCGTGGGGGACGACGGATTCCCGCCGGTCTGCAGGAACTGAAGGTCGAGGATCGGGAACAACGCAACATTCTTGTGGACGACCGTACGGATTGCGCCAACACCGTGCCGTTGGAAGAGGCGCTGATCGTGGACAATCCACGGCAGCGTCGTAATCTGATGCTGTCCATTCTTAACGAGAATCCCGGCCAATACGCCAATCTGCTCTCCCAAGCCCGTCTGAACGAGGACGTGGAAGTCGTGCATTACGCGGCCACGGCCATGGCGCAGATCAGCGCGAAGGAAGACATCGCGTTGCAGCAACGCATGGAGGAATACGAGCGGAACCGCGATTCGGACGAGGCGCTCGACCGGTACCGTGAGGCGCTCGAACACTACTTGAAATCCTCCATGGAACAGGGGTATGCCAGAACGTTGCAGATGCGCCGATACGCCGACCTGCTCGCCGAACGGCTCAAACGGCATAACGACTACCGCACCGTATGCTCGTTGGCGAAGACGCAGATGGATCTCGGTTCGTTCGATGCCGCGTCTCGCACCATCGAAGCGGCGCTGTCCGCATGGCCGCGTCAAGGTGATGTCTGGCTGATGAAACTGCGATTGGAAGCCGCACGTCACGATGGCGAGGCGGTGCAACACACCGTCCGGCACATCAAGGACGACCACATCTACCTTGGCGGCCGAGGCCACGACATCCTGCGATTCTGGCTCGGCTACAAGGAGGCTGGGCGCGCATGATACGTTCCGCATGGCGCATATGGAAGCGCTTCCGTTGGAAAAACCTGGTCCGCGTGTGGGCCGTATTCATGGCCATCGCCTTGGTGCTGTTAGCGCAAACCTTGGGCATCCACTACGGCGCGACGAAATTCACTTTGAAATACATGGCTCGTAACGAGGCCATTCCGGCCCAGAACGCCATCATGGGGCAGCGCGCCACGAACCTGATGCTCGTGGATAGTTCCCAGGATGGTGTGGACGAGGCCGAAGCCATGATGAAACAGGTGCTGCTCGACATGAAAGTGCCGACCGCCACCGTGGATCTGGCCAAAACCGATCCCGACGACATCCCCTCATTGAATCGGTACCGCACCGTGCTGATCGTCATGCCGGAACTTGATTCGCTGGGGGATGAGCTGGTGTCCATCATGAGATGGGTTGAAGGCGGCGGCAACATGATGCTTGCCATGACGCCTGAAAAAACAGGCTATCTGGACGCGATCGGGCCTCAAATCGGCATCGAATCCTCCGCATACGACTACGTGATGACCAAAGGCATCAAGCCTGCCAGGGACTTTATGCTGGGTGGCGGGCACACCTACATGTTCAGTGGCCCGTTCAAATCGTCGTTGAGTCTGAACCTCAATGAGAAGGCCACCGTCGAAGCGGTCAGTGCCAACGGCCATACGCCACTGATCTGGAGTGCCGATGTGCGTTCCGGACGAACCGTGACCTGCAATATCGGCATCTATGGCAAGGTGGTGCGCGGCTTCTATGCCTCCGCGTTCAGCCTGCTGGGTTCCGCCACGGCATACCCGGTCATCAACAGCGCCGCGTTCTATCTGGACGATTTTCCATCTCCGGTCCCCAGCGGAGACGCCACCTACATCAAACGCGACTACGGCATGAGCATCGCCGACTTCTATTCGAAGGTCTGGTGGCCGGACCTGACCAAACTTGCGGAACGCTACGGTATTCGGTTTACCGGCGTGATGATCGAGAATTACGGGGACGATACGAAAGACGCTCCCGTACGGCAGAAGGACGAATCGCATTTCAGCTATTTCGGCGGACTGCTGCTCAAACAGAACGGCGAAATCGGCTACCATGGCTACAACCATCAGCCGCTCGTACTGCCGAACACCGATTATGGCGACGAATACGCGTACCATCAGTGGCCGAATCGCAAAGCTGTCGTCGCCTCGCTGCGCGAGCTGATCGCATTCCAAAAGTCCGTGCTGCCGGCGGCCACAGCGTCGGTATATGTGCCGCCGTCCAACATCCTGTCCAAGGAAGGACGGCAGACAATCGGACGAGACGTGCCCGAAATCCGCACCATCGCCAGCACCTACCTGCCAAGCGACAGCAAACTGCCTTACGTGCAGGAATTCGGTGTGGCCGATGACGGCATCGTCGAGGCGCCGCGCATCGTCTCCGGCGGCATGGTGGGAGATTACATGCGGCTCGCCGCAGAATCCGAACTGAACATGCATTTCGTCAGCACCCACTTCATGCATCCGGACGACATGCTCGACCCTGACCGTGGCGCGAAAGAAGGCTGGGCGGTCTACAGAAAAGGTCTTGAGAACTATCTCGACTGGCTTGAAGCGTCCGCACCGTTCATCCGCATGCAGACAGGCACGGAATGCGCGTCCGCGGTGCAACGCTTTTCTGGACTGACTGTCAAGATGAGGGAATCCGCCAATGAGTGGGAATTCGACTTGGGCAATTTCAAGGACCAGGCTTGGCTGCTGCTCCGCGCGAACCATGGCACGCCCGGCAGAATCCAAGGCGGAAGCATGATCCGGATGACGGGGAATCTGTACCTCATCAAGGCCACGGACTCCACAGTGCACGTCGAACGCAAGGCTGGAGGCGCGGCATGAGAGTCTGCCTGGTATTGGAAGGTTGCTACCCGTACGTGCATGGAGGCGTGTCCACATGGATGCACAGCTACATCACCGCCATGAAGGAACACGAGTTCGTGCTGTGGGTGATCGGCGCGAAAGCCAAGGACCGTGGCAAATTCGTGTACGACCTTCCATCCAACGTGGTGGAAGTGCATGAGGTGTTCCTCGACGACGCGTTGCGTCTGAGCGGTGAACATGCGAAAGTGATCTTCACCGACGAGGAAGTCAAGGCACTGCGTGAGCTGGTGAATCTGAGCGATCCCGACTGGGACGTACTGTTCAACCTGTTCCACAACAAAGGCGTGCATCCGCTGTCGTTCCTGCAAAGCAACGAATTCATCGACCTGTTTACGAAGATCTGCATGGAGGAATACCCGTACGTCGCCTACGCGGATGCGTTCCACACCGTGCGATCCATGCTGCTGCCGGTGCTGTACCTGATGACGGGAGAAGTGCCGAAAGCGCAGATCTACCATGCCATCTCCACCGGTTATGGCGGCCTGCTGGCATGTTTGGGCGGCAGTATCAACCACGCACCCGTATTACTAACCGAACATGGCATCTACACGCGCGAACGCGAGGAGGAGATTCTTTCCGCCGAATGGGTTGCGCCCGCGTTCCGGCAACGGTGGATCCGTTTCTTCGCCATGCTGTCACAGGAGATCTACCGTAGGGCATGGCGTGTGACCAGCCTGTTCGGCCGCGCTCGCCAGACCCAGATCGACATGGGCGCTCCGGCAAGCAAATGCCTGGTCATTCCCAACGGCATCCAATACGAACGGTTCTGCGACATTCCGCTCAAGCCTGAGGACGGTTGGGTGGATATCGGCGCCGTGGTACGTCTGGCTCCCATCAAGGACGTGAAAACCCTCATCCACGCGTTCAGCGAACTGTCGAACCGCGTGGACAATGTCAGGCTGCACATCCTCGGTGGTGTGGACGACCAGGACTATGCCGACGAATGCTATGAGCTGGTGAAACAGCTTGAAGTGAAGAACCTTGAATTCACCGGACGCGTGAATGTGGTCGAATACATGCGCAAACTGGATTTCACGGTGCTGACCAGCATCTCCGAAGGCCAGCCTCTGTCGGTGTTGGAATCGTTCGCGGCGGCCCGCCCTTGCGTGACCACCGACGTGGGCTGCTGCCGTGAACTGCTGGAAGGCGAGGAAGGCGACGACCTCGGCGTGGCCGGCTTCTACGTGCCTCCGATGTACCGCGAGGGCCTTGCCCGCGCCATGGAACGCATGTGCGCGAGCCGCAAGCTGCGCGAAGCCATGGGCCAAGTGGGACGCGAACGCGTGAAAACCTACTATCGGCATGAGCGCATGCTTGACGAATACCGTGCGCTGTATCTCGATACCGCCGACCATTACGGGTTGGAGCACTGATATGGCGGGAATCGGATTCGAACTCAAGAAACTGTTCCACCGCAAGGGCCTGGTCGCCATGGTGCGCGCCTACGGTTATGCCGGTGTGATCTGCACCGGACCGATGCTGCTGGGCATCCTGCTGCAGTTCGGCGTGCTGGCGGTCAGCGGTTGGTGGCACGTGCCCCGCGCGGACCAGAATCTGCTGGTCTGCATGATCACGTACACGCTGCTCGCCTCATTGGTGTTGACCAGCTTCCTGTCCATGCCGGTGACGCGTTTCCTTGCGGACATGCTGTTCGAACATCATGAGGAGACCATTCTTCCATCGTTCTGGGGATCCACGACCCTCATGCTGGCGGTGGGTGCGGTGCTGTACGCGGTGTTCCTGCTGTTTTCCGGCGCGACCCTCATGCAGGGGTTACTCTGCCTATGGCTGTTCCTGGAAATGATCGTCAATTGGAATGCGATGAGCTATCTGACGGCCATCAAGGATTACCAAGGCATCATGTGGTCGTTCGTCGCGGCGGTGGTCGTGGCGTTCCTGTCCGCATGCGCGATGATGGCGCTGGGCCTGCCGCAGGTGGAAAGCCTGCTGGCCGCAGTGGCGTTCGGCTACGGCGTGATGATGGTCTGGGACGTGGTGCTGCTGCACCGGTATTTCCCGCAAAGCTCGGAAAGCCCGTGGACGTTCCTCGCATGGCTGGACCGGTTCCTGCCGCTCGCCCTGACGGGACTGCTGACCACCCTCGGCTTGTTCTCCCACTTGGTGATCACCTGGTGTGGTCCGCTTGGCGTGCATGTGAAGGGACTGTTCTACGGTGCCCCCTACTATGATGTGCCCGCATTACTGGCGTTCCTGACGATTCTGATCACCACCGTGAATTTCGTGGTGTCGGTGGAAGTCAATTTCTATCCGAAATACCGTGCCTACTACGCGCTGCTCAACGACGGCGGCACCGTGAAGGACATCGTGGTGGCCGAACGCGAGATGCTCGCCGTGCTCAACCGTGAGCTGTACTACACCGCGTTGAAGCAGCTGTTCGTCACCGCGGCGGTCATCTCGTTGGAAAAGATGGTGTTGGGCGTGCTGCCGCTCGGTTTCAACGATGGCATGCATGGTTATTTCCGTGTGCTGTGCGTCGGATACGCCCTGTACGCGGTCGGCAACACCGTGCTGATGATTCTGCTGTATTTCACTGATTACTTCGGCGCGGTGTGCTGCGCCGCGATATTCGCCGGGTCGGCCACGGTCTTGACTGTCATTTCGCAGTTCGTTCCGGTCACGCTGATGGGATTCGGCTTCCTGCTGGGCGCGTCGGCGTTCCTGCTGGCCGCGGTCGTGCGATTGGCGGTGTTCACCGACAATCTGCCGTATCGTGTGCTCGGCGCGCAGCCGATTGTGGAGACCGAAAAGCGCGGATGGTTTACGAAACTGGGCGAAGCGTTGGACGAATTCGGCGAACGGCTGCATGGAACTTTCGGACGGAAGGAATCATGAGGGAAAGCGTGGAAAGCATGGAAAGGAACGGACGAATGACGATGGGTAATCGGCCGTGCGGCCGCAATGCCATATTCAAATGCGTGGCGATCATCGCCACGGTCGTGACGACGTTCTCCTGCGTCGCCTGCGGAAACGCTGCGGACAGTGGTTCCACGGCAGACAAATCGGCGGCGCAATCGCAAGGAAAGCATGAAAAAGTCAAGAAAAGCGCCACGCAGGGGCTTGACGGCGCGCATCTGCGTGACAACGACTCGCTGTACAAGGTGTATGACGACAGCGGTGTGGAAACCATGTATCTGACGGTCTCGCGCGGCAACAAGTCGGAAGGCAGCGACCACAGTTGGAGCGAAATCAACCAGTATTCCGTGGATGATTACGCGGCCATGCGCACCAACCGGTACCAAGTCAACGGTCTGCTGCAGGTCGGCGACGAACAGGGGCCTGTATCCGGCGAACTCGGCTACGGTGAAAAAGCGCCGAACGCCACCGTGCAGGTGCGCGGCCAGTCGTCCAGTCTCAATAAGCAGAAGAACTACAAAATCGAGCTGAAAAGCGGCAAAGGCAAATGGCGCGGGCAGCGCACCATCGCATTGAACAAGCATATGGGCGAAGGGCTGCGATTCCGCAACAAGATGGCATACGACCTGATCCGCGGCATCGACCAGATGATGGGACTGCGCACGCAATTCGTGCACCTGTACGTCAAGGACGAAACCTCCGGTTCCAACTCCTTCGACGACTATGGCCTGTACACGCAGGTGGAGCAGCTCAACAAAAGCGCGCTCCAAGCGCACGGCCTCGACAAGAACGGCCAGCTGTACAAGGTCAACTACTTCGAATTCCAACGCGACGCGGACGTGATCAGACTCGCCGACGATCCCAAATACAATCTGTCGAAATTCGAGGAGAAGCTGGAGGTCAAAGGCAACAGCGACCATACCAAACTCATCGCCATGCTCAACCAGCTCAACGATTATTCGGTGCCGATGAGCAGCATCCTCGGCAAATATTTCGATACGGAAAATCTCGCATACTGGATGGCGTTCCAGCTGCTGACCGGCAACACCGACACGCAGAGCCGCAACATGTACCTGTACAGCCCTACGAATTCCGACACCTTCTATGTGCTGGACTGGGACAATGACGGCATGCTCATGCGCAAGGAGAACCAGATCCGCAATATCTCCACCGGTTCCAGCTGGGAGCAGGGAGTCAGCAACTATTGGGGCAACGTGCTGTTCAAACGCTGCCTGCAGACCAAATCGTTCCGCGACGAACTCGACAAGGCCGTGAAGCGGGAATACCGCTATATGAGCGCAAAACGCATCAATACGATGGTGGACCACTACGAGTCCATCACCAGGCAGTATTTGTGGAGGACGCCCGATTCCATGTACGAGCCGCTGACGCGCGCCCAGTATGACGAAGTGGCGGGGCAGCTGCACGACGAGGTCGCGCAGAACTACAGGATCTACAAAGAAAGCTTCGACAAGCCCATGCCGTTTTTCATCGACGCTCCACAGGCCGCAGACGGCAAACTCAAATTCAGCTGGGACACCTCGTACGATTTCCGTGGCGAGGATCTGAGCTACGACGTCACCGTCGCCAAGGACTATCTGTGTGAGGACGTCATCTTCTCCAAAACCGATCTGGCATTGCCGGAGACGGTGACGGACCTGCCAGGCGACGGACAGTATTTCATACGAGTGCGGGCGCGCAACGCCTCCGGCAAGACGCAGGACGCCTTCGACTACTACATGACCGACACCGGCAAGACGTACGGCACGAGATGCTTCTACATCAAATCCGGGAAGATAGTGGAGGATGTCAATGCGCGGTGATGGCGGGGCGTCGAAACTGCTGGAACGGGTCCGCCGTCGTGTCGGCGAGGAGCTTTCCATGCCTCCGCGCCGCTGTGAGGAACATTACCGGCATGAGCTCAAGTATCTGATTTCGTACGGGCAGAAAGCCGATCTGAACTTGCGTTTGGCTCCGTTGCTTGAACAGGACAGCCACGCGCGTGGCGGCTGCTATATGATTCGCAGCCTGTATTTCGACGATTATTGGAACACCGCCTACCAGGAGAAGGTGGACGGCGTGCTGATGCGCAAGAAATACCGTATCCGTATTTACGATTACAGCGACCGCGTGATCAAGTTGGAGCGCAAGCGCAAGCGCGACAGCTGGATATACAAAGAGGACGCGTCGCTCACGCATGGGCAGTTCGATCGGATATTGGCCGGCGACGTCGGATTTTTGGAACACAGCGAAGAGCCGTTGTGCCGGGAATTCTATGTGGAATACATGAGCAATGTGCTGCGGCCGCGGGTGATCGTCGATTACGAGCGTGAGCCGTGGATCCTCGACGCGGGCACGGTGCGCATCACCTTCGATATGAACGTGCGCGCGGCGGTGGATGGATTCGACGTTTTCGACCGTGGTCTGCCCACTCTGCCGGTACTTGAGCCGGGCAAGCTGGTGATGGAGGTCAAATTCACCGAATTCCTGCCGCAGATCGTGCGTGACATTCTGCCAGGCAAGGCGCAGGAGATAACGGCCGCCTCGAAATACGTGCTGTGCTATGACAAAGCCTCGTATCTGCGGGGTTTCGACTACTGGCAGGAAGGCTGGAACGTGCCGAGCGTGTGACTTGAGCGCACCGGTCGGACGTATCGCGGAAGACCGAAAACAGACGGACGAAAACGCGCAGCCGAAAACATCGGCAATCGTAGAAAACGTAATAACCGAACAATCGCAAAAGAGAAAGCGAAACCATGAGCGTAAACGACATGATCAAGAAATCGGTGCTGAACTCCTTCAGCCAATACAACGTGCCCAAAATGGCGCTGGCCCTGCTGGTGGCGCTGCTGGTGGGCATCGTCATCTACTGCGTATACCGGCGGTTCTACACGGGCGTCGTGTATTCGCGCAGCTTCGCGGTGACGCTGGTGGGCATGTGCGTGCTCACCTGCATGGTCACATTGGCCATCAGCACGAACATCGTGATCTCGCTTGGTATGGTGGGCGCGTTGTCCATCGTGCGTTACCGTACCGCCGTGAAGGATCCGATGGACCTGCTGTACCTGTTCTGGGCCATCACGTCCGGCATCGCGGCCGGCGCGGGCATGTATCTGCTGGTGGTGGTCGCCGGCGCGGTGATGATTGGCATGCTCGCCCTGTTCTATTCGCATCAGGACAAGGGCCGCGTGTACATCGCGGTGATCCATTACGCTTCCGACGCGGTCGGGGACGACATCACGCGCGCGTTCGGCCGCACGAAGTTCTTCGTCAAATCCAAAACCATGCGTGGCGACCATGTGGAGATGGCCGTGGAAGTGTTCTGCGACGACAAGGACATGACGTTCGCCGAGCGGATTCGTGCCATCGAGGGTGTTGAGGACGTCACCCTGATACAGTACAACGGTGAATATCACGGATAGGACGTGGTGACAGGAAGGAATCTGTTTGGCTGACACACCGGAAATGGGCAGGACGCCGTCCACCGACGAGCTTGTGCCGGAGCTGACGTTCGACGAGATCGACCGTGCGTTCGACAACAACGAGTTCTGCTTCTACCTGCAGCCCAAATGCAATGCGGCTACGGGTGCCATCGTCGGTGCCGAGGCGCTGGTGCGTTGGAACCACCCCAAATATGGTGTGGTATCTCCGGGCAGGTTCGTTCCCATGCTGGAACAGGCCGGACAAATCTCCCGACTGGACGTGTTCGTATGGCGTTCCGTGGTCCGGATGCTGGCACGTTGGGAACGTGAGGGCCGCAATCTGGTGCCGATTTCCGTGAACGTCTCCATGGTGGACATCGACCAGATGGATGTGGCGGACACGCTCACCGGACTGCTGAACGAATACGATGTCGACGCTCGGCTGCTCCAAGCGGAAATCACCGAAAGCGCCGTGGCCAGGAACCTGTCCAAAGTGGAAAGCACCATCCGCAAGCTGCATGCGGACAACATCGCGGTGCTGATGGATGATTTCGGATCGGCGTATTCGTCGCTGAACATGCTCAAGGACATCAACGTCGATGTGATCAAACTTGACATGAAATTCATCGACCTCGATGAGGACAATGCCAGCAAAGGGCTGAAAATCGTCGAATCGGTGGTCAACATGGCCAGAAAGCTGCGACTGCTGGTCATCGCCGAAGGCGCACAGACCAAACAGCAGGTCGACCAGCTGCTGTCCGTGGGATGCCGGTACATCCAAGGGTATTACTTCCACGAACCGCTTCCGGTGGGACGGATGGAGAAGCTGTTGGCCGAACGTCCCGACGACCGGCATTTCTGGGATATGTCAAACGATTTCATGCATGGCAGCTATGTGCCCGTCAACGGCCGTACCATGCTTGAGACGTCCGCGCTCGCCGCCAGCACCTTCGAGATTCTGGCCAATGGCATGGCGGAACTCTCCCGACTGAATGTGAAGACGGGCGAGTACCGCGCGGTCAAACGCGATGGCATACTGCCGACGCCGGAAACCGATGATTTCGAAACCTACGTGCAGACGCTGATCGCCGAACGCGTGGTGCATCCGGACGATGCCGACAGGTTCCGTGCTGATATGGATCTGGCTTCGCTCCGTTCGCTGCTGTTCTCGCAGAAATCCGCGTTCGGAGTGTACCGCAGTGAGGTGCTGGCCAGAACCGGCATGATCTCCTTCGCGGTGATTCCCTCACGTGAATGCTCCGAAAGCGATCCATGGGCCGTGGTGATGGTTGGCCGGAACCTGCCGATAGAGTCCTTTGTCCGGTTGAACGGCGAGGAGTACCGACGGGATTCATTGACGGGGCTGCTCAACCGCAACGCTTTCGACGATGATGTGGAATTCATCCAAGCCACCCATGACAAGCCGTTGACGGTGATGTACATGGATCTGATTGGCCTGCATGAGATCAATAATCATTTGGGTCATGCCAGAGGCGACGTGGTGCTGTGCGAGCTTGCGGACGCGGCGCGCGCCTATTTCGGCGACGATAATATCTACCGCATCGGCGGCGACGAGTTCGTGATCATCAGTTTCGCCCATTCGATGGCGCAGAGCGCCCGACAGATGGGATATATGCGTCAGGAGCTGCTTGATCACGGTTGCGAGCTGTCCGTGGGCATGGCCGAATCCGATGACGGCGAGGATATTCCGGATCTGGTCAACCAGGTGGAAAACGAGATGCGCAAGGACAAGAAGCGCTACTACGCCAGCGGCAGCGGCAAAAGGCAGTTGCGCACGTTGAACAAGCAGCTTGAGGACATCCTGGTACGCAACAAAGACATGGAATCGTTGCTGCAGCATTTGAATACACGGTATTCGATCGCTTATGTGGTCAATCTGCGTGCCGATACGCAACGGCCGGTCGTGGTTCCCGGCTATGTGCAAAAAATGCTTGACAAACATGGCGGTTCCTTCCACGAGATGCTGCTCGACTATTGCGACAAATTGGTGGCGCCGGCCTACCGGGACGGCTTCCGCATGCTGTTCGACTATGATTACGTCCGCGACCGGATATGCAGGGAAGGCGCTATACGGTACGCCTATGTCAGAAACGACGGCGAACGGTTCCTGATTACGATTTTCCCCGACACCCATTCCGTGGACGAGGTCATGTGGGTGTTCGCCAAAGAAGACACGCCGTCCGAAGAATAGGATTTCGGGCATCGGACGGCATGCTGTCCGGTTTTGCCGGTGTTGTGGGATATTGACGAAAAAAATGTGTGTCGTGGGTGCTTCCTCGCATGGAAAAGGGCTTATGATGAAACCGTTGGCCGCGGCAATGGATGCCGTGGTCTTCGCTTGAACACACAGTCGCTTAAAGGAGAGCACTATGGTCTATCGCATGATTTTCAACCAGACCGCGTATTTCGGCCGCGGAGCCATCAAGGAGATTCCGGGCGTCGCCAGGTCCCATGGCTTCACCAAGGCGTTCATCGTCACTGATCCGGTGCTGCTGGAGACCGGCACCGTCAAGAAGGTCACCGACGTTCTTGACGAGGCGGGCATGCCGTATGAGGTGTTCGACAACGTCAAGCCGAATCCGCCGGTCGAGTGCATCCAGGATGGCGTCGCCAAGTTCGCAGCCTCCGGAGCCGACTTCCTGATCGGCCTGGGCGGTGGTTCCCCGCAGGATACCTGCAAGGGCATCGGCATCGTGACTGCCAATCCGGAATTCGCCGACGTGCTGTCCCTTGAAGGCGTGGCCGACACCAAGAACCCGTCCGTGCCGATTTTCGGTGTGCCGACCACCGCTGGCACCGCATCCGAAACGACCATCAACTATGTGATCACTGACACGGCCAACAAGCGCAAGTTCGTGGCCGTCGACCCGCACGACATCCCAATCGTCGCCTTCGTGGATCCGGACCTGACCGACTCCATGCCGCGCGGCCTCAAGGTGGCCACCGGACTCGACGCCCTGACCCACGCCATCGAAGGCTATATCACACCGGGCGCGTGGAGCCTGTCCGACTGCCTGTCCATGCAGACCATCCGCATGATCGCCAAGAACCTCGCCAAGAGCGCCGATGGAGACATTCCGGCCGGCGAACAGATGGCCTACGCCTCCTACATCACCGGCATGGCCTACTCCAACGTCGGCCTCGGTCTGGTGCACGGCATGGCCCACCCGCTGGGCGGCCGCCTCGGCGTGGCGCACGGTGTGGCCAACGGCATCCTGCTGGCCCCGGTCATGGAATACAACAAGGACTACACCGGCGAGAAGTACCGTGACATCGCCGACGCCTTCGGTATCGCCGACGCCTACACCGGCGACATCGAAACCGTGCGTGAAGAAGCCGTCCAGGCGGTGCACAAGCTCACCGTGGATCTGAAGAACCCGACCAAGATCTCCGAAGTTGGCGCCACCGAAGCCGACCTGGAGCCGCTGGCCCATGACGCCTTCCACGACGTGTGCACGCCGGGCAACCCGCGCCAGGCCACCCAGGAAGACATCCTCGCCATCTACAAGAGCCTGATGTAGGTCCGACTGCGGTAGGCGCAATCGCAAAACCGCAATCGTAAAAACAAAACGGACGGCATCGATCGCATGGTCGGTGCCGTCCGTTCGCTATCCGCGGAAAATACGCCGCGAATAATCGCTATACCTAATCGCTATTCCTCGTGCTTCTCGCTCCACTCCTCATCAGTGGGAGTGTCGTCATACAGCTCGTGGCCTTCCTGTTCGGCCAATTCCATCTGCTCGTTGATCCACGCGGCCTCGGCCGGATTGATATCAGCGGTGTTCAACACCTTCTGCCACACCGGATACAGCAGATGCATCACAGGATATAACGCGGTGATGAGGATTTCCGGCTTGTGCTTGCGGTAATGCTGCGGATGCGCGTTGAACGTGTTCTTGAAACGGCGCATATAGTTGAGGAACGATGCCGGAGACGTGTCCATACGACGTGCGCTGATGCCCGCGATCATCCGCGGACAATACACGGTCTTGAGGTCCTTGCCCAACAGATGCAGCGAGATGTCGATGTCCTCATGCATCACATCCGCCTTGTCTTGGCAGACCTCGTCGGCGATTTCGCGCCAGGCGGTGGCGCGCAGGGCCATGTTGGAACCGAACAGCAGAGGTTGCCCATCATCGGCCCTATAAATACGTTTGCGGGTGGAATTGTCCCCGCGAAGCCCGAAATGACGGCTCGGCAAATCGTAATACATCACCGGACCGGTGGCGCCCATCGCATCCGGATCCTCGGTGAAAATGCCGGACACCACCTCCACCCAGTCCGGGCGGATCATGCAGTCGGCATCGAAACGGCCAAGAATATCGCCGGTGGCATGATTCAAACCATAATCACGCGTTGGAATCAGACCCTGCTCATCATCCTGATGCAGCAGCTTCACCGGCGCTTCCGGATGGTCCTTCATGAACTGCTCCACCACGGCAACGGTCGAATCAGTGGAACGGTTATCGACGACAATCACCTCATGAGGCATCACGGTCTGCCGGGTGGCGTTGAGCAGGCAATCGTTGATACGCTCCTGTTCATTCCAGGCGGGGATGACAATTGAAACGTTCAGCATGGTTTCAAGAATAGGTTCCAGCCCGTACACGGTGCCTGTCTACAATAAGGAGCCATGAGCGAACGCGAACAGCATATGGATACGGACAAGAGGACGGGAACGTCCGGACAGTGCGGCAATACCGACGAAATGCGTTGGGATCTCGGCACGCTGTTCCCTGCGAAAGGCGATCCACGCAGACCTCCGGAATGGCTGGGTCGCGCGCTGCTGTACATCGCCATCGCCATCGTGCTGCTCTCCTTCTGCTGGCGCAGTTGGGGCAAAATCGAATACCTCATCATCGACGTCGTTATCTCGCTGTTCCTGGCGCTCGCCGTGGAGCCGGTGGTGATTCCGCTGGTCAAGCATGGCTGGAAGCGTTCGTTCGCTTCGATTTTCGCGTTGCTGATGTTGGGTGTCCTGCTTTGCGTGATGTTCGGTCTGTTCGGCAATCTGTTCGTGCAGCAGGTCATCGCTTTGTGCAACGGTCTGCCGGCCCTCTACCAGCAGATCTGCGATTTCGTGGCGCAATACACGGATTTCAAGCTTCCTGAGATCAACAGTCTCGGCGGTGAGATTCTGAAGAACATCCAGACCTCGTGGGTCACGGATTTCGCGGGCACCGCCATCAGCACGGTGTCCGGATTCTTCAGCTTCCTGCTGAACCTCATGACGGTGATCATGACCACGTTCTACATTTCGGCGGCCGGCCCGAAGCTGCGCCGCGCGGCCTGCCAGTGGATGGCTCCCTCCGCGCAGCGCCGGTTCCTGTTCGTCTGGACCGTCAGCCAGACGCAGATCTCATCGTTCCTGTTCTCACGTGCCATCCTCGCCGTGCTCAACGCGTTCTTCACCTCGATCTGCCTGATGGCGTTGCACGTGCCGTATTGGATGCCGTTGGCGTTGTTCTGCGGCGTCGTATCGCAGTTCATCCCGATGCTCGGCACGTACATCGGCGGCGCGTTGCCGGTGCTGTTCGCCTGGGGCAGCTGTGGTTTGTGGCAGGCGATCGCCGTGGTGGCGTTCATCTGCGTCTACCAGCAGATCGAAAACCTGATCTTCGCGCCGAAGATCTCCCGCCGCACCATGGACGTCAACGATGCGGTCGCCTTCCTTGCCGTCCTGGCCTTCGGCTCGCTGTTCGGCGCGATCGGCGCGTTCCTGGCGCTGCCTATCGTCGCCTCGATCCAGACGATCGCCCGCACCTACACCAAGCGGTACGATCTGGTCGATTCGCCGCTGATGGACGATCCGGTTCCGGACAAGAAGTCGAAGCTGGTGGAAGGCGCCGAAGTCATCAGCGAGCACCTGCACGCCGTGCCGCGCGCCGTGCAGGGGTCGAGCGCGCATGTGCCGATTCCCGACGACGTGCGCTTCCTGCAGGAGCAGGCGTACAATATCACTCGGTCCGACGAGACCGGGGATGCCGACGAATCGCAGACCGTCGCCATTCCGAAGCACGTGTTGGACGGGGTCGATCGCAAGCCGCTGCGGGGAACCGCGGAAGCGGACGGAGCGCAGACGGAAGCCGGACCGCAGGTAGCGGACGGGTCGCAATCGCAGGGAACGGATGACAATCCGAGAAGTAGGTGGCGTTAATGGTATTGCTGAGCGTACTTGATGTCGTGCTGGTGGTTTTGGGCGGCGCCGGCATGCTCTACCAAGCGGTCTGCATCGTCATCTCGCTGTTCGCCAAGCCGATCAAGTTCCCCGAAGCGCCGATGAACAAACGGTACGCGGTGCTGATTTCCGCGCGAAACGAAGCGAACGTCATCGGCAACCTCATCGACTGCCTGCATTCGCAAACCTATCCGAGCGAGCTCATCGACATCTGGCTGGTGGCCGACAACTGCACCGACAACACCGCCGAAGTGGCCCGAAACATGGGATGCCACGTCATCGAACGATTCAACAAGGAGCAGGTCGGCAAAGGCTACGCGCTGACCTATCTGCTCGACCAGATGAACGAGTCGGGCGCATCCGACCCGTATGACGCCTTTTTCGTGTTCGATGCCGACAACAAACTCGACAAGCACTACATCGAGGAAATGAACAAGGGCTTCCAAGCCGGTTTCAAAATCCTCACCAGCTACCGCAATTCCGTGAACCTGTCCGACAATTGGGTGTCGTCCGGTTCCGCGTTGTGGTTCATCCGCGAATCGCGCTTCGTTTCCGCCTCCCGCATGTGGCTCGGCAACAGCTGCCACGTGGGCGGCACCGGCTTCATGTTCTCCCAGGAGATCATGCGTCGCAACAACGGCTGGAAATTCCACCTACTCACCGAGGATCTGGAATTCACCATGGACAGCGTGCTGCACGGCGACCGCATCGGCTACTGCGGCACCGCCATCCTGTACGACGAGCAGCCGGTCACCTTCGCGCAAAGCTGGCGTCAACGCCTGCGTTGGAGCAAGGGATTCCTGCAGGTGTTCCGCTATTACGGACCGGCGTTGATCAAGCGCGCGGTCAGGGAACGTGATTTCTCCGCCGTCGATTTCACGCTGCTGCTGTGCCCGTTCACCGTGCTCGGCATCGCACGCGTGCTGTTGGGCATGCTGTTCGCCGCCTGCGGTTTCGTGACATGGCAAAGCCAGCTGAATTCGCTGACCGGCTGGACATCCGGCATTGTGATATCGGTGATCGGCATGATGGGACTCGCCGCATTGACCATCGTGGCGGAACGCGATCACGTGGGCGCCACCAACAAGGAGCTGCTCGCCTACGTGCTGGCCTTCCCGATCTACATGCTGAGCTATGTGCCGATTTCGTTCCAGGCGGTGTTCGCCAAGTCCGAATGGAAGCCGATCGAGCATAAGGGCTGAGGCTTGCCCGCGGCGGTGTGAACGGTCATGAGATGTTTCGTGGCGATCCATACGGTGCGGATGGTGAAAAGATGACGAAGAGAGGGTGTGGTTTGGCTATGGATGACGCTGGCGATTACCGCTATACGCGACGACGCCGAGCGATCACGGTGGCGGTTTCCGTCGTGGCCACCGTCGCACTGTGCGTCGGCTATGCAGTGGCCGACGTGTGCGATGTCGCACCGGGCGTCCTCACATTGCGCCATGTCGAACATTCGACGGTCGCCGCTGCCGGCCGTTCGATCGAGGCGGCCGACGTGATCGCCGACATCGACGCTTCCAAGACCATCGATCCGGCCGCTGCGCGCGCGCTGACCGACGCGTTCCGAGCCTCAGCCGCCGGCTTCGGCGGCGAATTCTCCATCGCCATCGCCGACGCGTCGGGCAACGTGGCCGCGGAAAACAACATCGACGTGCCCCGCACGCCAGCATCCACCATGAAAACGTTGACGGCGTATGCGGCCGCCGTCGAACTCGACATGGGCAAGACCCTGGACACGCAGACCTATCTGGAACAGTCCCAGGACGGCACCGCGCGTCTGGTGCTCAAAGGCAACGGCGACATGCTGTTGGGAGCCGGAGCGTCCGACGCGAACCACATCAACGGACGTGCCGGATTGGGCACGCTTGCCGGGCGGACCGCACAGGCGTTGCGGCAGCGTGGCATCACCTCCGTGACATTGGCTTATGACGACACACTGTTCGGCAACGACCGCTGGCCGCAAGGCATCGCCGAACTCGACACGGACCACCTGTACTACGCCCCGACAGCTTCCATGGCCGTGGACGGCGGCAGGAATTGGAACGGGACAGGTCCGGCCAATCCTGATGTGTTCTCGGCGTATCCGGCATTGAGCATGCAGCCGGCGCGTGACGCGGCGCTGGTGTTCCAGCAGCGGCTGGCCGAACAGGGCATCACGGTTCAGGGATTTGTATCGCAAGGCACGGTTGCGGGGGCATCCCATCCGCTTGCCTCCGTGCGTTCGGCGTCGTTGAACGAGATTATGGCGTTCACCATGCGGCATTCCGACAATTCGCTCGCCGAGGAATTCGGCAGGCTGCTGGCGTTGCAGGTCGGCGCGGACAATTCGCCGGCTGGCGCGGTGCAGGCTGTGAAAAGCGTGCTGGAGCGCAAAGGCATCACTACGACCGGGCTCGACATGCGCAATTGTTCGGGACTTACGGAGGATTCGAAACTGACGGCGCGCACCCTGCTCGAAGTGCAACTGCGCAATCTGGCTGCGGGATCGGGGGCGGCCGCAGCCGAAGGAATGTCCGTCATGGGCTTCGTCGGCACCGCTGAGAGCCGTCTGAACGATGCTGACGAAGCGGGGCTGATCCGTGTGAAAACCGGCAGTCTGGGCGACGTGACCTCCATGACCGGCAATGTGTCGCGGTTGAACGGCGGAGCGTTGACCTTCGCGGTGATCGTCAACAATCCCACCGATTTCGCGGCGGCGAAGGCGGCCATCGACACATTCGTGGCCGGTCTGCCGAAGCTGTGAACGGCCACGTGTGAATCTTCCCAGCGGATATTCAGCATATAGCCAGAAACACGTCATTCGCATGTGCCAAGATGGTGGGCATGCGAATCGCTGACGTACAAGAAGACATTGATCACGAGCTGATCAGCAAAGAAGAGATCTCCGACATCATCAACCGTGCCGCGGCACAAGCCAGTGAAGACTATCGTGGCAAGAACCCGCTGCTGGTCTGCGTGCTCAAGGGGGCCGTGAACACGCTTGCGGCGTTTTCCCAGGCCATGAGCATTCCGGTCCAAATGGATTTCATGAGCCTGTCGAGCTACGGTTCCGGCACGGAGTCGAGCGGCAAGATCACGGTTCGTCAGGATCTGTCCACGGATGTGCGAGGACGCCATGTGCTGATCGTCGAGGACATCATCGATTCGGGCATCACCCTGGCTTGGCTGGTCGACGAGCTCAAGCGCCGTGGAGCGGCTTCCGTGGAAATTTTTGCGCTTCTGGAGAAGCCGGCACGTCGCAAGGTCAATGTTGATGTGAAATACAAGGGACGTGAGATTCCCGATGAATTCGTGGTCGGTTTCGGCTTGGATTACGACGAGTACTACCGCAACCTCGATTCGATCGCGGTGCTGAAGCCGTCAGTCTATGAAGGAGGTCAGGCATGAGTTTCCCTGGTCCGAACCAGCCGCCAAGCAATGGCGGCGGCAACAAGCCCAACGGGGGCAATAACCCGTTCACCAATCCGTTTAGCCGCAACAATGACGGCAAGAACGGTGGCAGCGGGGCGAACGGCAACAAGTCCAACGGCCCCCGTCCGTTCTGGCAGTCGCCGTGGCTGTGGGTTGTGGTCGTGGCATTGCTTGCCGTGACCATGTTCCAGCTTTTCGCCGGTGCGGGCTCGCAGACCATCGACACCAAGGATGGCATGCAGATCCTCAACGGCAACACCGTCGAGTATGCGACGATCGTGGACAACACCCAGCAGGTCAAGCTCAAGCTGTCGAGCGATTACTCCGCCACCGACCCGGACACCGGACGTACGAAGAACTACGGCAAGAACGTGCAGTTCTACTACACGTATGCGCAGTCCGCGGCCGTGGTCAAGGCCGTGCAGAAGGCCGATCCGGCCAAGGGCTGGACCGCGTCCATGCAGCAGACCAGCATTTGGACCTACCTGCTCACCTCGCTGTTGCCGTTCCTGATCATCTTCGGCCTGTTCTGGTTCCTGATGAGCCGTATGGGCGGTGCCGCCGGCGGCATGTTCGGCATGGGCGGCAAGAAGAACAGCGGCAAACTGCTCGACGGCCAGACCCCGACCACCAAGTTCTCCGACGTGGCCGGCGAAGACGCTGCCGTGCAGGAGGTCGAGGAAATCAAGGACTTCCTCAAGGACCCGTCCCGTTACAAGGCTTTGGGCGCCCGCATTCCGCGCGGCGTGCTGCTGTACGGCCCTCCAGGCACCGGTAAGACGCTGCTGGCGCGCGCCATCGCAGGCGAGGCCGGCGTGCCGTTCTACTCCATGGCCGGCTCCGACTTCGTGGAGATGTTCGTGGGCCTTGGCGCCTCCCGTGTGCGTGACCTGTTCGATGAGGCCAAGAAGAACGCTCCGGCCATCATCTTCATCGATGAGATTGACGCTGTCGGCCGCAAGCGTGGCGGTTCCGGCATGAGCGGTGGCCACGACGAACGCGAGCAGACGCTGAACCAGCTGCTCGTCGAGATGGACGGCTTCGACAACGATACGAACCTCATCATCATCGCTGCGACCAACCGTCCGGATGTGCTCGATCCGGCATTGCTGCGCCCGGGTCGTTTCGACCGTCAGGTGGCCGTCGAAGCACCTGATTTGGAAGGCCGCGAGGCGATTCTGAAGGTACACGCCAAGGGCAAGCCGTTCGTGCCGGACGTCGACCTGCATATGATCGCCGTGCGCACGCCGGGCTTCACCGGCGCCGACCTTGCCAACGTGTTGAACGAAGCCGCGTTGCTGTGCGCCCGTGCCGGCGCCCAGCTCATCGACAACCGCGCCATCGACGAGGCCATCGACCGTGTTCAGGCCGGTCCGAAGCGTCGTTCCAAGGGCATGGCTCTCGACGAGCTGCGCAACACCGCATATCACGAGGGTGGCCATGCGCTGGTCGCGGCCGCCATGAACGACACCGATCCGGTGACCAAGGTGACGATTCTGCCGCGCGGCCGTGCACTGGGCTACACCGCGGTCATGCCAACCGAGGACCGTTACTCCATGTCCCGCAACCAGCTGCTCGATCAGATGGCGTACGCCATGGGCGGCCGTACCGCCGAAGAGGTCGTGTTCCACGACCCGACCACCGGTGCTTCCAACGATATCGAAAAGGCCACGAACATCGCGCGTCAGATGGTGCTCGACTACGGCTTCTCCGAGAAGCTTGGCGCCATCAAGTGGTCCGATGACGAGCAAAGCGATCTCGGCGCGCTCACCCACAAGTACTCCGCGCACACCGCCGAAATCATCGACGAGGAAGTGCTCAAGCTTGTGGAGACCGCGCATACCGAAGCATGGAACGTCATCAACGAGAACCGCGACATCCTCGACGAGCTGGTACGTCAGCTGCTCGTCAAGGAAACGCTCAACGAGAAGGAGCTTGCCGCCATCTTCGCCAACATCAAGAAGGCGCCGAAGCGCGAGGTCTGGTTGAGCGACGAGAAGCGTCCGGACTCCGACATTCCGCCGGTCCCGATTCCCGACAAGCTGAAGCAAAGCGCAGGATTGACCAACTGATGAGCGATACCGATTTCGATACCCTCTTCGACGACAAGGCCCGTGCCGCTCATGCGGCCGGGCCTGTCGGCTATGACGAGGAAGGCGTGCGCCAGGCCGTGCGCCTGTTCTTGAAGTCCATCGGCGAGGATCCGGACCGTGAAGGTCTGCTGGACACGCCGGACCGTATCGGGCGCGCGTGCAAGGAGCTGTTCGCCGGCCTCGGACACGGGCCAGAGGAAGTTCTGAAAACCCGTTTCAAGGTGGACACCGACGAAATGGTCCTCGTACGCGACATCGAACTGTTCTCCGTCTGCGAGCATCATCTGCTGCCGTTCCATGGCGTGGCCCACGTCGGCTACATCCCGCAGAACGGCCAAGTGGCGGGCTTAAGCAAACTGGCACGGTTGGTGGAACTGTACGCACGCCGTCCGCAGGTGCAGGAGCGGCTCACCCAGCAGGTGGCCGACGCGTTGATGGAAGGCATCGACGCGCGTGGCGTGATCGTGGTCACCGAATGCGACCACATGTGCATGGCCATGCGTGGCGTCAAGAAGGCGCAGTCCCGTACCGTCACCTCGGCGGTGCGAGGATGCATGCGCGACGCGGCCACGCGGACCGAGGCGATGAGCCTGATTCTGTCGAACCATTCGTAAGTGCGCTTTACCGGGCGGAATCGGACAGAACCGAACGGAAGAACGGAATGAATGAAGGAAGAAAACCGATGGCGATTGATATGAAGGCGATTCATGATAGCCAGCGCACGTTGGTGATGGGCGTGCTCAACATCACGGAGGATTCCTTCTCCGACGGCGGCCTCTGGCTTGCTCCGGAGGCGGCCAAAGCCCATGGCGAGGCGATGATGAAAGCCGGTGCCGACATCATCGACATCGGAGCGGAATCCACCCGTCCGGGAGCCAAACGCGTCAGCGAAGCCGACGAGAAGGCCCGTGTGCTGGGCGCTGTGGACGCGCTGATTCCCGAAGGGGCGGTGCTGTCCATCGACACCACGCGCGCTTCGGTGGCGTTGGCCGCGCTCGAACATGGCGCGCAGATCATCAACGACGTGTCCGGCGGCCAGTTGGACCGCGAACTGCCGCATGTGGTGGCCGACCATTCCGACTGCCTGTACATCGTGCAGCATTGGCGTGGCTGGCTTGCCGGCGCCGCGGGCAATGTGCCGGACGCCGACACCTCCCGCTACGAGCATGGCGTGGTGAATGACGTGTATGACGAGCTGATGCGTCAGGTGGATGCGGTGCTTGAAGCCGGGGTGCAGGCCGAACAGGTCATCATCGACCCGGGCCTGGGCTTCTCCAAGCCGGGCGTGGAGCATAACCTGCCGATTCTGGCGGCGCTTGACCGGTTCAACGCGGCTGGCTATCCGGTGCTGATCGGCGCGTCCCGCAAACGTTTCGTCGGCTCGCTGCTTGCCGGCGCCGGTGTGACCGAGCCGGACATGGCCTCAAAAGACAACGCCACCGCGGCCATCAGCGCCCTGTGCGCGGAACATGGCGTGTGGGCCGTGCGCGTGCATGACGTGGCGAAAAGCCGCGACGCGGTCGCCGTCGGCAACGCATGGCGCGAGTATGCGAACGCGTGACCGTGCGAATCGCAGATAGTCACAACATCGCAATCGCGGAAATAATAGGAATACGGAACGTAGGAACGGCAAAGGAAGGCTGGTATGGATCAGATTCGACTGACGGGAATCCGCGCGACGGGCAAACATGGCGTGCTCGACTTCGAGCATGAGCGGGCCCAGACCTTCGTGGTGGACGCCACGCTGTTCCTCGACCTCGCTGCCGCCGGCCGTTCCGACGATCTGAACGACACCGTCGACTATGGTGCGATCGCCAAAGGCATCGTGGCCATCATCGAAGGCGAACACGTCGATTTGATTGAAAAGCTGGCCAATCGTATCGTCGGCATGATTCTCGGCTTTCCGGCCGTGTGCCGCACGCAGGTCACCGTGCATAAGCCGAATGCGCCGATCACCGTGCCGTTCGACGATGTCAGCGTGACCGTGGAACGTTCCCGTGAAACAGTTGGCAGTCCATCGCGTGAGCGGTCGTCGGAACATGGGCAGGTGCATCATGCCATCATCGCCATGGGAGGCAATCAGGGCGATGTGACCGCCACCTTGCGTGACGCCGTTCGGTGCATTGATGGGCTTCCCTCCACGCAGGTGACGGGGGTATCGCCGCTCTATCGGACCGACGCATGGGGCATGCCGGAAGGTACTGCGGAATTCCGCAATGCGGTCGTGTCCGTGGATACCAGGCTTTCGGCCGCCGAACTGCTGGCCGGTTTGCAGCGCATCGAAGCCTCGCATGGTCGCGTGCGCACCGACCATTGGACGTCGCGCACGCTCGATTTGGACATCATCGACTTTGACGGGCAGGAAAGCGCCGACCCCGACCTGACGTTGCCGCATCCGCGCGCATGGCAGCGGGCTTTCGTATTGGGGCCGTGGCTTGCGCTTGAACCGGACGCAGAACTCGGGGGAGCGCACGCCGGTTCCGTGGCGCAACTGCTGCACGAAACGTCCGACCGCGACCATATCGATGAGATCGCGGACGATTGGATGGTTGCCGGAGCTCAGGATCCCATAGTTCGCGATTCCGACATTGGGACGTCTGCAGATGACGTTGATGCGATTGACGATGCCGATTCTGTTGAATCCATTGATTCCATTGAATTTCCGGAAGGTACGGCGGCCTCCAAAGCAGCCGCTGCGGCCGCGGCGAAACCGGGACCGGCATCCCGTCGAGCGGTCATTTCCCTGGATAGCGTTTCAACTGATGCGGAACACCAGTTCCGTCAGGCGATCGTGGCCATCGACGCGCTTCCCGGCAACCAGGTGGAAGGTATTTCGCCGCTGTACCATGTCAGCCAGGTCGACGACTATCCGGACAAAATGGCCGCCGTCATGCAGATTTCCACGCGCATGGACGCGCGTGAGCTTATCGGTGCGTTGGAATCGGTGTCATCCTCCATTTCGGATGACCTCGACCTCGACCTTGTGGACATGGAAGGCGTGGTCCGCAACGAACCTGATTGCATGGTGCCGTGGCCGTCCGCACGTGAGCATGCGGCCGTGCTCGCCCCATGGTTCGACATGGATCCGGACGCGAAACTCGGCAGGGATCCGGTCGCGTTCCTGCTGGCGATGGCTCCGGACGCCGCGCAAGTGGGCATGCTGACCGACAATTGGATTATCGGAGACACGCTATGAGAGCACGCAGAACCCCTTGGTGGTCATTCGTCCTTGCGGCCGCGCTTGGCGTGCTGGCCGGCATGGGATTGGCGAAATACGGCGAGATTTCAGGCCTGCCGTTGGTTGGCGCACCCTGGATCGTGCCGGTGGTGCTGGCCGTGTTGGGCGGTGTGGTGCTGTACATGGCTCTGCAGATTCATAAATACACGACCAAAGATCCCGTCAAACGCGCGCAGCTCAAGCCATTGGACCCGCAGAAGGCGTTCGGCACGCTGGTGGCCTGCAAAGCGCTCGGACTTGCGGGCGCGGCGTTGGCCGGCTGGTACGGTGGGCAGATCATCATGAGTCTGCCGCATGGTGAGGCGGAATTCTATAGCCAAGCCATCATCGAATGCGTGGTGGCCTGCGTGGTATGCGTCGCCGACATGATCGTCGGCATCGTGGGGGAGTGGCTGTGCCGCATCCCGCCTATCGACGGGCCGGAAAGTCCGGCCGTGAAAAAGGCCGCACAGCGCAATCGCTATGCGGCCGCCGCCACGAAGGCGTCTACAAAATCGGCTACGAATCCTGCCACGAAATCGAAAGTCTGAACGTCAGACCTTCTTTAACTCCGTCTCAGTCCTTCTTCGGCACGCGGAACATCGCTTCCTGCGCCATGCAGGCCACCAGCTCGCCATCCTGTGTGTAGACCTTCGCTTGGCCCAAGCCGCGTCCGTGCGCCGCGGTCGGCGTGTCTTGCACGTACAGATGCCACTGGTTGATGTCGATGTCGCGGTACCACCACATCGAATGGTCGATGGACGCATACGAAATGCCCGGCGTGGCGATGCTTAAGCCAGCACGGCGCAGAATCGGCTCCAGCATGATCTGGTCGCAGCCCATCGCCAGCATCGCACGATGCATGACCTGCGGCACGTCCACCTTGCCGTCGGCCTTCATCCACACCATCTGCTTGCCGGAATCCTCGCTGGCGCTCTTCTTGTCGGCGCCAAGCATGATGGTGCGCGTCACATGGCGAATATCGAACGGCGACTTCTCCGCATAATACTTGGCGAACGGCGACTGTTCCGCATACGGCTCCATCAGTTGCTTCGCGCTGGTCAGGCTGTCGGGATCGGGAATGTTCTCAGGCATCGGGTCGGCGAATTCGATGCCTTCCTGGTCATGTTCCTGGAAGCTGGCGATTGCCGTCAAAATCGAGCCCTGCGCCTGCGTGACATTCACGCGACGGGCGGAGAAGGAACGTCCGTCACGCAGATTTTCCACGTCGAACAGCAGATCCTGACGGATATCGCCGGCCGAAATGAAATAGCCGTGGATGGAATTCGGCAGACGGGATGGAGCGACGGTTCTCGACGCGGCCATCAGCGACTGCGCGATGACCTGTCCGCCGTAGACTCGGCCAGTGGGGAAGTACAGGCTTTCGCCGTTGATATACGTATGGTTGCGATAGTTTGAGGGCGTGCCCAGCTGGAGCACCTTTGCCAGTCGCTGCAGCGGCGTCATGTCTGTCTGCGTCATGATGGCCTCGATTCCTTCCGCGTGTGGATAGCTCTTTATGCTGGCATCGAGTCTATCCATACGTAGTAAATTTCGTCGGATTGTTTTGTAACGAGTACGTGAGAAGAATGAACGGTTGGTTAGCGGCAACGGTTGACGTATGGCAAAGCGCCACCGCTCGTAATGAAGGGTGGCGCTTTGCTGAAATCTGCGCTTAACGCGACTCGATTGGATCTGTCTGCCTTTAGCGGGTCAGCTTGCGGTGCAGGCGGTGCGGGCGGGCCGCATCCTCGCCGAGACGGGCGATGCGGTTCTCCTGATAGGCCTGGAAGTTGCCTTCGAACCAGTACCAGTTGGCCGGATTCTCGTCGGTGCCCTCCCATGCGAGGATGTGCGTGGCCACACGGTCGAGGAACCAACGGTCGTGGGAGATCACCACGGCGCAGCCCGGGAAGGCGAGCAGCGCGTTTTCGAGGGATTCCAGGGTTTCGACGTCAAGGTCGTTGGTCGGTTCGTCGAGCAGCAGCAGGTTGCCGCCCTGCTTCAGGGTCAGCGCCAGGTTCAGACGGTTGCGTTCGCCGCCGGACAGCACGCCCACCAGCTTCTGCTGGTCGGAACCCTTGAAGCCGAAGGACGCCACGTAGGCGCGGGTCGGCACTTCCACTCCGGCCACCTCGATGAAGTCGAGTCCGTCGGACACGGCCTCCCACAGGTTCTTGTTCGGGTCAAGGCCGGCACGGTTCTGGTCGACGTAGCTGATCTTCACGGTGTCGCCGATCTTGAGCGAACCGGAGGTCAACGGCTCCAAGCCGACGATGGTCTTGAACAGGGTGGACTTGCCTACGCCGTTCGGGCCGATCACGCCGACGATGCCGTTACGCGGCAGGGTGAAGCTCAAGTCGTCGATGAGCACGCGGTCGCCGAACGCCTTGTGGATATGCTCGGCTTCCAGAACGGTGGAACCCAGACGCGGGCCGGCCGGAATCTGGATTTCGGAGAAGTCGAGCTTCTTGTTGTTGCGTGCCTCCTGCTCCATCTGGTCGTAACGTTCCAGACGGGCCTTGTTCTTGGCCTGACGGGCCTTCGGCGAGGAACGCACCCAGTCGAGCTCGCTCTTCAGGCGCTTGGCGAGCTTGGCGTCCTTGGCGCCCTGGATCTCCATACGCTTGGCCTTGGTCTCCAGGTAGGTGGAGTAGTTGCCCTTGTATGGATACAGGTGGCCGCGATCCACTTCGCAGATCCATTCGGCCACATTGTCCATGAAGTAACGATCGTGGGTGACGGCGATGACTGCGCCCTTGTACTGGTGCAGGAACTGCTCCAGCCACAGAATCGATTCGGCATCCAAATGGTTGGTGGGCTCGTCGAGCAGCAGCAGATCCGGAGCCTCAAGCAACAGCTTGCACAGTGCCACACGACGGCGCTCGCCACCGGAGCACACGCTCACCGGCGTATCCGGATCCGGGCACTGCAGAGCGTCCATGGCCTGCTCGAGCTGGGAGTCGAGATCCCAACCGTTGGCCGCGTCGATATCGTTCTGCAGCTTGCCCATTTCTTCCATCAGCGCGTCGAAATCGGCGTCCGGATTGGCCATTTCCTCGCCAATCTGGTTGAAACGCGCCACCTTTTCGGCGATCGGGCCGAATGCCATCTTGATGTTCTCGCCGACGGTCTTGGTGTCATCCAGCGGCGGTTCCTGCTGCAGAATGCCGACGGTGAAACCAGGGGTCAGGTAGGCTTCGCCGTTGGAAACGGTGTCGAGGCCGGCCATGATCTTCAGCAGCGTGGACTTACCCATGCCGTTCGGGCCGACGACGCCGATCTTCGCGCCCGGCAGGAAGCTCAGGGTCACATCGTCAAGAATCACTCGGTCGCCGTAAGCCTTGCGGGCCTTGATCATCTGGTAAATAAACTCAGCCAATGTTGTGTTCCATCCTTAAGAAACGTTGGAATTCCAGCGTTTTGCGTATGTCGGTCGACGGAAAATCGCACTTGTTCGCCGTGCTGTGGCGCGTTGCCGGCGCGACTGGTTGCGGACGAATCGCAAGTCTGCTGCGAACTCATCGAAGCCAAGTGTTTTCGGACCGTGTCCATACGCAAAGTACCATCGCCGATTATCCCATATCCCGTCTACACAGAGTGGCGGTTACTCGTAGGAGGCATGGGCGCCATTCGACGAAGGGCGATCCGGCATGTTCGATAATCCGACTTTGGCGAAAATCAGCGAAACCCATGGCAAGTCGGTCGCCTAGGTGATTCTGCGCTGGCTGGTGCAGCGGAACATCGTGGCGTTGCCCAAGTCCACGCATCGGGAACGAATGGAACAGAACATCGATGTATTCGACTTCACGCTGAGTGATGAGGAGATGGCGGCCGTCACCGCGCTGGATACCAAGACCAGCCTGTTCTTCCGCCATGACACCCCGGAGGCCGTCGATATGTTCGTTGGTTTCATCAAGGAACGCGCGGGACGGGAATGACGCTGACGTACTGAGAAAAAGGAAGTCCCGATGTTGCCCCCCGTAGGTGCTGCGGCGGCGATTTTCCTTGGTTTTTCCGCGCTTTTCGAGTGCGAGGGTGGTGGGTTGGCTGTTTTCGGCGGGCGGCTATTGATTGGTGGGCGGCAGGTCGGCGATCAGATGATCACGCCATCGCAGTGGTCGATCTCGTGTTGGATGATCTGCGCGGTGAAACCGGTGAACGCTGCGTGGCGCTCGCGGAATTTCCGATCCATATAATCCACTTCGATGCGCTGGTATCGGACGGTGCGGCGCTCGCCTTGGAGCGAGAGGCAACCTTCCGCCGTATCGAACGCGCCGTCTTCGGCGGTGATGTGTGGATTGAACATCACGAAAATGCGGCCGCCGAAATCCTCATCCACAAAAGCGATGATGCGCTTGGGAACGCCGATCATATTGGCCGCCATGCCCACGCAACCATTGCGATGCGCGTCCAACGTGTCTTTCAGGTCCTGTGCCACGGCCAGATCCTCTTCGTTGTTCTCGGCTGCGGCGGACGGCTGGCTCAAAAATGGGATGGACGTCATGATCTCACGCTGCATGTGATTCCTCTCGTTGGATGTTGCCGGTCTGCCAATATTGTAGCGTCGCATGGCTGCGAGACGGACGGCTGGGCGGACCTGTCCATTCCCTGACCGTTCGCGTCGGCTTCGGGATGTGAGGCACAACGTGTGCGGCTTGGACTGGTGCAATATGCTTGGGGTCATGGAAGACATGTTGCAATACCGCGAATATATGGCGCAGGCTCTTGAACTGGCCCGCAAGGGTGCGGGATGGGTGGACCCGAATCCGCTGGTAGGCGCGGTGGTGGTATCCGGTGGCGAGGTTCTCGCCACCGGATACCATGACCGGTATCGTGGCCCGCATGCGGAGCGTATGGCGTTCGACTATGCCGACGCGCACGGCATCGATCTGACTGGCGCCACGGTCATCGACACGCTTGAACCCTGCTGCCATGTCGGATCGCAGCCGGCGTGCACTGACTTGATTCTGGCGCACGGCATCGCACGCGTGGTGGTCGGATCGGTCGATCCGAACCCGATTGTGGCGGGCAAAGGCCTTCGCATCCTTGAGGAAGCGGGCGTCGAAGTGGTTCGCGACGTGATGCGGGAGGAATGCGACGCCATCAATCGCCATTTCTTCCACTACATCACCACGGGAAAGCCGTACATTGTGGACGGCAGAAGGCGTGCGGGTGAATCGGACTCTGAGTATGCGGTCCGTCGGCGCGAACTATATGCCACATATGCGGCGGTGCTTGCCGGAACTGAATCGGACGTTCCTGACGAGTCTTTCGCGCATTTCAACGGACCGGTCCAAGCCGTCGGCGCAGACGAAGTGGTGATTGGCGGCCACAGGCCGTTACTCCTGGAGGCCGGCGCGCTCGCCTGCACGGATCCAGACGAATGGCTGAGTGAGCTGGGCAAGCGCAAAATCGACAGCCTCATCGTGGAAAGCGACGAAGCATTCGAGCGGTTGTCCATGGCTTGCCAAAAAGACTGAAGCGCCATTCGTGTGTTGTTGGCCGTGTATCTCGCTTATAGATGGCGGATTCGTCTGCTTGTCCAGTGCTATCTCGCTTATAGGTGGCGGATGAATTTTGCGAAGAGGTCTTAGAGGGTGTAAATCATACCCTCTAAGACCTTAATGACGTAGAGGCGCCGCCATCTATAAGCGAAATAGCATCGGGCGGCTTTCCGATTCCGCCATCTATAAGCGAGATACGTGAGACTGATATGTCCAGCACCCAGCAAGCATAGTGGCGAGCACATGGTCGGGCATGGCGCGCATGGCCTCAGGGGACTCAAGCGCACTCGGATCGCAATCCAGCAGCACTAGGTCTGCCGCATCTCCAGCTTGCAACGTCGTACGCCCCAGGGCGGTGGACGAAGCGAGCGCGGTTTCGAAATCCAGACATTGCTCAGACTGGAAAGGCTCCCGGTCGGAACTCTCCGTGCCGAACACCGCTGCGGAAATGGCCAGCCACGGATCCAACGGCGCGACCGGCGCGTCCGATCCCATAAGCAGTTTGATTCCAGCCCGATGCAGACTGTTGAACGCGTAGGGAATTCCGGCGGGATTGCCCCAGAATCGTGTGATGACGTCACGGTCGTCCATGGCGTGCTGCGGCTGGATGCTCGCGGCAAGTCCCAATTGCGCAAGACGTGGAATGTCGCGTTCCTTGAGCATTTGGGCATGCTCGATGGAGCCGTGCGCGTGGGTACGTTCCGCGCAGTCGAGCACGATGGTGTTCGCTTCGTCGCCGATGGCATGGCAGGCGATGTCGAAGCCATGTTCGGTGGCGAGCCGCATATACGATTCGATTTGCTCGGGGGTGTAGCTCAGCGTGCCGTAGGTTTCCGGCGTAATGCCCGAATACGGTGTGGAGCAGTAGGCGGATCGGGTGTTGAGCGAGCCGTCGGAAATCATCTTCATCGCACCGACATGGCCCAAGCCATGGCTTCCGGGAAGTTCGTCGCCGGTATGCCAGCCGTCGTCGATGGCTTGCTGAAGTCGTTCGGGGTAAACGCCGGCTTCGATGCGCAATCCGTCAAGCCCCTGCTTGAAGCGGTCAATCCACGTGTCGATGTTCTCGGCCATCTCATAGTCGCGCACGCCGACCACGCCTTTGCCGGCGGCGTCCTGTTCCGCGTTGCGCAGCAATCGCATCAGCTCGTCAGCCGCACCGGGGCCTTTGTCCAGCTTGCAGTAAGCGTCGAACCATTCAAGCTCGCCGACGAGTCCCGACTCTCCTACATGCACGCCGAGCTTACGAGCCGCGGCTGAATTCACCCAGCCGCAATGCATGTCTGCGCTTGACAGCGCCACGGGCTGGTCGCCCGACACCGCGTCGATCGCAGCCAATGTCGGTTGGGCATCATCGGCCCACAGGGAGTGTCTGAACCGCATGCCGACCACGTACTGGTCCGGGTCGAGCGTGCCGGATTCGCGGCGTTCCTCCAAGTGCTCGCGTAGCAGGCTCATTGCCTCATCGGCGCTGCGGGCATCAATCAGATCAAGCCGCCCCAGCGTGTACGACCACTGCGTGAAGTGCGTGTGACAATCCCACAAGCCGGGAATGACCCACGTTTTTGAAGCCTTGTCTACCGACTTTTCCGAAGACCGTACATCCGCGATCCGCCCTTGCTCAATCGTGATGTCGACAGACTCATCGGACCCCACGAAACACACATTCTCAATCACATACGGTTCGCCCATACATCCTCGATTCAACAAAATGACCTCATTGCCAGCCATAGTATCCTTGCAATGCTTGCGATTGCCGCGCTCGTCTCAATCGGCTATGCACACTTTGAATTCCTCCGCTGGGATACGGTTATCCGCATCAGAAAAAGAAGGGCGCAGTTATCCACTTATCCACTGTTTGCCGGAAGCCGGTAGGCAGCGCGGCGACATTTCCTCTACTTTGGCGCTATGGACAATGGAGCACAATATTCGGAAAGCCTCGCACGGCTGAGGACAAGAACCATCGAACAATGTCTCGAAGCGCAGAGGCGCACCGGAAGGCGGCTGGTGTTCGCGCTTGATACCGCACTGAGTTTACAAGGCATCGAACTGCCTCGCTACCGGCGCGGAGGGCTTTTGGCTGATACGCTGCACGCGGTGATTGAAAGTAACGGCGTGCGAACGATACTGCAGGGGATTTGTTTTGTGCTTTGGTCTGGACCTCAGACGCATATGCCGATTCATCATGGTCGATTGCGATGCACGGATTCCGTGACCACATGGGCCATGCATGCCAATCGGCTTGAAGATGAAGAATTGGTGGTTTTGGGTGATTCGATGATGCGGCGTGATGGACATATGAAAAAGGCCACACTGGAGGAGTTTCGGATATATGTCGATAGCTTGTCCGATTTGTCCAACTATTCAGGCTCCGACAGATTACGTGCGGTGAGAGGAGTGTCGAAAATGCGTAGGGCTCTCAGGCTGATGCGGGAGAATACAGATTCTTCCCAGGAAACGAGAAGTCGAATTGTTCTGTTGCGTTATGGTTTGCCTTGTCCGGAAGTGAACTATGCCATTCGGCTCAAAGGCTATTCTCATGTATTTTTCGCGGACATGGCTTATCCGGATTTGAAAATCATCATTGAATACGACGGCAGGCATCATGCCTCGCGATGGTTGGCTGACAGTAAACGTCGGGAAGCGTTGGAGGATGAAGGATGGCTGTATATCCAGGTGACGGCGGAAAATCTCAGGGATGAGGATTCTCAAAAGGAATTGGCGGAACGCGTGGCGCAGAGGATGTCATTGCGTTTGGGGGAGCCTGTGCGGCTATGTGGGCGAATGACGATTGCTCAGATAGCCGATGGTCGGAGGAAGGGCAACCGTCTGTGAGGCTTGGGCAAGCCCATATCTCGCTTATGAATGGCGGAATCGGGCTGCGGCATGATGCTATCTCGCTTATAGATGGCGGATGAAATCCACAAAAAGGCCTTAAGAGGTATGAATATTACCCCCTAGGGCCTTAGCGATTCAAGAAGACTGCCATCTATAAGCGAGATAGCATCGGTCGGGTGGAGAAATCCGCCATCCATAAGCGAGATGGCGGATTTCTGCGGCTCACTGCACGGCGGCGAGGGCTTGGTCGAGGTCGGCGATGATGTCGGCCGTGTTTTCGATGCCGCAGCTCAGGCGCACCAGGTCGATGCCGACGCCGGCTTCCTCAAGCTGCTCCTCGGTGAGCTGGCGATGCGTGGTGCCGGCCGGATACAGCGTGCAGCTGCGCGCATCGGCCACATGCGTGGCGATGGACACCATCTTCAGATGGTCGAGGAACGCGGAGACCTTCTCGCGGCCGCCCGGCACGCCGAAGGAGATCACACCGCAGGTGCCGTTCGGCATGTACTTCTCCGCCAGCGCATGGTACTTGTCCGTTTCGAGGCCCGGGAAGCTCACCCAGCTGACGCGCGGATCGGCGTCGAGCCACTTGGCCACGGCCAGTGCGTTCGCGCAGTGGCGCTCCATGCGCACGCCGAGGGATTCCAGATGCATGCCCATGATCCACGAATTGATTGGCGCCGGAGTGGAGCCGAAGTCGCGCATGAGCTGCGCGGTGGCCTTGGTGATGTATGCGGCCTTGCCGAATTCCTTCGCGTAGGTGACGCCATGGTAGGAGTCGTCCGGAGTGGTGAGGCCCGGGAATTTCTCCGCATGGGCCATCCAGTCGAAATTGCCGGAATCGACGATCGCGCCGCCCACGCAGGATCCGTGGCCGTCCATGTACTTGGTGGTGGCGTGCGTGACGATGTCCACGCCGTACTGGAACGGACGGCAGTTGATCGGCGTTGGGAAGGTGTTGTCGACGATCAGTGGCACGCCGTGACGATGCGCTGCGTTCGCGAACTTCTCGAAGTCGAGCACGATAAGCGCCGGATTGGAGATGGACTCGCCGAACACGGCCTTGGTGTTCGGCTGGAACGCGGCCTCAAGTTCCTCTTCGGTGCAGTCCGGGCTGACGAAGGTGCATTCGACGCCCATCTTGCGCATGGTCACGTTGATGAGGTTGAACGTGCCGCCGTAGATGGCGGAGGAGGCGACGATGTGGTCGCCGTTGTTGCAGATGTTGAACAGCGCGAAGAAGTTCGCCGCCTGGCCGGACGAGGTGAGCATCGCGGCCGCGCCGCCTTCCAGCTCGCAGATCTTCGCGGCGACGGTGTCGTTGGTCGGATTCTGCAGGCGGGTGTAGAAGTAGCCGGATTCGGACAGGTCGAACAGTCGGCTCATCTGTTCGCTCGACTGGTATTTGAAGGTCGTGGCCTGGATGATTGGGGGAGTGCGGGATTCTCCATTGCCCGGCTGATAGCCTCCCTGCACGCAGATGGTGTCGACGTTTTCGCTCATATGTTCCTTCTTTCGATTCCGCGCTTCCGTGTGCCGCGCAGGTGTTGCGCCGCGATGCGAACAAACAAACAAACAAACAAACAAACACACTGTATCACTGCATTGATAAATGGCTTGATTCCAATGGAAACGCCGTATAGTTTAACGAATTGACAAACTTAGGTAATTCAATTTATTATGTAGACCAAGACGGGCGGAAAGCCCGCTGCGAAATAAAGCTTTACGTAAGTAAACCAAGCAAAGGAGCATTCCATGGGTCTGTGGGATATCGATAAGATTCCGTACGTCGGTCGCGAAAAGGGGCCGCAGGAGGGTCTTGCTTTCCATTACTACGACGCCGACAAGGTTGTTGCCGGCAAGAAGATGAAGGACTGGCTGCGCTTCGGCGTCGCATGGTGGCACACCTTCGACCAGGAGCTGGTCGACCCGTTCGGCACCGGCACCGCCCAGCGCCCGTGGTACGGCAAGTATTCCGATCCGGAGGACGAGGCTCTGGCCAAGGTCGACTACGCCTTCGAGTTCTTCCAGAAGCTCGGCGTCGAGTACTTCTGCTTCCATGATCGCGACATCGCTCCGGAAGGCGACACCCTGCGCGAGACCGACAAGAACCTGGACAAGGTCGTCGACAAGATCGAAGAGAACATGAAGTCCACCGGCATCAAGCTGCTGTGGAACACCTCCTCCCTGTTCACCAACCCGCGCTTCGTCTCCGGCGCCTCCACCTCCCCGTTCGCCGACATCTACGCGTACGCCGGCGGCCAGCTGAAGCACTCCCTGGAGATCGCCAAGCGCCTTGGTGCCGAGAACTATGTGTTCTGGGGCGGCCGTGAAGGCTACGAGAACCTGTGGAACACCCAGATGAAGCGCGAGCAGGAGCACATGGCCAAGTTCTTCCACATGTGCCATGACTACGCGAAGGAAATCGGCCTGGACGCCCAGTTCCTGATCGAGCCGAAGGCCAAGGAACCGACGATGTTCCAGTACGACTTCGATGCCGCCACCGCCATCAACTTCCTGCGCACCTATGATCTGATGGACGTCTTCAAGCTGAACCTGGAAGGCAACCACGCCAACCTGGCCGGCCACACCTACCAGCACGAGATCCGCACCGCCCGCGAGGCCGGCGTGCTCGGCTCCCTGGACGCCAACCAGGGCGACAAGCTCATCGGCTGGGATATGGATGAGTTCCCGACCGACCTGTACGAGACCTCCACCGTCATGTGGGAGGTCCTCGCCGAAGGCCAGATCGGCCCTCACGGCGGCCTGAACTTCGATGCCAAGCCGCGCCGCACCTCCTTCGCCGCCGAGGATCTGTTCCGCTCCCACATCGCAGGTATGGATGCATTCGCTGCAGGTCTCTTGGTCGCAGCCAAGATGCACGAGGACAAGGTCATCGAGAACCTGCAGGCCGAGCGCTACAGCTCCTTCGATTCCGGCATCGGCGCGACCGTCGAGAACGGCACCGCCTCCCTGGCTTCCCTCGAGGAGTACGCTCTGGATATCCCGCAGTCCAAGCTCATCGAGGCCACCAAGTCCGATCACCTCGAGTCCGTCAAGGCCACGATCAACAACTACATGATCGACGCCCTGGCCGAGGCGTGAGCCGAAAACTCACTAGGGTTTTAGGTAGCCTCGGGCGAAGTCCGAGACGGTAGTCGAGGGCGAGCAATGACTGGGCGCGCGTAGCGTTCCGGAATTGCAGGACCGAGGCATGGGCGCAGTAAGGAGTTTCCGTTAGGACTCCTGATTCATCGCTGGATCAAACAGTGGGGCTCGACTGTGACAGAGCCGGATGTGGTGTGCCGAAGCGTCGGTGTTCCGGCACACCACTCGCTTTTCTTTCCTTCCTCCTTCCTCAAATTTCCTTCGCACGCAAGTCGTTTGCCGGCTAGATCGCCGGTGAGCGGCTTGTTTGCGTTGCTAGACCAAGCGAAAATTTCGATTATTCGCAATGATGTGATGTATCCAAACGTTCCCGAATGAGGCGTACTTATGACCACAACGATTACCATCGCCAATCCCATTCTTCACGGAATGCATCCTGATCCGAGTTGGATTTGGGATGATGATCTTCGGCAAATCGTGCTTGTGACCTCCACCTTCGAACTGGTTCCAGGCTTGCCTATTTACGTTTCCAGGGATATGGCCCACTGGAAACACGTGTCGGATGCCATAGATGAGGAGTTGGCAAGACGTTTGCTCATTCCTTTCGTGGATGACTCGGGTGGCGTCTATGCGCCGACGCTGCGTAGGATTCGTGGCAAATACGTGATTGCCTGCACCATCGCTCGCATCAATGGACGCAAAGCCATCGCGGAAGGATGCTCCCAGGCCGAATTGGATGCGGCCCAGGCGGCGGAAGGCAACTTCGTTCTTGAGTCGGACTCGATCGACGGACCTTGGCGTGGGCCGTTCTGGATCGAGGGCGCCGAAGGCATCGATCCAGACATATTCGAGGACGGGGACGGCAATGTGTACTGGACCCAGACCCGTCCTGCGGTCAATCCGCAATGGGAAGGCCAGACCGAGGTCTGGACCCAACGCATTAATCCGGAGACTTGGACTTTTGTCGATGACGGTCTTCCTGCGGGATCGGGCAAGACGGTAATATGGCGCGGATACGGTATGGAATCGGTGTGGGCTGAGGCGCCGCATCTCTATCGCGTGGGTGATTATGTGTATCTGATGACCGCTGAGGGGGGCACCAGTTTCGAACATAGCGAAATGGCCATGCGCATCTATGCGCCGCATGGACTGCTTCGGGCGTTCGAAGCTTACGAACGGGAAGTATCCGAATTGGGTGAGTGCATTCCGCAGGTTCGTGACGGGGAACGCTGCTATCTTGGCACTGCAATCCGTGCCTTCCACGCGGATAAGAAGAATCCGATTCTCACCCACCGACATCTGGGTTTGTCGGAACCGCTGCAATGCGTGGGACATGCGGACCTGTTGCTTCATCCGGAACTGGGATGGTGGCTGGTGTGTCTCGGCGTGAGAGAGACACGGGGAAAGCATGACGGCGAATTATTGAGCTACTTGGGAAGGGAGAGCTTTGTCGCTCCGGTATCCTGGGAACATAATCCGGCCGATTGGAAGCTGGACGGCAACGGTGCATCATATACGCATGAGGGTGACCCCGGATGGCCAGTGACTTGCGCTGGTCTTGGCCGCTTGGCCGACGAGATCACGGTTACTACTGAAGACGATGGCATCACCATCGAGCCTAGGGTGAAATCCTCGCTCGCCGGTGACGTGGAACCTGCGCTGGTGGATGTGGCTGATGGCTCGACGAACGATGTGGTGGTGCGCGACGAGCGTGATGTCAGCTACCGCAGAATAGCGAAACTGCCGACGCTCATGCCGATTCCCATGTCCGGTTCTTTAGTGATCCGGCAGAATTCCACGCATTACGCGGTGTTTTCGATGCATGGCACGGATGTGCGCTACGAGACGGTGAATGGAGATGATTCGCAAGCCGGTTCCGTTGCCGCCCTGCGGGCTGATGGCACACGTCCGGCGGTGCTTTTCGATGACAACCGCTTGTTGGTCATCGTGGCTGAAGGGCTTGATCCGGCTGATTCCTCGGCTTTCGTGAGTCGAGGGCAGGTATTGCTCAGTATTGACGCTCGTTTCCTTAGCACCGAATGGGCCGGTGGATTCGTCGGTTGCATGGCTGGTTTCATGGCATAGAATCTGAGGAGTTTGAAAGGATGGTTCGTTACTGGTACTTCGGAGGACCATCCTTGGGACGGGTCGGAACCGGAAGGCTAGGGGCGTGTGGCGTTTCTTCCTCCGGTTGCACATGCGCGGTTTGTCTTGCTGGTCACCCTTCAAGTTGCTGTGTGCTGTTGCGTACCACTAGCGATGTCGGCATGATGATGTGCGGTTGGATCACGTCGTCGGTGGACAGCGCCTCGATCAGCATGCGTACGGCGGCCCTTGCCATGTCTTGGAGCGGCTGCCGTACGGTGGTCAGCGCCGGGCCAAGGAATGCGGCAGTCTGCACATCGTCGAATCCGACCACGGATAGATCCTCCGGAATACGTAACCCCAATTGCCTTGCCGCCTCGTAGACGCCCATGGCCTGCAGATCGCTGCCGGCGAAGATTGCGGTCGGACGATTTGGTCGTTTCAACAGGGAGATGGACTGTGCGTAACCGCCGGAAGTGGTGAAATCGCCTTCGGTGATAAGTTCGGGATCGGTTTCGATTCCATGTTCTGCAAGCGCTGATGTATATCCGTCCAGACGTGCTTTGGAACACATCATTTCCTCCGGTCCGGTGATGATGCCTATGCGGGTATGTCCGAGTGCGAGCAGATGCCTGGTGGCGATTACGCCTCCGGTCCAGTTGTCCGCTTGCACCGACAGCGTGTCTGGATCTGGATTACCGAATGGATCGAACAAGACGAAGGGAATACCTCTGGAATGCAGCTTGTTCCGTTCGATACGTGTCAGACTGGAGAAGACAAGAATGGCGCCATCTGTCTGCCGACGCAGCATGTTGTCAATCCAGGATGAGTCCGGGTGCTGGCGATTGCCGCCTTCGGTGGTGATGACGTTCAAATCATGCAACTTGGCTTCGCGAATGGCGCCACGGAGTACTTCAAGGGCCCAAACATTATCGAAATCTTGGAACACGATTTCGATAATTCGTTGGCTTTTCGTGCTTGTCGCTTTACGGGAATACCCATACCGTTTCAACACCGCGTTGATGGTTTGCCGCGTCTCTTCGGAAACGTCGGCTCTGCCGTTGAGCGCCTTGGATACGGTGGAAAGGGAATAACCGGTCTCTTTAGCTATGTCAGAGAGTCGTACCGTAGCTTTTTTTGCCGTATTGCGCATGAGTCACTCCTTCTTCATTTTCATCATATCCGAAAATGCGAACGAAAGTTTCGGTTTACGTTTTTCGAAACTTTCGATATGTTGGCAATGCTTAAAAACGTTGTAAAATCAACGAAAAATAGTTAGTTTTCTGATTTTACAAAAAACTTGACTTTGTGTGATTTGTTTCGGTAGTCTGTAGGTACAGCGAAAACGGAATGGAAATTTTCGAAGGGAGTCAAAGGCTGATTCTCTGTCTGCCAGGGAGCTGCGGCAGCATTCGTTGCGGTCATGCTTCCCGATTCGGCCCATTCGAGAGAAATCGTTCCTGTCGTTGCCATCATTTTGTCGATGATGATTTGGTCAATAAGGAGAAGACAATGAAGTTCAAAACCATTGCAGCTGCCACTCTTGCGGTGGCGACCATGTTGGGCATGGGTGCCTGCGGCTCCAGCGCTGGTGCCAAAGACGATAAGACCATTACGTTCTGGCATAACGCAACAGCTGGTGACGGCAAGCAGTATTGGGAGGATATGGCCAAAGCGTTCGAGAAGAAGACCGGTGTCAAGGTCCAGATCCAAGCCATCCAAAACGAGGATTTCGAAGGCAAGCTGACCACCGCTATGCAGGATCCCGCCTCCGGCCCGGATGTGTACATGACCCTTGGTGGAGCCAAGACCAAGGACATGATTGACGCCGGACAGGGCATGGACCTCACTGATAAGATCAGTGACACCGTCAAGAAGCAGATGTCTTCTGCGCTGGAGTCCATGTCCTATGACGGCAAGGTCTATGGTGTTCCAGTCACTGTGCAGCCTGGTGGCATCTGGTATTCCAAGGATCTGTTCAAGCAGGCTGGCATCGATGCCGCGCCGACCACCTTCAGCGAGCTGAAGACCGATGTACAGAAGCTTCGCAGCGCTGGCATCGATCCGATCGCACTCGGCGGCAAGGATGCTTGGCCGGTCGGTCACTGGTACTACTGGTTGTCCATGCGCGAATGCTCTCCGAAGGCCTACGCCAAGGGCGTCAATGACAAGGACTTCTCCGACTCCTGCTGGACCAAGGCCGGAGATGATCTGAAGGATTTGTTGGATGCGAATGCTTTTAACGAAGGATTCCTCACCACGACGGCCCAGCAGGGCGCCAGCTCATCCGCAGGTCTGCTGGCCAATCATAAGGCTGCGATGGAGCTCATGGGCACATGGGAGCCTGGAGTTCTCAAGGACCTGACTCCGGACAAGAAGCCAATGGCTGACCTTGGCTTCTTCGCCTTCCCGACCGTGGACGGAGGAAAAGGCGAGGAAGGTGCTTTGATGGGCGCTGTGACCGGTTTCGCTGTCAATCCCGAGGCTCCGGACGCTGCTGTTGATTTCGTCAATTTCATGGCTGAGAAATCAAATCAGGAGAAATACGCCACTGCGTTCAGCACCATTCCGGCTTCCGCCGAAGCTTACGATGCGGTTACCGATGAAAATCTTAAGAGCATCATCGAAGCTATGAAAAAGTCCGATGGCATGCAGCTGTGGATGGATACCGCTCTCGGCGGAAATATTGGCAACGCTCTTAATTCCGGAGTGGTGAATCTGCTTTCCGGACAGGGGACTTCGGCTGACATCGTCAAGGCGATGAAGGACGCAGCGTCCAAGGGCTGATAGTGAACATGGCTGGTTGACGGCCAAAGGAGGGTGGATAGACAGATATTCATCCACCCTCCTTCCTATTCGAGAAACGTATCTGGTAGTGGAGAAAACCATGTCAAGTACAAGCAAAGACGCGGTGACGCTGCGCGCTAAGCGGTCCAAGAAACCGTCCGATGGCAAAATGCGTCGTAATGTTGAGATTTTCGTACTGTCCGCACCTGCGATTCTTCTGTTCGTCTGCTTTGTGATTCTGCCTATCGTCTTGGGTGCTTATTACGGCTTCTATCAGTGGAAGGGCTACGGAGTTCCCTCCAAGACAGGTAAATTCGTTGGTCTCCAGAACTACATCACAGCGCTTAAGGATCCCGCGTTCCAGGCGGCAATTCTGCATACCTTCGAGGTCGTGATCGGCTCGTTGGTCATCCAGGCTCCGCTCGCCATCCTGTTCGCATTGCTGCTGAACCAGAAGTTCAAGGGGCGTGGTCTCATCCGCACCCTCATCTTCGTGCCGTATGTCGTTTCCGAGGTCATCGTCGGCACAGGATGGAGCCTGTTGCTACAGAAGAAGGGCGCCATCAATGAGATTCTGGCCAACTTCGGCATCAATGGTCCCGATTGGCTGGCCGACCCGAAAATCGCTATTTGGACGCTGCTGTTGCTGATCAGCTGGAAATACGTCGGTTTCGCCGTAATTCTGATGCTCGCCGGCATGCAATCCATTCCCGAGGAACTGTATGAAGCAGCCAAGGTGGATGGGGCGAGTTTCTGGCAGATGCAGAAAAGCATCACGTTGCCGTTGCTTGCTCCGACGTTGCGGATCTGGGTGTTCCTTTCCATGATTGGCTCTCTGCAGCTTTTCGATCTGGTCTATATCGTGTGGGGCAAGTATGTGTCGACCACCGCTGGTGTGTCCACCATGGCCACCTACATGGTGCGTGAAGGTCGTGGAGCCGGCAACTATGGCTATGGTTCCGCCGTTGCTCTGATCATCTTCGTGATCTCTTTGATCATCGCACTCGTCTATCAGAAGTTCGTGCTGAACCGTGACTTGGACGGTGCTGTTACTGAACAGAAAGAAGCCGAGAAGCGTGCCAGGAAGCGCGCAAAAGAAGTGCAGCATCGTGAGGTTGCTGCCCTGGCAAGTGAGGTGAAGTGATGACTGCCGCAACAATCGCAGGACATTCCAACAAAAGCGAGTACAGCAAGAAGAATGGTTACCGTAAGTCATCCAAGACGCCATGGGGCAACCCAATCGTCTACTTCTTCTCCCTGGTGCTTGTGGCCATCTGCATCACTCCGGTGTTGTACATTATCTTCGGCGGTTTCCGTACCAATTCGCAGATCACCAACCATCCGTCCGGGATGCCGAACCCATGGGTCCCCGACAACTACAAGACGGTCTTCGAAAGTGATATTTTCTGGACGGAACTGAAGAATTCTACCATCGTGGGTATCGCCACCATGGTAGGCGTCGTGGTGCTTAGCATCATGGTGAGCTTTGTCATCGCCCGATACAAATTCCGCTATGCGCCGCTTATGTACGCGTTGTTCTCTGCTGGTCTCATGTTCCCGATGACCGTTGGCATTACACCTTTGTATCTGCTGATTCGCAATCTGGGTCTGGCCAACTCCCTGTGGGGTCTGATCCTTCCGCAAATTGCCTTCGGACTTCCTCAGACCATCATCATCTTGGTGCCGTTCCTACAGTCGATTCCTAATGAGCTTGAGGAGGCCTGTCTTCTCGATGGATGCTCCCGCCTTGGCTTCTTCTGGCGCATGGTCATTCCGCTGTCCATGCCTGGCGTGGCCACCACTGGAATCCTCACCTTCGTGGGAAGCTGGAATGCCTACATGCTGCCGCTGTTCGTGCTCAGTGATGCCAACAAGTACACATTGCCACTTGGCGTACAGATGTTCAGCTCCGAACACTCCGTTGACACCGCACAGGTGTTGGCCTTCACCTCTCTGGCTATGATTCCGGCCCTGATCTGTTTCACCATCTTCCAGAAGAAGATCGTCGGCGGCCTGACAGGTGCGGTCAAGGGCTGACGAAATGTGACAACCCACGCCCGGAAGATGTTCCTTTCCGTCTTCCGGGCTTCATCTCTTATGCAAGAGGTACATTATGAAGATTTCCAACCCGGTGCTCACCGGTTTTCATGCCGATCCTTCAATGATTCGCGTCGGTGACACTTATTACATTGCCAATTCCACTTTCGAATGGTTCCCAGGCGTTCGCCTGCATGAGTCCAAGGACCTGGTGCATTGGAACATTCTTCCAAGCCCGTTGAGCCGGTCCAGCCAGCTTGATATGAGAGGAAACCCCTCTTCGGGAGGCATCTGGGCTCCTGACCTAAGCTATGCGGATGGCAGGTTCTGGCTGATCTACACTGATGTCAAGGTGGTCAATGGTGCATTCAAGGATTGCACTAATTATTTGGTCACCGCCGAGGACATCCACGGGCCATGGAGCGAGCCGGTTCGCATCAACGGGGTCGGTTTTGACGCCAGCCTGTTCCATGACGACGACGGCCGCAAATACTTGGTGCAGCAGACATGGGATTTCCGTGAATACCACCACCAGTTCGACGGTATCACATTGACGGAATTCGACGTCGACACCATGAAGCTCAAGCCAGAAACGGCCCGCACCATCTGGGATGGCACCTCGGTGAAGATCACCGAAGGTCCCCACCTATACAAGAAGGATGGTTGGTACTACCTGTTTGCCGCAGAAGGCGGCACGGTGTATGAGCATCAGGAATCTGTGGCGCGTTCCCGTACCCTTGACGAATGCTCCTTCGAAGTTATGCCGAATGGCCCGTTCATCGGTAACTTCGACACTCCTGACACCTATTTGCAGAAGCAGGGCCATGGAGCGTTGGTGGACACCCCGTCCGGCGAGTGGTATTACGCCTCCCTATGCGGTCGTCCGTGGCGTCATGATACCGAACCGGCCCATGGCACCCGCGGATGGTGCACACTCGGACGCGAGACCTCCATCCAGAAAGTCGAATGGGATGAGGACGGTTGGCCGCGCGTGGTCGGAGGCCATGGCGGACAGCGTTACGTCGACGCTCCGAAAGACGCCATCGAGACCGTTGCCCCAGCGACGCGCGACGAGCGCGACGAGTTCGAATCCGACGAACTCGGACCGAATTGGAACACCCTGCGCGTCCCGTTCACCGACGCCATGGGCACGGTGGGCGACGGCAAACTGGCATTGCGTGGTCAGGGCTCGCTGTGCAACCTGTTTGACCTGTCCCTTGTGGCTCGTCGCTGGCAGGCATTCGATTTCGACGCCGAAACCAAGGTGCGTTTCGATCCGAAGAACTACATGCAGATGGCAGGCCTGACCAACTATTACGATGACCTGTGCTGGTCATGGGCGTTCGTCACTTGGGATGAGAAACGACATGCAAGGGTCATCGAAGTGGCTCAGAACGATTTCAACCAATACACGTCGTTCCTCAAGGATGACGCCATCGTGGTGCCCGAAGACGCCGAAGCGGTATGGCTGCGCACCAAGGTCCGCACGGAATACTATTCCTACGAATATTCCTTCGACGGTGAGCGCTTCACCGAGATTCCGGTGAAGCTCGATGCGAAGATTCTGTCCGATGACTATGTGAACCAGCGCTATGGCGGCTTCTTCACCGGCGCGTTCGTGGGTCTCGCCTGTGTTGATCTGTCTGGCTATGACGCGAAAGCCGAATTCGACTATTTCGATTATCGGGAGCTTCCCGACAACCGGTAGTCGATGCCGACGGGCGGCGATTCGCCGCATTCCTGCCGCCCGTCGGTTATTTGGTGAAATGAACGCAGACTCAATGGGGAGAATGCTGAGATGACTTTGCGATTGCCGAAACTACTTGACGACGGCTGCGTGCTGCAAGCCGGTGTGGACATGCATATTTGGGGCACCGGCGATCCCGGACGCATCGTATTGACACGGCTTGCTGACGAGCGGCATATGGTGCAGGTGAAAGACGACGGAACTTGGAACGCGCCGTATGGTCCGATCGAAGCTGGAGGGCCGTACGAGCTGACCATATGCTACGAGGACGGAGCGGAGCGTATCTCACGGCAGTGCTATGCGGGAGAGGTGTTCCTGTGCTCCGGGCAGTCGAATATGGAACTGCCTATGGCTTGGGTGCGCGCCGACTATCCACAGGAGTGGGACCGTGATCCCGATCCATTGCTGCGGCAGTACAAAGTGATTCCCGATTACGATTTCAAAGGTCCTCGCGACGATCACGACCGTGCGTTCTGGCAGGGCTGCGATGCGGATACGCTTGATGATTTCTCAGCGCTCGCATATTTTTTCGGTCGCAGGATCCGCCAGTGGCTCGGTGTGCCCGTTGGTCTGTTGAACATTTCATTGGGCGGCTCTCCGATCGAATCCTGGATGGACATTGACACATTACGAGCGTTCCCCGAAGCGCTCGCCAGTCTTGAACCGTACCTTGGCGATGGTGTGGCGTCGAAAAGAAGCTTCGATTCCGTTGCCGAGCGGGACCGGTGGTACCAGGCGCTTGGATACGAGGCCGTGGCCGATGCCCACCATGAATGGCTGCCATTGATCGCGTGGGACTGTCCGGAATCCAAGAACATCGAGCCGCGCGACGTGGCATGGCATGACATACGCCTGCCTGGATGGTACAAGGATCGCGGACTTGCCGGTTTCCGCGGCGAGATTACCATGAGAAAAACCGTGTTCCTGCCTCCGTCGGATGCGGGGAAGCCCGCCCTACTGCGTCTGGGCACCATGAATGATGCCGACCATACGTGGGTCAACGGTGTGTTGGTCGGTGGGCGAAGCAATGTGTATGAGCCGCGGGACTATCCGGTCGCAGCCGGCGTGCTGCGCGCCGGCGCGAACGAAATCCGCATGCGTCTGGTCGTTGAACGGCCCGGCGGCCGTGTGACGCCCGGCAAACGGATGACACTGACCATCGGAGACGATGTCTTCGACCTGTCCGGCATTTGGCAGTATGCCGTGACCGCCGAAGCCGACCGCGATTGCCCATTCGAGGATTTCGTCAGATGGAAGCCGACCGGCCTGTACAACGCCATGCTCGCCCCGTGTTTTCCATATGCGGTGCGGGCCGTGCTGTGGTATCAGGGCGAATCGAATACCGGCGACTACGCCATGCGTTATGGCGATGAGCTGAAAGCCATGATTGAATTGTGGCGTGGCAAGTGGCATCAGCCGGATATGCCATTCCTGATCGTCCAGCTTCCGAAATTCGGCATCGACGCCATCGAGGATGGTGGTTGGCCGCTTATTCGAGAACAGGAATGGAGAGTGGCGGACGAACTTGAACACGTGGCTGCGGTGGTGACGCTTGATGCCGGTGAAAGCAATGATTTGCATCCTCATGATAAGAAAACCATCGCGGATCGTGCATTCAATGTCGCGATGGATTTTGTGTATGGCCAGCAGGCTCAGCCTCAGCCGGTTGTTGAAACCGCAGAGGCGGACGATGGATTGTTGAGGATGCACTGCGTGTGGCGGAATTCCATGGGCGAACAGATGCAATCGCAGAATCGCCATCTGATGACGTTGGATGGTGACGTTCCGCGAGAAATTGATTTCCTGTGGCACGACTGCGCCACTTCGGTGCGGGCTGAGGCATGGCTGGATGGTTGCGATATTGTGGCGCGCATACCGTCGCGCATGCCGGACGAGGTGCGGTATGCGTGGAGCAACAGCCCGGAATCCGGTCTCATCTGCGACGGGGACGGTGTTCTGCTTCCGCCGTTTCATCTGCCGTTGCCCATGGTTGATTAGGAGCAGTCATGCGCAGACAAGTCATGATTCGTCAAGGATGTGTCGACGGATTCTCCGATGCGGATCCTGTGATCACCGTGTTTCGGGGCATTCCATATGCCAAGCCGCCTGTTGATGAGTTACGCTGGCGTGAGCCACAACCTGCTGAAGCGTGGGATGGCGTGCTCGAAGCCGGTGATTTCGCGCCGATGCCGATGCAGCCGCTGCCCGGCTCGGATGAGTTCTACGGCAGGGAATGGCAGATTGACGCTGACACTCCGATGGCTGAGGATTGTCTGTATCTGAATATCTGGACGCCGGCCTTGCGTGGATGCGGCAGTGGTTCCGAGATTCGTACGGATTCCCGTTGCGATGGGCATGGGCTGCCTGTGATGGTATGGCTTTACGGTGGAGCGTTTCAGACTGGATCTATCTGTGAGAAGGAGTTCAATGGAGAGCAGCTGGCCCGTCAGGGCGTGGTGGTGGTCTCCATTGCTTATCGGTTGAATGTGTTTGGTTTTTTCGCGCATGCCATGTTGGAAAAGGAAGCGGTTGATGGACGGCCTTGTGCGAATTTCGGATTTCTTGACCAGCGGATGGGCATTCAGTGGGTAAAGGACAATATTGCCTTGTTTGGTGGCGATCCTGCGAACATTACCGTGTTCGGCCAGTCCGCAGGGGCCGCAAGCGCGTTGGCGCAAAGTGTCTCGCCGATGAACGATGGTCTGTTCCAACGCGTCATCATGCAGTCTGGAGGTGGAACTGGTCTGTTCAATCGCCATCTGTGGTCTCTTGAGGATGCGCAGCGAAATGGAGCGCGTTTTTTGAAGTATCTGGAAGTTGAATCGATTGCCGAGGCGCGTTCTGTTCCTGCGACTGATCTGCTGGAGGCGGCGGTGACTTTTCCTGCTTGCGATTGGTCTGGGCAGGGTGATGATGTCGTATGGGCTCCGATGACTAATTGGATTCCCTGCGTCGATGGGACATTCCTTGTCGAGCAATACCGTGATGCGCTTATTGCGGGACATCGCGTTCCGTGTGATTTGTTGGTGGGGAACACGACCGGCGAGTTCATGGTTCCGGGCCCTGATGGCACTCCGTATCCGGAGGGTGAATGCGGCAATCTGGATATGATCGATGCATGGGTGTCAGGCGGCGGCTCGGAACCATACAGGTATCGATTCGATGTGGATATGCCGGGGGATGATGCCGGTGCGTTTCATTCGTCCGATTTATGGTTTTCGTTCGGGACGCTCCCTGCGAGCTGGCGGCCGTTTCGAGGCTGGCATTACGATTTGTCCCATGCGATGAATCGATATTGGGTGAATTTCGCGGCGACAGGTGATCCGAACGGTTCCGGATTGCCTGAGTGGACGGCATGCGGACCTGATGGTCAACGATATATGCTGTTCGGTGGATGCCACGATACGCCGGGTAACGTTTCATGCGTCATGGTCAAGTAAGTGAATATAGTATGGTGTGAGCGTTCACTATAGTGCGGTGGAATGTGATGAAGGAGACGGATATGACGCAGGAGACGGAAGCGCTGATCGCGTCCGACGAGGATCTGACCAAACTGTTCGCCGGCAAGCCGACGCAATATCGCAAATCGAAGTCGCTGCCGAAATTCACAGGCGAGGCCATGCGCGCCTGCGCGAAGATCAACCGCATCTTCTTCGATGATCCGGACGAGGCGTACCGTTTGTTTCACGAGCTGGTCCCGGACGCGGGGGAGGGCGTGCAGTTCACGCCGCCGTTCAATGTCGACTACGGCATCGGATTGACCATTGGCCGCGGCACGTTCCTCAACAAGGATTTCATGGTGTGCGGCGGCGGATATGTGACGCTCGGTGAGGATTGTCTGATCGGTCCGCGCTGCACCATCGCCACACCCAACCATGCCAAGGACGCTGCCACCCGCCTGGCGGGCTGGGAGCATGCCAGTGCCGTGACCATCGGTGATAACGTGTGGTTCGGCGCCAATGTGACGGTCACGCCGGGGGTGACCATCGGGTCGAATTCCATCATCGGCGCCGGGTCCGTGGTGACACGTGACATTCCGGAGAACGTCATAGCCGTGGGCAATCCAGCGCATGTGATTCGTGAGATTCCCGAACATGACCCTGCCTTCGCCGATGTGGAAGGTTTGCTGTAGTTTTGCAAACGTTTCATAGGGTGTGTTGACGGCAAATCGATTTCTCCAGCCATGCGATGCAGGTGAGCGCGTAAAGCCTTATACGGAAGCTGTCGTTCATATTGTCGTTTCTATGAGTATGGTTCATGAATCAGCATAGGGCCGGGAAGCCCCATTGTTGGGAAGCTTCCCGGCCCTATGCCTGAATTCCTGCGGTGATGGATCAGCCGCGGGCCTTGGCGTAGGCTTCGTATACGGCTTCGGTCGGTTCGCCGGTCTCCACGCCGTCGATGGTGAGTTGCCATGCCGGAGGCTCGGTTTCGCCGGACAGCACCCAGGCGGCCTGGCGGGCCGCGCCGATGGCCACGTATTCGTCGGTGGCGGGTCGGGTCACGTCCATGCCCAGAATGCTTGGTGCCAGCGTGCGGATAGCTTCGGACTTCGCGCCGCCGCCGATGAGCAGAATGCGCGTGATGCTTGCGCCCAGGGATCGGATGAGCTCCAGGCAGTCGCGCTGGGAGCACAGCAGTCCTTCGACGAAGGCGCGGGCCAGGTTCTCGCGTGTGGTGTTGGCCAGAGTCATGCCGGAGAAGGTGGCGGTGGCATTCGGGCGGTTCGGCGTGCGTTCGCCGTCGAAGTACGGCACCAGGGTGATGCCGTTGGCGCCGGGCTTGGAGGCGAAGGCCAGCTTGGCCAGTTCGTCGTAATCCACGCCGAGGGCGGCGCGGCCGGCGTCGAGGATGCGCGAACCGTTGATGGTGCAGGCCAGCGGCAGGTAGTGCCCGGTGCAGTCGGCGAAGCCGGATACGGCGCCGGTCAGGTCGTAGGTTGGGTTCTCGGAGATGGCTGCGGCCACGCCGGAGGTGCCCAGGGAAATGGACACGTCGCCGACGGCCATGCCCAGTCCCAGCGATGCCATGGCGTTGTCGCCGCCGCCGGGGGCGAGCAGGCAGCCGCCTTCGACGTTCTTGCCGGCGATGGCCGGATCGGCCTTGACGGGGGCGGCGTCGCGCGGCCCCAGCACGGTGGGCAGCACGATGGCCTCGGCGTGCGATTGCGCGGCTTCGGCGCCTTCCGCGGCCTCGAGCACCATGGCGATCAGGTCGCGGCGGTATTCGTTCGACGCGGCATCGTAGTAGATGGTGCCGGAGGCGTCGGAGCGGTCGGTGAACAGGGCTTCAAGATGGGCGTCCTCGCCTTCGGCGACCGGGCCGTAACCGGCGATGCGCCAGCTCAGCCAGTCATGAGGTAGGCAGATGGCGGCGATTTTCTTGGCGTTTTCGGGCTCGTTCTCGGCCACCCATGCCACCTTGGTCAGCGTGTAGGAGGCGACGGGGGAGGAGCCTACGGCCTTGACCCAACGCTGCTTGCCTCGGGCGATTGGGTCTTCCGGCTCGCCGTTTTGTGCGGGCGCTGCGCCGAGCTTTTCGATCAGAGCCGCAGCCTGGGGCGCCGAACTGGTGTCGTTCCACAGCATCGCATCGCGGATGACGTTGCCTTGCTTGTCGAGGATCACCATGCCGTGCTGCTGGCCGCCGACGGCCAGCGCGGATACGTCGTCCAGGCCGCCGGCCTGCTCGGCGGCCTCTTGGAATGCGCTCCACCAGTATGAGGGGTCGACGGATGTGCCGTTCGGGTGTTTGGCCTGCCCGAAGCGGACGAGCTCGCCGGTTTCGGCGTCCGTCACGCGTACCTTGCAGGACTGCGTCGATGTGTCGACGCCTGCAACCAGAGTCCTTGCCATGGTTTGTGTTGCCTCCTTGCATGTGCCGTTCGCCGGTGGCGCACGGTTAATAGTTAGATGAATAAACTATACTATAGTAGTGTAGCACCAGGAAAGGCTCCGGAACATCGGTTCGGGGAATTCATACTGATGCGGCAACACGGCAAACAGGGCAGGGACGGGAACGGCTATGGCATCTCTTCGCAGGATCAATCAGGACGATCTGCGCAATCACAATCTTTCGGTGGTGATCGACACGCTTTTGCGCGCCTCCACGCCGATGAGCCGGGCCAATCTCGCCAAGGAAACCGGGTTGACTAAGGCGACGATGTCGTTGCTGGTGTCGCTGCTGATTGACGCGGGAATCGTCAAGGAGGGAGAGCCGCAGAACTCGTCCAGCTACGGGCGTCCGTCGACGCCGCTGGCGTTGGGCGGCGGCAAGGTGTGCGGCATCGGTATGCAGGTCAACACCGACGGATACGGCTGCGTCGCATTGGACATCAACCGCGACACCTTGGGATACGAATGGGTCGACGCCGATATGGGCGGGGTTGACCCGGAGGGCGTGTTCGGCAGGCTCGATGCCATGGTCGGGGCGATGGAGGATCGTCTGGAGGGCGAAGGATGCATCGTCGCCGGCGTGGCTTGCGCGCTGCCTGGCCTGGTCACGTCCGAACGGCAATTGCTCACGGCCCGCAATCTCGGCTGGGAGAACATCGACCTGTCCCGGTTCGATGTCATGCGGCGCTACGATGTGCGTCCCGGCAACGAGGCGAAGATGGCCGCCATCGCGCAGATTCCCGGTTATGCGTGCGCTCGTGCGGATTTCCTGGATGCCGTCGACTGCACCGACTCCTTCATTTACCTGTCCTGCGATATCGGCATCGGCGGAGCCATCGTGCGTGACGGCGAGGTCGTGGCCGGTTCGCATGGGTTTGCCGGCGAAATCGGTCACGTGTCGGTTGCCTTGGACGGACCGTTGTGCAGATGCGGCCGCAAGGGGTGCCTTGAGGCATACGCCGGCCGGCGCTCGCTGGTGGAGGCCTCCGGTGTGGTCGGCGGCGACGAGGCGTCCACGTCCCAGGCTCTGGACAGGATGCTGGACGCCTGGCATACCGGTGACAGGCAGACCGTGGAGGCGGTCGATCGCGCCGTCGACGCGCTGACCTCGGCCATCGGCTCGGCAGTGAATCTGGTCGACGTCGACACCGTGCTGCTGGGCGGCTGGTGGATTAATTTCGGCCAGTCGTTCTATGAGATGCTTGAATCCCGCCTCAAGGAACAGGTGCTGGGCGTTTCCGATATGCAGGTGAGCGTGTCCATGCCGCCGGTCGCCGACCATCCGGCGCTGTATGGAGCCGCGGAGGTGGGCCTGCGTCGCTTCATCGACAATCCGCTGGGATTCATCGCCGACAAAGCGTGAGATATCCACATCGGCTGGTTTGGCGCGAATTCATTGGACATAGATCGTCGATGTGGCGGTGCCTGTCTTTGTCTTATGCAGACAGTGCCGCGAGCAGCGATAGACCAAGGAAACGTTTCCGTCTGTGCTTTTCGGTGGACTGGACACGGCATTGTTCGCATAGTCTGTCTATGAAGACAATGAGTCCCGGAGCCTTAAAGGCGCGGGCTTGAACCAGTTGATTGATGGAGATAACGATGTCCCAGAACTTCACGTGGAATGCGGGTCCTGTGTCCATGGTCTTCGCATACGATGACGACCAGCCGGTTACCATGGCCAGCCTGAGCATAGGCGACACCGCCGTTCGCTTCCCGTATCAGACGCCTCTTGCCGAAGTCATGACCACCGATACGGGTCATATGATTTCCTGCAACAAACTCACCCACACGGTTATCGGCCGCGAACTGCGCTACAGCCGCCACCAGACCGATGTCATCGGGCATCGCAACGAGCTGAAGATCGTGCTGGAAGACGAGGACCGCGATCTGGAGGTGACGGTCCGCTACAGCGTCGATGACCGGGCTCCGATGGTGCAGACCGATGTGACGGTCACCAACATGGGCCTCGAACCCGTGCTGCTGGATTCCGTCACGAGCTGGAGCAGCACATTCGGCCTGCCTGCGGATGCTGCGGAAAGCGCCGAACCCGATCTGGGCGATTGGGATTTGCTCGAAGGCCGTTTCGACTGGCTGGCCGAAGGCCGCTGGCACCGCAAGCCGGTGCGCGATCTGATTCCGGCCATCGGCCAGGAGCTCACCGAAGTCGACCCGCGCCAGAGCCACCAGGTAGTGTCCACCGGCACGTGGTCCACGGGCACCAACGTTCCGCTGGCCATCCTCGAATCCGAGAAGCAGCAGCTGGCATGGCTGTTTCAGATCGAACATAACGGCGCATGGCGCTGGGATGTACAGGACAACACCTCGGACGGCTGCGTGGCGCTGTCCGGCCCGACCAACGAGAACCACTCCTGGAGCGAGGAACTCCATCTTGGCGAAGCCTTCACCACAGTGCCGGCGTCCTTCACTGTCGCCCACGACTTTGATGGGGTTGTCGCCAACGTCACCGACTACCGTCGCGAAGTGCGCTCGCCGCACCGTGACAACGCGGAACCGAGCGTGGTGTTCAACGATTACATGAACACCATCTATGGCGATCCGACCACCGAGAAGGAGCTTCCGCTTATCGAGGCCGCCGGCAAGACCGGCATCGGAATCTTCGTCATCGACTGCGGCTGGTACGACGACACCGGCAACTGGTGGCCGTCCGTTGGCGAATGGATGCCGTCCAAGACCCGGTTCCCGGGCAAGAAGGGCATTGTCGAGGTCATCGACGCCATCAAGGATGCCGGCATGATCCCGGGCATCTGGATCGAGCCGGAGGTCATCGGCGTGAAGTCCCCGATGGCTGAGAAATTGCCGGATTCCGCGTTCTTCCAGCGGCATGGCAAGCGCGTGGTGGAGCAGGAACGTTATCTGCTCGACCTGCGCGATCCGGCGGCGCGCAAGCACCTTGATTCGGTGATCGACCGTCTGGTGAGCGAATACGGCATCGGCTACTTCAAGTTCGACTACAACGTTTCCCCTGGTGCCGGCACCGATTATGACGCCGATGCTCCCGGTGCGGGCTTGCTCGGCCATAACCGTGCCTACAGCGATTGGATCGATGGGCTGCGCGAGCGCTACCCCGATGTGATCCTTGAGAACTGCTCTTCCGGCGGCATGCGCGAGGATTTTGCGCAGACGTCCCGTTTCCAGGTGCAGTCCACGTCCGACCAGCAGGATTTCCGCCTGTACCCGGTCATCGCCGCGGCCGCGCCGATGATGGTGCTGCCGGAGCAGGCAGCCAGCTGGGCCTACCCGCAGTCCGACATGGGTGCCGAGGAGACCGCGTTCAACATCAACACCACGTTCCTTGGTCGCTTCTTCCTGTCCGGCTATCTGAACCGCATGAACGCATCCCAGCTCGCATGGGTGCAGGAGGGCGTGGACGCGTACAAGAAGCATGTGCAGCCGGTGATCGGCAAGTCCAAGCCGTTCTGGCCGATGGGTCTGCCTGGTTGGACGGACAAGACGCTTGCTCTTGGCCTGGACGCCGGCGATCGCGCACTGATTACGGTGTGGAGCCGTGACAGCGAAGGCGGTGAGCTGCGGTTGCATCTCGACCGTTGGCAGGGGCGTGACGGCGAAGCCGCCGCGGTGTACCCGGTCGAAGGCTACGAGCAGTGGCCGGTTCGCTGGGACAAGGCGTCCGGCGAACTTGCGGTGACGGTACCAGCTGAAGGAGGTTATATTTCGCGTACATTCGAAGTAAACTTCAACTGATTATCTCGTTCTTTCTTTTTCTTTTCCCTTTCCTTCCTTGACGATATCGCCCGCATGCACAACGTGTATGCGGGCGATATCGTCATATATGGGTCTATATGGTCTAGGCGGATGTCGATTTTCTGGTCACTAGGGAGCATCCGATATATGTCGTGCCATGATGGGGGTTGCCTTTGATGGCGTCAAGCAGTTGGCGTGCGGCACGTCTGCCGATTTCCTGTAGGTTATTGTCGAACGAGGTGATCGGTACGCGGCATTCGGTGGCGGTGACCGCCCAGTTGTCGTGTCCGATGACCTCGACGTCCTCCGGTACGCGCAGATCCCAATCATGCAGGGTTTCGATAGCGCCGCGGGCCAACATGTCGTTCAGGCAGTAGATGCCGTCGACATGCACGTCGTCTTCCAGCAGCAGTCTGGTCGCCGTGCGACCCCAAGCCTCGCGCCAACTGCCGTACCGGACCGGCGCGGCAAGTCGTATGCCGGCCTGTTCTGCCGCTCGCCGGGCTCCGGCAAGACGGTCTTTGGTGGCTTGGTAGTGCTCAGGTCCGGAAATGATGACGATGTGGCGGCGCCCATGGCTGAGCAGATGGTTGATGGCCATCGCCCCAGCGCTGACGTTGTCGCAGGTCACCGAGCAGTCGTTGGGGTCGGTTGATGGGGCATAGGCGTAGACGATGGGAACGCCTAGTGCGGTATTGGGTTTGATCGGCGGGCGGAGATCGGTCTCGCCGCCCAATACCAAGAGTCCGTCAATGCCTCGGGCTGCCAGCTGGTCGATATGCGCGCGTTCCAGTTTCGGATCCCCTCGTGAATTGGTGAGCAGCACGGCGTGGTTCGTAGTGCCCAAGGTGTTTTCCGCGCCGATCAGCGCCGGCGTGGAAAACCGCCCTTCCAGGTCAGCCGACACTAATCCGATAAGTCCGGTCTTGCGTTGCATCGCCGAAGCGCTGATGGGTTTCCGGTATCCCAGATCTTCGGCGGTTTTGAGAACCAGACGTCTGGTATGCGCGGCCAGTTGGCCAGTATCGTTCAACGCTTTTGAAACAGTGGCCTTCGACACGTTCGCCGCAACCGCGATGTCGTCCAATGTCACACGATGAGTCATGCCGCAATCATAGGAAACGTTTCCGTATCATGCAAATTTTACACATGGAATGGTGTGCGTTCTTATCGTTGAAGCAACAGCGAAACCACAATCTCAAAGCTGAGTTTCAAAGTCGAGAGTGGTTGCTGGAAGAAAGGAAACAACATGAACATCAACATGAAGCGCAACGCCCTTCGCTTGGTGGCAGGCATCGCCGCCGTCGCCACGTTGGCGGGTACCGCGGCCTGCGGCTCCTCGAACAGCTCCTCGAGCAGTTCCGATAACACGCTGACCGTCTCCTACTGGGATGATGAGATGCAGCCCATCAAGGACTTCATCAAGGCCAACCCAGACATCAAGGTCAAGCAGGTTCGTGTTCCTGGTGATGACTACAACACCAAGCTCAACCAGATGATCGTCGGCGGTGACGCTCCGGACGTCATGCTGGTGCAGGAAGCGGATTATGTCCGCTTCGCCAAGAACGGTGTACTTATGAAGCTGGATGACAAGCTCAACGACCTTGGCATCGACAAGAGTGATTTCCAGCCGGCGGTTACCGACATTGCCAACCAGGTGGATGGTTACTACGGTTTCCCGCAGGGCTTCGCCACTGAAATCATGTACTACAACAAGGATATGTTTGATGCCGCAGGCGTCAGCTATCCGACCGATGACTGGACTTGGGACGATTACACTGCCGCAGCAGAGAAGCTGACCAAGGCCGATGGCTCCCAGTACGGCTCTGATTCCCCGACCTTCAATGGCGTGTGGTACTCCCTGATCGGCGCGGCTGGAGATAAGGTAGTCGACAACGGCAAGCTCTCCTTCGGCAACGGTCTGAAGAAAGCCCTTGAGTTCCAGAAGAACCTTGTGGACAACAAGTGGCAGCCGCAGCCGGCTTCCGGCTCCAAGGTCTCCGATATGTTCGCAGCAGGCAAGGCAGCCATGACCATGGGTGGAACCTGGCTGGTCAGCTCCTACAAGGACGTTGACTTCAAGTGGGACATCGCCACGATTCCGACCGCTCCGGGTGCCAAGAAGTACAACTCCCTGCACACCTCTTTCTGGACCATCAACGCTAAGACCAAGCACAGCGCGGCCGCTGAGAAGCTCGTCAAGTTCCTGATGAGCAAGGAAGGCCAGAAGTCCATGTCCCAGAGCCTGGGCAATACCCCGGCCTTCCAGTCCATGATGGCCGACGGCTACTACAAGGTGCAGGGCAAGAATGGTCCGAGCAACTGGGACAGCCTGGAAGCTTCCGCCAAGGAAGCCAAGCTCGGCTACACCTTGGTGTCCTCCACCCCGACGTTCAACCTGTACGATCAGTTCAACGCATACGTGCTCGGGCAGACCACTCTGAACGAAGTGACTGGCACGCAGGTTGACAAGGCGAACAAGGAAATCACCGACGCACAGTGACCCAGTGAATCTCTGGCAACAATTCAAATAACCTTCTCCTTCCTCCTCAATCGGCGGCTCTCATGACTTCCAGTGGTGGGGGCCGCTGATTCCTTTCCTGTGCAACATGCACCAACCATCAACTATTTCCTAACCACAGAGGGGCATTCAAATGTCAATCTCCAAGAAAACCGCGAAGTCCACGAGCAAAATGCGCTCGGATGCGGGAGCCGCATGGGGTTTCCTGAGCCCCTGGATTATCGGATTCCTTGTTTTCAGCGCATTTCCGCTGGTGTTCAGCTTCTATCTGAGCCTCACCAAATGGAATCTTATGGGAGACCCGCAGTTCGTAGGCCTGCAGAACTACAAAGAGATGTTCTCTGGCAATGGCGAGCTCGGACAGACCCTGCTGGCCACCGCGATCTTCACCGTCATCAACGTAGCGGTGTCCATCCTTTTCTCCCTGCTGCTGGCCATCCTGCTTAATTTCAAAGTCCGTTTCAAGGGACTATTCCAGTTCTTCTACTATGTGCCGACCATCATGCCGTCCGTTGTCATGGCTGGCTGCCTGGTCCTGATGTTCAACCCGCAGCTGGGCATCGTCAATTACGTGCTCAAATCGATGGGCGTGCAGAATCCACCGAACTGGTCCGGTAGCCAGACCTTCGTGTGGGTACTCGTCGCCGTCGCCTCGGTATTCACATTCCAGACCGGCCAGCAGATGCTCGTCTTCTCCGCAGCACTCAAGGATGTGCCTCAGGAACTGTACGAAGCCGCGGCTCTCGATGGAGCCGGCGCGTGGAAGCGTTTCATCCACGTCACCATTCCAGGCATTGCTCCGATGATGCTGTTCAACGTCGTTTCCTGCACCGTCAACTCTTTCAACAGCGCTTTCTCCCTGCTGTACCCGCTGACTGGCGGCGGTCCGGGCAACGCTACCAAGGTCATTGGTCTGCTGATCTATGACAAGGCGTTCAAGAGCTTCAACATGGGACAAGCCTCGGCGCTCTCGGTAATTCTGTTCATTATCGTCGGTGTGATCAGCGCCCTGCAATTCAAGCTTATGGATCGAAAGTAAAGGAGAGAAGAAATGGAACTGCATACTCCAAAGTACGTGAAAGTCCTGCAGTATGTCGTGATGATTCTCATGGCGTTGTTCATGTTCTTCCCGATCTACTGGATTTTCGTCAATTCGTTGAAAACCATCACCGGCATTTCGGCATGGCCTCCGGAATTCTTCCCCAAGGATCCGCAATGGGGTAACTATGTCAAGGTGCTTCAGAACCCCAATACCCTGCTGTACTTGCGAAACACTCTGGTTTTGGTGGTGCTCAACACGGTAGGCACGCTGTTGACCAGCTCCATCGTTGCTTATCCGCTGGCTCGTATGAACTTCAAGGGACGCGGCACGGTGTTCGCCATCATTCTGGCGACCATGATGGTGCCGTCTGCGGCACTTGTCATTCCGCAGTACCTGCTGTTCCGCAACTTCGGCATGCTTGACTCGTTCTGGCCTCTGATCCTGCCGAGCTTCTTCGCACAGCCATACAACGTGTTCCTGTTCCGTCAGTTCTTCGTTTCGATTCCCGACTCGATTGACGAAGCCGCAATGTTGGATGGTTGCAATCGTTGGCAGGCGTTCTGGAAAGTCATCGTGCCGCTGGGCAAGCCGATTTTCATCACCGTCGGCATCATGTCCGCCAGCTTCTGGTGGAACGAACTGTTCTCCCCGCTGGTCTACATCAATTCCGAAGAGCTCAAGCCATTGACCCTTGGTGTCCTCACTTCCTTCGTGGAGACTTCCGCCGGTGCTTCCAAGACCATGTGGAACCTGCAGATGGCCTTCTCCATGCTGATGATCATTCCTCCTGCACTGCTGTACATCTGCTGCTCGAAGTACATCACCGAGGGCATCAAGACCAGCGGTATGAAGGACTGATTTTTCTTCCGAGTCGCATAGGTTTCCAATACAAAACAAAGGAATTGAAATGACTAATCAGGCCCAGAATCCGAACGTGACTATTACGTCGCGTTTCTGGACACGATATCTCAATATGACCGTAACCAACGCGCTGCCCTACCAGTGGCGTGCACTGAACGACGAGGTCCCCGTGGACGTGCCGGAAGGCGCCGCCTGGGGCGAGAACGGCAGCCAGTTCAGCCACTCGCTGCGCAATCTGCGCATCGCCGCAGGTCGCGAGGAAGGCAAGTTCTCCGGACAGCCGTTCCAGGACACCGACGTGTCGAAGTGGCTTGAGGCCGCCAGCTACGCGCTGCGCCGCAGGCACGAGGGCATCGATGTCGACGAACTCGAAGCCCATGTGAACGAGGCCATCGATCTGTTCGAAGGCGCCCAGGACAAGGACGGCTACCTCGACACCAAGTTCGAGCTGGATCTTCCTGCCGAAAAGCGGTTCAAGGGACTGCGTTGGAGCCACGAACTCTACACAATGGGTCATTTCATCGAAGCGGCCGTCGCCCACTACGAGGTCACCGGCTCCAAGCGTGCCCTGGACATCGCCGAGCGCGTCGCGAACTGCATCGACCGCAACTTCGGTGACGGTGAAGGCCAGGTGCATGGCCCCGACGGACATCCGGAAATCGAATTGGCCCTGGCTCGCCTGTATGAGGCCACCGGCGAGCGTCGTTGGCTCGATCTGGCCGCATGGTTCATCCGCGTGCGCGGCACCGACCCGGAGTTCTTCGACGAGCAGGACAAGGCTGGCGGCCCGCAGTTCTACACCGATCTGCACATGCCGCTGAACTACTTCGTGCAGGACGAGCCGATCCTTGACAAGCAGAAGGCCGAAGGCCATGCCGTTCGCCTGCTGTACTTGGCCGTCGCGGTTTCCAAGGTCGGTCGTCTGCTGGGCGACCAGAAGATGCTCGATACCGCCGAGCGCCTGTGGGACAACATCGTCAAGCATCGCATGTACATCACCGGTGCGGTCGGTTCCTGCCAGGTCGGCGAATCCTTCAGCTTCGACGACGATCTGCCGAACGATCTGGTGTACGGCGAGACCTGTGCTTCCGTCGCCATGATGTTCTACGGCAAGTCCCTGATGGAGACCAAGCCGCGCGGCTCCGTGGCCGACGTGATGGAACAGGAGCTCTTCAACGGCGTGCTCTCCGGCGAACAGCTGGACGGAACCCGCTACTTCTACGTCAACCCGCTGGAAGCGGATCCCGAGGCTTCGAAGGGCAACCCGACCAAGCATCACATTCTCACCCGCCGTGCCGGATGGTTTGACTGCGCCTGCTGCCCGGCCAACCTGGGTCGTCTGATCGCTTCCCTCGATCAGTATCTGTACACGGTTTCCGACGATGGCAAGACGGTGTATGCGCACCAGTTCGTAGCCAACAAGACGGAGTTCGAGGATGACTTCACCATCGAACAGACCCAGACCGGCGACGAATACCCCTGGAGCGGCGACATCACCTTCCATGTGTCCAACCCGAACGGCCTGAATAAGAAGGTTGCCGTGCGCATCCCGCAGTGGTCCAAGGACTACACGCTGGAAGTCAACGGTAAGCCGGCCGATCTTCCGGTGGCCGACGGTTTCGTGACGGTGGACGCTTCCGCCGCCGAGACTGAAATCCATCTGGTGCTCGACATGTCCGTGCGTCGCGTGCGCGCTTCCCTGCGCGTGCGTGCCGACATCGGCAAGCTGGCTGTGGCCCGTGGCCCGATCGTGTTCTGCATGGAACAGGTCGACAACGAAGGCCCGCTGTGGCTGGACGGCATGAGCGCCGACGCCGAGGTGTCTGAAGCCTATGAGCCTGATTTACTGGAAGGCGTCGAAGTGCTCAAGGTCAAGGGCAGCCGTCTCGAATCCCCGAGCGACGACCAGTACCAGAACGTGGCCGAGCCACTCGCCGAGCGCGAGGAAACCCTCACCATGATTCCGTACTACGCCTGGTGCAACCGCGAGGAAGGCCAGATGCAGGTCTGGATTCGCGAAACCAAGTAGCACATCGTCGTTGTCTGTGGCAATGTCATAGACAATAACCTAACGCAGTGGGGCCGGTTCTTTTCGGAACAAACCGAAAAGAACCGGCCCCACTGCGTTGCGGTCCTACCGTTCCCGCTTGAGTTACGAGATTGAGTTACGGCTCCGTTGCGTACTGTCCTATTGTGCATCATCGACGGCGCCTGAATCATCATCGATGATGCCTTCCTGCATTCTTGACAGGCAGGCATCATCTCCTATTCCCGGACGAGTGACGTGCCAACGCCATTTCCCAAGCTTTCCGGCTCACAGCGATGGGAGTGCATCCGCACAATAGCGTGGCTCCAGCCGCCATGATGGCCGCATTGCGCGCATCATGCAAGTCACTTGGATCAGGAGCCGGCTCGGGAATGCTCACACGATGCCCCGAGACCAGCAGACGCTGCGTGTTGATGCCATACGGTGTGCAGGTCATCAATGTGACGCGATCCTCTCCTTTGCGGATCTTCAGTTTGCTAACGTCGCTTGGATCGATCACGCTGATGTTGTCCACCTCATAGCCGAGCGTCTCGTTCATGATCTCGATGTAGAAGAAATCGCCCTTTTTCATCTCGTCAAGACGTGTGAACATCAAGGCTGTCACAAGACCACGGTGCCCGGTGATGACGGAATGAGTCGATTTTCCTCCCACCGGCAGCGAGGTTCCGTACAAATGCCCTGAGCCGGAAGCAAGCGACTCTTCTGACGTTCCATGATAGATGGGTAGATTCACGGAGATTCTTGGAATTCTGATGGCGCCCATCACACCATTGCCTGCGTCAAGCAGGGACTGGTATTCCGCATCATTGGTTGCCGCGGAATCTTCTTTCTGGCTTGTTGCGCCACTTTGCAGGGAGGCAAAGGGGTCTTTGGCCTCTCCTAATACCGATTGTCCCGAGGATGCGAGCCTCGCATTGTACTCCTTGGCTTGTTTGAACTCGTTTTCCGCGTCGGGATAGGGCCATCCCGCCACATGCTCAGCGACGGTGCTGGTCGTGTTTGCAAGTTGTCTGCCGTTTTCCCATTGCAGGGCGATGGGAAAACCGGCAATGCCGATTCCCGCGACGAGCAATGCCGTCGTCACTATTTTGAGCATGGCTCGACGGCATTGCATGGCGTGGTATGCCGTTGTGATGCTGTGCAGATCTATCGCCGCGTCGAAAGAGGGCGGCGCTGAAGCTCGTCTATGAAACGAACGCACGGCTATGGCCTTTCTGCTATCGGCGATTGTTGTCTGATTCACCCTGTGGAACGTCTGGACGATTGGGAGCCACTGCAGAATCATGCATTGATTCCCAATGGGTTCCACATATGTACACCGATAATACTAAAGATGAAAAAATTCCCCCTTATGATATGTAAGAAGGAAACATTTCCGGTCTAAAAAAAACAGAGGAAGAACTTTTGTTCTGAATTAGAGTCCTATGTAGGAAATGTTTTTTAACCACGGCATTGCTGCTGTCAGGGAACAGATCCGGTCAAAGATTGATGGGATCGTAATCAGGAACGAAAGAGCCGATATGCAGACTCAGAAACCGATGCAACGTTTGGCAAGACGCATAAGGACCCTTGTCGGCTGCGTCGCGCTGTGTGGGCTGGCGGTCGTGAGCATCACGGCAGCCCTTCCTGGAGGTGTGGCATCTTCCGCCTCGGCATATGCGGATGACTCGATTCCGGCGCAGACGGCTAAGGCCGTCGAACGGCATGTTATTGTCAGTGACGGCAATTTTGAGACGCTGCGCGATGCTATAGGACAGGCTTTGCCCAGCGTGACGACGGTCGTCGAACTGAGCGGCGACTATGAGGCGCCGACGTCTTTCGATAAGAGCTACATCACGATTCCTGACAAGGCGGATGTCAGAATCAGTGTGCCGGACGGAAGCAATGCCTCGCTGCGTCGCGCGGAAGGCAGCGTTTCTACATATACGTTGTTCTCCTTGAAGGACAATGAGTCCTCGTTGGCTATCTCCGGTGATTTCACATACCATGACAGCTTCACCATGGCCTATGTCGGCAAGGGGTGCTCGCTCACTATCAATGGCGGCACCTTCAGTAACAATTCGGCGACCGGCAACGGTGGTTTGATTTACGCCAATGGCGGCACGTTGACCATCAATGGCGGTACTTTCACCGGCAACTCCACCTCCAATGGCAATGGCGGCGCAATCTACGCCAACAACACCACGACGACCATCAATGGCGGTACTTTCACCAGCAACTCTGCGACCGGCAATGGCAACCATACCGGTGGTGGCGGCGCAATCTACGCTAACAATGGCACGTTGGCCGTTACCGGTGCCAACGTGATGTTCTCCAACAACACGGCCACCTGCAAGACAGGCACATACAGCATCGGTGGCGGCGCGATCTACGCGTTTGATGCCACGATGTCGATCAGCAACGGCGCGCAGTTCACCAACAACAAGGCGATAACGGGCGGACGTCTGGGCGGTGGCGGCGCAATCTGGGTCAAGGGAAGCCTGACCATTGGCGGCGCGACGTTCTCCAATAATTCGCATGATCCGGTAGGGGGCTGGCATTTCGGTGGCGGCGCGATCTTCATGTCCGGTTTGACGGTGGACGGCTCCAGCAAGAACCAGACCAAGAGCACACTGACCATCATCAAGGCCACCTTCACCGGTAATGAGGCGAAGAACACCTTCGATTTGGGCGGCGGCCAGTATGGCGATGGCGGCGCGGTCTTCCTCGGCTGGAACAGCACGATGATTCTGCAAGGTCAGCAGGGTGAAATCTCGTTCACCGACAACAAGGCGGCACGACTCGGCGGAGCCGTATATACCGAAGAGGACACCGTCACCTATATGGCGCAATCCTTCATGAGCAACAACACGACCGGACACTTCGGCGGCGGCCTGTGGCTGTGCCCGTCCGGCCAAGGCATCTCCTCCAAGGGAAACTCCGTGATCGCGGTCAACAATACGGCGAATCTCGAAGACGATAGGTATGCGAATGGCACGCTAGCTTCCCTTGATTCGAGGAAGGCTCCCATCAGTGGCGCGGCCGGTGATGATTTCGCCATCATGTCCCCGACCAAACCGGGTATCAGCAACTCGTACGAACTGTCGAGCACCGGCTGGGGCAACGACGAAAACACGCAGGTAGTGCACTGGTACCAGGATGGCACGCTCACCAAATACACGGACGGCTTGAGTATCGACAGCCTTCTCAATGATGCTGACCATGACAACAAAGGACTGTCGGTGGCATCGAATTCCACCCGCTATGCCAGTGGCACCGAGGAATACTCGTCTGGCATCATCAGTTCCAAGAACACTTCCGGCATCAAGGACGCAAATGGTGTAGTCCAATGCTCTGGCAATACGGCAGACTGCGTGCAAAGCGTCGGTGTCACGTTGAAGGCGACTATGGATACCGCCACGGCACAGAGCTACGAGCAGAAGGCAGCCGTGGTGTTCACGGGCAACCATTCGGATAACGCAGGTGGCGCTTTCGGCTCCAACGGCGCCGTCGTGTTCGCTTCACCCTACAACGCCGCTTGGCGCAAGGTGAGCACGCAGGATCTCCAGAGCAGCCAGAGCACTAAGTCAGGCGATTCAAGCGATCCTCAGGCATTGGCGGGATCCGAGTGGACACTGATCATCAAGCAGTCGCAGATTTCCACCAACAGTGCGCAAGGCCAGAATGCGTACATGACCTCAAACGGCAAACCGACTCCGTATTTCTCCGAGGCCATCAACACGGCGAACTGTAACCGTGATAAAACTTCGTGCTGGGCGTTGTCTGATAGCAACGACCCCGATCCGACTTGGACGCTGACTATCAAGGATAATAGCGGTTACGACGAGAACTCTGCCGACGGTGAATTCAACCTCTCCAATCTTGCAGGCGGCACGTTCACGCTGACGGAGACCGAAGCGCCAAAAGGCTATTACATATCGACGAAAACCTATACGTTCACCACCGGCGACACGGTCAAAGGATTCCCTAATATTCAGGTCGATGGAAAAGACCTGTCGAAGTCGTCGACGGGTGTTCCGCAGATCGGCGATGACGCGATACCGACTTCCATCGCATGGAACAAGGTCGATTTGCAATCGAAGAGCAAAATCGACGGATCCGTCTGGCAGTTGCTGAAGAAGAGCGGCGATGCCTACACGGCCGTCGATGGATACAAGGAGGTCAAGGACTGCACGTCCGGCGATTGCGCGACTTCCACGGATAAAGACGCTACGGCAGGTGGATTCCGTTTGGACGGTCTGACCGCGGGTGAATACCAGCTCAAGGAGACCACCGTGCCGACGGGTTATGTCGATACGGATGAGGTGAAAGCCAGGACGTACGACTTCGTCATCCCCGACTCGACCAGCCAGACAGCCACCCCTGACACCAACAACGTCACCTTGATCGACGGCGTGTACGTGGTACTGTTGAAGGACGGCAGCACTTCCAAATTCGACGCTGCCAGTAAGACCAACGTCGTCGGCAACGACCGTAAGACCGGTTCCGTGGTATGGAACAAGGTGAGCGCCGAGGACGCGGACAAGAAGCTTTCCGGCTCCGAATGGCAACTGCAAATCAAGAACGGTGACGACTGGATCGCGTTGTCGTACAACGCGGTTGCGGCCGGCTCCGTCAAATGGCAGCAGCCTTCCGGCACGGCATTGCCCACCACCATCACCGATTGCGCCGCACAAGGATGCCGGGGAGCCGACGCGGATGCCGACAGTGGAGCGTTCAAGCTGTCGGGACTCGGCTGGGGAACCTACCGTCTGATCGAGACCAAGGCCCCGTCTGGATTCGTGCTCCCCGACAAGAAGACCACATGGTACGAGTTCACCATCGATGCGGAACACGCCGGCGATACGGCCATCGCCCTGCACCCGTCCACCGGCGACGGGTCGAGCGCTTCGGCCCTGCTGACCCCCGCCAGGACCGACGACGGCCAGGGACAGCGTTCCAACGCCATCGCCAACGTGCCCGTGGCGGCCCAGTTGCCGCTCACCGGCGGCCGGACCGATCGCGCATGGCTGCTGGGCGGATTGGCCATCTGCCTGCTCGCGCTGTTGGGCAATGCCCTGTACAGGCGCATGGCCGGCGGCGGATCCGATAGTCGTCTCGCCTCGTGAGCAATCGACCGACGATTCTTACCCCTCGAAGAAGTAACAACAAGAAAAGAAAGGTAGAGAGACCATGTCATTGAAGAAGGTCTTTTCCACTATCGCCGCGGCAGCGATCGCCGTGGGCGGTCTGGCAATAGGAGCCAGCGCCGCGTCGGCCGACGAGGCCACATTCGGCACCGCCATCACGCTGACCGCCTCGGACAAATCGCAGCTGGAGGGCCACACGTTCTCCGCGATCAGGCTCGCGGACTATGCGTCCGACACGGACGGCTACGTGTCCGTGACCACGGTCAAGGACAACGAGAGTGTGTACAACAAGATCGTTGCAGCGGCCACGGCGTCGAACGGTGACGAGGCTCTGCCCGAGGGCATCGACCCGGTCGCCTACATCAGCGGCGCGTCTACCATGGGCGCGCTGACGGATGACGACCAGAATGCTGGTCAGGACAACAGCACGTCCTCCAAGCCGTGGACCGGTTCCGTGCGCACGTTCGTCAACGACCTGACCAATGACGACACACTGAAGAACGCCGCGACCGCTGTGACGTTGGGCGAAATCACTGAATCTGACGAGAATGGGTACTCCGCTACCCTGAACATGGAGACGGCGGGCCTGTACCTGATCTTCGACACCACCGATGCCGAGGAGACCGCCAAGGGGCAGGACGTGAACGCCATCCCGATGCTCGTCGGCACCGACATCATGGGTGCCAGCAACAGGTTCGTGGACGAGAACGGCGACGAAACCGCCCAGTGGCCGGCCACGTACATGGGCACGGTGGCCGTCAAGAACCAGACCACCACGGTGAGCAAGACCGTGAACGGCGAGGAACAGATCAGCGCGTCCATCGGCGATACGGTGCACTACCAGTTCTCGGCCCTGCTGCCCACCACCACCGGTTTCAGTGCCTCGAACCCGTACACGTTCAAGCTCACCGACACCCCGGGCGTCGGTCAGGAGATTGATATGTATACCGGCAACACCAACTCGTACGGCAACAGCACGTTCACCGTGTTCATCGATATGAACGAGAACGGCCAGTTTGATGATGGTGATGTGCGCCTGCCTCGTGTGAGCACGAACGACACCACCGGCAAGGGCTTCACGTTTACGGATGGGAACGGCACAGGCCTCGCAAACTATGAGGGTGCCCACTTCACTGGAAACAACACCAGCCAGTTCGTGATCGACCTGTCCAAGTTCGTCAGTTCCGACGACTACCAGACCAGTGATTACGCAGGTAAGAACGTCGTGGTCAAGTACAATGCGACGATCACCGCTAATGCTCAGAATGGCAAGGTGCCGAACAAGGTCGAGGTCAATTCGCAGAACGCGAAGGCCGAAGACTCCACCAAGATCACCTACGGCGGCTTCTCCTTCACGAAGACCGACGCGGCCGGCAACGATCTGACCGGTGCCAAGTTCGCCATCAAGAACTCCGACAACAAGTACCTCAAGTGGGAGAACGGCGTGTGGAAGACCGTCGACACCGCTGATGCCTCCGCTCGCGGCGGCGATGTAGACGAGAACGGCGAGGAGACCGCGAAGTTCACCTACACCGGTCTCGCCGACGGCACCTACACCGTCGAGGAGACCCAGGCCCCGACCGGTTATCTTTCCTCCGCGAAGGTCACGTTCAAGGTGACCATCAAGAACGGCAAGGCCGTGCACTTCGACGAGACCGATCTCGTCAACGGCAACAACGACAAGGGCTCTGCCGATGGTACGGATGAAATCACCGGTTACAAGGTGAAGAACTACAAGAGCATCAGCCAGCTGCCGCTCACCGGTGGCGCGGGCATCGCCCTGTTCACCATCGTCGGCCTGCTGCTCGTCGGCGCCGGCGTGACCGTCCACATGAAGAACCGCAACGGAAACCGCGCAGCACTCGTCTGAGCGGTTCAACCAACCACCAAGCCGTTCCATCATTGCAATGACCGGCTGAAATAATCCGTGCCTCCCACCTTCCGTGGGAGGCACTTCCTCCCACTTTCCTTCGTCCGGAACCCGCCAATCTCTCGAAGATGAGGACACATCGTGAAATACGATGCCGGACCACCCCACGAATTGCTTGGGACACCGACGTCCGCGTCCCAAAAAAGAAATAAAAGGAGTAGCAATGAAGATACGCAAACCATTGGCGGCGGCGCTGGCAACGGCCACAATGGCCGCGCTGGCTGTCACCGGTGGTGTGTCGACGGCTTCCGCGGCCATTGACAACGCCTCGGTCACGGTACATCTTGACCAGACCGGCTGCACGCAGAACACCAACAACACCGATTGCCAGATCACCCATGGCTCGACAGGCTTCCTGTACGGCCTCACCGATGACGGCATCTCCAGCGACACCACGCTCAACGGTTTGAGCCTGACCGAGAACAGCGTGCACGTCGGCAAGTCCCCCAGCGGCGTGCAGCATCCGAACGGCGACGTGCTGAACACCACCGACCAGTGGAAGCGCAATGGTGGCGGCGAGATCCAGGTCTACATGAAGGAAGCCTACAAGAACTTCCCGTATGTGGCCTATGGCGACGGTGGCATGGACGGCGATTACGTGCCGAAGCTCAAGGCCATGGTCGAGGAGTTCAACACCAAGTTCCCCCAGTACAAGGACGATGTCGTCTGGATTCCGTTCAACGAGCCGAACATCAATGATGCGAACTACTGGAATCTGGCCAGCAAGGAGAGCGTGCAGAAGACGTTCTTCGAGGATTGGGACAAGGCCGTGGAGGCCATCCGCTCGGTGTACCCGAAGGCTCGTATCGGCGGAGTGAACTTCGACCACTACGACAACTCCTTCTACAAGAAGTTCATCCAGCACGCCAAGGGAAGCGGCACCGTGCCCGATGTGGTCACGTGGCACGAACTCGCGGACGGATTCGGCAGCTATCTGAACCACTTCCAGCAGTGGAAGGCCATTGAGAAGGAAGTGCTCTCCGATTACACCCCGCCAGCAGGCACTGCGTTGCAGAAGGGCCAGACCATCAAGGTCAGCATCAACGAATACGCGTGGAAAGACCAGAACGGTAAGGCCATCGAACAGGTCAAGCCGGGCCGTCTGCTGCAGTACGTCACCCGCTTCGAGAAGACCGGCGCCCAGGGCGCTCTGCCGTACTGGTACCCGGCCGGCGATCTCGACTGGCTGGTCACCAAGAACAACCAGGTGACCGGCTCCTACTGGCTGTACTACTGGTACGGTCTGATGAAGGGCGATCTGCTCAAGGTCGATCTCGCCAAGGAAAACGGCAAACCGCAGGTGCTCGCCTCCTATGACAAGAGCAGCAACCAGACCCAGATTCTGCTTGGCGGCGCCAATGATTCCACGTACTCCACGACGGTGAACCTGAGCGCTTTGTCCGACAAGTATCCGAACGGCGCGCATGTGACGGTCTATGCGACCGACGCCACCGCCCCGGCCGACCTGAACAATGTCGCGACCAGTGTTCCGGCCGCTTCCGACGGCCCTTACGTGGTGGCCGATCAGGACCTGACCATTACCGATGGCCAGGCCAGCCTGCCGCTCACCAACCTCAAGGGCGACAGCGCCTACTATGCCATCGTCACGCCGGCGACCTCCCAAGGCAAGGTCTCCAAGGACACCGTCGAAGCCGAATACGCCCGTCGTAGCGGCACCGGCACGGTGAACTACGGCAATGCCGCCGGATACTCTGGCACCGGCTATGTCTCCGGCACGGACGGCACCGCCTCCAGCGATTTCTTCGTAACCTCCACGAAGGACGGCTACAACGAGGTGACGCTCCGTTACAGCGCCCCGAAGGCCGATGGCCAGAACGCGAAGCGCACCGTCACGCTGAAGGTCAATCCGAACGAGAGCTCCGCCAGGAACGATTCGCAGGAACTGACGCTTGAGCTGCCGGAAACCAAGGATGCCAACACCTGGCAGACCGCCAAGGTTCGCGTCTACATGCCGCTGGGACTCAACCAGATCAAGGTGGAAGGCTACGGCACCCAGGGCGTGCTCATCGATTCGTTGAGCACTTCCTCCGCGGACGACTCCTCCGTGACCCGTTACGAAGCCGAGGACAAAACGAACAACACGCTCAACGGCAGCTCCAGGGTCAGTGCCGATAGCAAGGCCTCGAACGGCAACATTGTCGGCAATGTCGGCAACGGCGCAAACAACTGGCTGCAGTTCAACAAGGTGACCGTTCCGGAGGACGGTAATTACACGCTGACCATCGGCTACGCCCAGTGGGAATACACGGCAAGCAATAAATGGCAAATCGTGAACCGGTGGGCGGATATGTCCGTGAACGGCGAGACCTCGAAGCATCTGGTATTCGCCAACACCCGTGGCTGGAGCAACTTCTGGACCACTTCGGTTCGTGTGAACCTCAAGAAGGGCGAGAACACCATCCGCTTCGGCAACGCGAACACGGGCACAGCATCGGAAAGCGGCAAGGCCAGCGGCTGGGCGCCGAACTTCGACTACATCCAGGTGGCGCCCACCACTGACGGCGTCGAATATGCGGACGATTCCACGGAATCCTATCTGTACTACGTGGACGCCGGCGCGCGTGGAACCAATCCGACCACGTCGGCCGCGTACGATGCCGCGGTACGTGCCGCGCAGCAGGCGAAATCCGCGCTGCTCAACACCAAGCCGGATCAGCAGACCAATGGCAAGTGGGGTGCGTCCACCGCGGTGAAGGTGGGTACGCTTACCGGCAAGGCGGACAACACCGTGCTCAACGCCACCGGAAAGTCGATGGGCTACCGGTTCACGCTGCCTGCTGGCACGTACAAGCTCACCGCCGGCCTTGGCGGCATCGGCAAGGCGGGCGTGTACAGCCAGAAGGTCTCCTGGACGGGTGGTTCGCAATCCGGCAATCCGGTAACGGTTTCCGCAACGGACGCCGATCCGGTGACCGGCGAGGTTGCCTTCACGCTGAGCAAGCAGACGACGGTGACGTACACGGTCACCCGCACCAGCGGCGTGAACCCGACGTTGTCGTGGATCGCGGTGCAGCAGGCGAACTGACCGTTTTCCGTGCGGTAGGGGAGTCGAAGCAACGGGCGTGGCATAGGCGGTTGATGAGACTCCCTCATAGGCGGGGCTGGTTCTTCGGGAATCGGCCCCGCTCCTGTATTCGAGGCAAACGTTGACGGAAACGTTTCCGTCAGCTTGGACATGTCCCGCATTCCTGTGTCAACCAACTTACAGTGAAATGTTGTATATGGAAAAACGCCGAGTTCCGTTACGCACAGCTGCGGTGTGCGGTCATCGGCAAAATACAACACAGGAGTGAAATATGCAGACTGCCCAAAGCAGCGCCGCCTCGTACGTAGATCCAGATACGCTATCCCCGGAAACAGGGGAGCCGTTTTCCAAGGCCACCACAGCCCGGTATCTTGTGGCCTTCGTCATCTTCGCCATCCTTAACTGCGCTGCATTCGTACTGAACGGCAACACCTTGATGCCGCAGCACCTGAGGGACATCGGCTACAGCGAAACCGAAGCCACCACCGCACTCGGCACCATCACCTCGCTGACCGCAATCGTCGGTCTGCTCTCCGGCTACATCTGGGGCGCATTCTCCGATCACACGCGTTCCCGCTTCGGCAAGCGTACGCCTTGGATCTTCGCTGGTTCCATCGTGGCCGGCATCGGCCTGTATCTGCTGGGCACCTTCGGCGACGTTCCAAGCCTGACCGCCAGCTACATGCTGAACAACCTGGGCCAGGGCGCTATCCAGACGCCGATGTTCGCCATCCTCGCCGATCGCGTGCCGAAGTCCGTGCGCGGCACACTGTCCGCCGGCCTGGGCGCGACCGCGCTGGGCACTCCGGTGGGCCAGTTCCTGAGCTCTCTGTTCCTGGGCCAGCCGTATCAGAACATGGGCTTCGTCGTCGGCGCCCTGATGATCGCCGCCTCCGGTATTATTCCGCTGCTGATCCTGCCGCGTGAACGCAGCTCCAAGGACGACGGCGACGGCAAGAGTGGTGCCGAGGCCGCCAAGGAAGCGTTGGAGAACCTGCTGCCGCCGAAGCTCAAGGGCGCGCATGACTTCTACAAGGCCTGCGGCGGCCGTCTGCTCATGATGGCCAGCTACGCCATGATCTCCCAGTACACGCTGTACATCTTCGAAAACTATGTTGGTCTGACCGTTCAGGAAGCCGCCAAGGCAATGGGTACGCTGTCCGCCGTCACCTTCGTCGTGTCCCTGATCGGTCTGGCCGTCTCCGGCCCGCTGTCCGACAAGATCAAGGCACGTAAGACGCCGATCGCAATCGCCTGCGTACTGTTCATCATCGGCACGCTGTGCCCGGTGATGTTCCGCAGCGTCAACGGTGTGTTGCTGTACGCCGCGTTCGCGGGCCTCGGCTACGGCGTGTACATCGCCGTCGACGGCGCTCTGAACGTCGATGTGATTCCTGAGGAGGCGCAGCACAACCGCACCGGCGGCAAGTATATCGGCTTTGGCAACCTCGCCAACACTTGCGGGCAGGTGCTGGCTCCGGCCACCACCGCCATGCTCGTCGCAGTGACCGGATCCTACTACACCGCGTTCATCGTTTCCGCGTTGTGCGCGTTGGCCGGCGTCTCGCTGATCCTGTGGATCAAGAGCGTGAAGTGATCGTCCACATGGCATAAGGAAGGCCGGTTCCCCGTGGGGAGCCGGCTTGTTCTGTTTAGTGTGATTTCGTAAGGTGAGGAATCGCACTAAACGTCACGCCTGCTTCTTCCTCAGCATGATCGCAGCGCCAAGCAGCAGTGCCGCTGCGCCCGCGATTGCGATGACGGTGATCGGCGCGCCGGTGTCGGCGGTTTCGGAACCGTTCGTCGCGCCACTGCCGTCGGTCTTGGTGTCGTTCTTGGAATCGGCGGGCTTCGTCGGCTGGCTCGGGGTCACGGGTTCGGTGGCATCCTTTTCGAATACGGCCTGGACGGAGACGCTGCCGTCAGGCATGGTGAAGGCGTTGTTCTCAATGGTGACATCGCCCTTGAGCACCTTCCATTCCTTGAAGTGGTAGCCCTGGTCCGCGGTCGCCGTCAGCGTGACCTTGCTGCCCTTCGCCGCGCGCTCGACGTCCGCGGCGGCGGAGCCGCCCTCGGTCGCGGAGACGTTCACGGCGTACTGCGTATTGCGCACGCGCCACAGCTGGGTACCGTAGAACGGGTTCGCGGTGCCGACCACCATGTAGTCGTCGGTGTCGCAGAAGATGCGCAGACCGTGGTTGAACGGGTCGCCGAAGCCGTTGTCGGTAACGGTGCCGACGGTCACGCCCTCATTCGCGGCGGAACGGTCGGTGATCTCGAACAGGTTGAAGCCGCGCTTGGACTTGGCCAGGTACGGCAGGGACTTGGCGTAGGCCTTGAGGTTGGCCTTGCTGGTCAGCTTGACCAGCATCTCGTACAGGCCCTTGAACTTGTCGGGAATGATGTCGGCGATGCTGAAGAACGCGTCCGTGACTTCGCCGTAGTTGTTGGCGAAATCGGCGGAGCCCTTGTCGGACAGCTGGGAGCCGAGGTTGTCCAGCTCGTTGTTGATGTCGAAGAGCTGCGAGGCCTCATCGGAGGAGCCGGAGGCTGCCAGGCTGCCCGGAACGATGCTGCCGTCCTTGATGCCGTCGACCAGTTCCTTGGTCTGGGCGGCGGTCAGGCTGATCGGCTTGGCGGACGAGACGGACTTGGCGTCGGTGGTCTGCGGCTGCGCGGCGGAGGCGTCCTTGCCGGCCTGGATGCGGGCCCAGTCGACCAGCGCCTCCGGATTGTCGGTGGACGGCATGGTCTGGGTGGTCACCTTGGCGTTCTGATCGTTGCTCTGCGTGGCGATGGCGGAAGCCGGGTCGGTCGGGCCCATGCCCCACAGCAGGCGCAGGAACACGCGCAGGTAGTGGACGGTGTTGTTCCAATCCTTCTCGTTCATGTTGAGAATGTCACCGTTGGTGAACTGTGCGATCGGTTCCAGCAAGGTGGTGGTGTTCATGGTGGACAGGTACATCTTGCCCTCGTGAACGGTGGTCTGCCAGGTGTATTGGTTCATGTGGTTGTCGTAGCCGCTGCCCAGACCGGTGGAACCGCCCTTCGGGAAGGTGTCGTTCTTGTCGCCCACGAGCATCTCGACGTTCTCGTTCTTGTCCATGCGGTATAGGTTGACGGACTGTTCGAGGTTGGTGGCTTGGGTTACGAAGTTGCTTTTGGTGACGAAGCCCTGCAGTGCGCTGGACACGTCGTTGTAGTCGCCGATGTACAAGTGGTCGCCGTAGACCTGCAGGGTGCAGGCGCCGGCGCTCACACGGCTTTTGTCAAGACCGTAGTAGTACTTGGCGCCCTTGGCGGTGTCGCCTACGAGCGGACGCCAGGTCCAATCGGCCTTGTTGGTGGAATCGCCCTTGTTCTCGCCCACGTAAATGGCGAAGGAGCGCATGGTTCCGGTCTCTTCGTTCAGGGTGCTGGTGTCGCCGGTGCAGACCACGACGTACAGCTTGCCGTTGAACTCCTGCACCTGATAGATACCGCCGCCGCCGTTGACATCCTGTCGGTGGATGGCGGGCAGGTTGTCGAAGCTCGCCATGTCGGCGATCACTTTGTAGGAGTTCGGATCGGACGGGGTCTTGGATGCCACAAGCAGCGCCTTGCCCTTGCCGTCCGCGGTCGGCTTGAGGTCGCCGGCGATCAGCGTATTGCCGAAGGAGCCGATGGCACGGGTGGAGGTGAACACGTTGCCCTTGACCAGGGAACGGAAGCCATCCACGTCGACGCTGTCATACACCTTGGTGAGCTTGTCGTTGTTGGCCGGGTCGACTTCGTAGATGCACGGGAATCCGTTTTGATAGGCCATGGCGGTCTGGATCTCCTGCTGGGTGAGATCCTTGTTGTTGGTGTCCATGACCATGCCCTCGAAGTACAGCTTGCCGTTCATCTTGAAGGCGCTGCGGAAGGTCGGGATCACGCCCTTGCCTCCGTCGATGCCGGTGCTCTTGGACATGAGGATCTTGGTCTTGCCGGTCTTCACATTGAACTTGAACAGCATGCCGCCGGCGCTCTTGCCGTCGGGTTCGCCAAGGTACATGTTGCCCGCGTACATGGTCTGGATGAGTGCGGTGGCCTGCTTGGAGGTCAGGCCGAGGCTTGTCATATCGCGGTTCAGAATGGCCTGCACGCCGAGGCCGCCGTACATGGTGCCGATGTAGACCCAGTCGCCGGAGGATGCTGCCGCATAGCTGTAGGACTGGCCGCGGTCGCCGTTGCCGGTGGTGCTCAGGCCGGCGGTATAGGGGGCGATGGTGCCGTCGCCGGTGTAATCGACCACGCCATCGGCCTGGCTCAGGCCCTGATCGGCGTGGCTGACCTTTTCGAAGGTCATGCCGTTATCGTTCTGGGAATTGTAGGTGTATTGGGGAGTCAGGCCGGCGGAGTCGTCCGCCATGGCGGTGGCCGGGATTCCGGCGAGAGCCGTTGCGCAAGCGACGATTGCGCCAAGGCATGCGATTGCCTTGTTTCTCATCTATTTCTCCTGTCTTCGCGCGACGTGGAAAACGTCATTGATGGGGGCATCTAGGGGGCTGCCCGCCGTAAGCGGCGGGAGTCATAAAAGCGTGTATTGCAAGAGCCTCCAATAGGCAACCGTATCGATAAATATTGACAAGTTGTTATGGCATATGTTGCACAATGGCAGACGAATATGCTATGACGCACTTCGATTCCGCCATTGCATTGGTGGTACGCAAAGGGGTGTTGGCTGAGCGTATCGGGGGATGGGGCGGAAGCGCTTAAGTATGGGCGGGAACGCTATACTGTACCAAGGCAGGATTTTATTAAAGATGGGTTAGATAACGATATGACTGCAAAGAAGCGCATCCTTGCGTTCGAAATCGGAACGTTCTTCACCCGATACGTGGTGTTCGAGGACGGGCGCATGGGCATTCCGGGTACTATCGCGACTCCGGTCGACGGCGAGGAGCCCTTCTACCAGGCGCTCGCGCATATTGTTTCCAAGCAGCGTGCCCCTCTTGACGGCATCGCCATAAGCGTGCCCGGCTTCATCGACACGGAGAAGCAGGTCGCCGTTACCGCCGGCGCGCTAAGCATACTGTACGGCCATGAAATCGGCAGAAAACTGCAGGGCTATCTTGACGACCCGATCCCCACATGGATGGAGAACGACGCCAACTGCGCGGCAATGGCGGAGAAGCTGAGCGGCAACGCCGTCAAACTCGACGATTTTGCGCTGATCACCATCGACAGCGGTGTGGGCGGTGCGTTGTTCCTGGACGGCAGGATCCGCCGAGGCAAGGATTGGCGTGCAGGCGAGCTGGGCATGATGATCCCGAACTATGAGACCGGTGGATTCCACACCATGCAGGATTACCTGTCGACCATCGTGCTGGCGGAGGAGTACGCCAAGGAATTCGACGTGCCGACAGGCTCCATCGTGCCGGCCACCCTGTTCCATCGTCTCGATGAGCCGCGTGTGCGCAAGATCGTGGACCGGTGGATCGACTATCTTGCCATCGGCATTTTCAACATCGTCGCCGTGGCCGACCCCGAATGCGTGCTGCTGGGCGGTGGCATCTGCCGTGAACAGCAATTGCTGCCGCTGGTCAATGCGGCGCTCGACAAGATCCCGCAGTGGAGCGATTTCCACACGGTTGTCAAGCGCTGCCGGCACACCAACAACGCCGGTCTGATCGGAGCCTACTACGCCTTCGAAACCGAGGTCGAAGGCATGGAGAAGGTGCCGATCCGCTAGTCGCGGATGCTTCCGATACGAAAATCGGCGGGTCCGCTTCCCGTGAACGGCCCCGCCGATGGCGAATATGCACAAGAGCGGTGGGCGGTCGATATCGATCTTCCGCTGTAATGCTCTGCTGATCTTCGGGGTCAGAGCTACTGCCGTGCCGACAAGGTAAGCGGCAGCAGGCAGGATTCGTTCTTCGGGTCGTGCTCCGAGGGGTCGCGGAAGCCCTGCCATTCGCTATCGGGGAAGATGATGTCGGAGATGCTCATCCATTGCTCCAGCAGATTCATCGAATTGTCACCCAGCCAACGGTACTGCAGACCGTCCATGGCGCTCATCGCCAGGGTGTACAGGTCGTAGAACCGTTCCTCGTCCACGTCCGGCGGCAGCAGCCAGTTCATCGAGCAAATCATCTCCCATTGGCGCAAATGGCGGCCGATGAAGAAATCGTGGGCCGGGTGCGAGGGGTTCAGCGCCTCGCCGTTCAGCACCGAATACAGCTGCACGAGCTCGGGGCGCTGCAGATTGTACAGCACGATGTTCAGGCAATAGCGCGGGTAGTAGTAGACGCGGTGCCCGTCGGCGTCGACGATGGCGGCCGTCACCGCGTTGTATTCGTCAGCATCGATGGTGTCGTAGCATTCCGACAGCACCATGTTGAGCAGATCGTCCTTCGAGGAGATGTAATGGTACAACGCCGCCTCGGTGATGCCCAGCTCGTCGGAGATGTTCTGCAACGACATGCCCCAGAACCCCTTGGTGGCGATGATTTTGACGGCGGCCTGCAGGATTTGCAGGTGGCGTTCCTCCTGACTCATACGCTTGCGTTTGACGAAGGTCTTGTCGCCCAGCGTGTCCCTGGCGGTAGTGGCCCCCGTAGCGTTGCCGATGCGTGAGGCGGCCGGCCAGTTGCTCTGGTCATTCAGGAATCCATCCCATGCCGCGACGCTCATAGCCAGCTCCTTACACCCCTGCTCATCGTGTCCCTCATAAAACCATCCAATACTATTACGCCCTCTGGCCTCTAGGCGAAGAGTCGCCGTAGCCACGCGTTGGCCAACACCGGCCATTGCTGGACGCATGGCTCGATGCCATTAACCCCCTGCCACGCCGTTTCCGCAGTGCCAAGCGCCAGACCATGCCCGCCTTGGGGGAACAGATGCGCCTCGACCGGCACGCCGGCCTTCTTGCAGGCATCGACCAACATCAGCGTGTTCTCGACCGGTACGCAATCGTCGGTGATGGTATGCCATACGAATACGGGCGGCGTCTTCGCGTCGATATGCCGTTCGATGGACACCGCGTCCAACGCCACCTGATTATCGCTGTTGTCGCCAAGCAGACAGTCGAAGCTGCCACGATGCGCGAGCGGGCCTGAAGTGATCACCGGGTAGCCGAGCATCAATGCGTTCGGGCGCACCGCGTCAGGGTCATAGCCATGTGCCCGCATGGTGTCGTCACCCGCCGTGGTCGCAAGATTGGCCGCAAGATGACCGCCTGCGGAAAATCCGATTACCGCGATCTTACTGGGGTCGCAATGCCAGTCGTCCGCATGCGCGCGTATGCGCTGCACTGCTTCCGCGGCTTCCAGCAAAGCCGTGGGGAAGACGGATGGCGCGACGGAATAGCGCAGCACAAACGCGTTGCATCCGGCCGCGAGGAACTGCATGGCGATCGGTTCGGCCTCGCGGTCGGAGGTCATGGCATAGCCGCCGCCCGGAATCACCAGAACGCTGGGGCGTTGACGTTTGGGATCGATCTCCTCGCTGTTGTCGAGAACGTACCGGACGAACGTGGCCTCACTGCCATCGATGCCGGTGATGATGTCTTCACAATACTGCATATCGCTACCTTAGACGGATTGTGTGTGCGAATCCATGCGGCCTTCTATGCGGCACACGGATTCGCACTGTTCTGATCGGTTCCTGCCTTCCACAAGGTTGCAGGAAACCGATGGAGGATCGCTGGAACAACCTATATGCAAGATGCTCCGGCAATCCATGTTCATGTTGAGGAGAGTGTAGGCCCGCCCCGTTTGTGAGCACGTTCTGATGCTCACATCAGAACGTGACCTCGACATCGACGGATTTGGCATCGCTCAAAGCGGGAACCACATTACCGCCAATCTTCGCTCCGTCGACGCTCACCGTGCGCTCGCCGGTGCGCTTCATGGCGATGCGGTAGGTCACGCCGCGGAACACGCGCGTCACGGTCAGCTGGTCGAACCGTTCCGGCAGATGCGGTTCGATGGCCAGGCCGTCGAGCGTCGGTCGCACGCCCAGCAGATACTGCGACACGTCCACGAACGTCCACGCGGCGGTGCCGGTCAGCCAGGAGTTCTTGCCCTCGCCCGGGGTCGCTGCCTCGGGACCGGCCACCATCTGGCAGTAGACGTACGGTTCCACCTTGCGCACGTCGGACTTGTCCTCGACATACGCCGGGCAGTTGCGCTGGTAGACGGCGAATGCCTCGTCGTCATTGCCGGCGATGGCGTTGGCGATGGAGATCCACGGGTTGTTGTGGCAGAAGATGCCGCCGTTTTCCTTGTATCCGCGCGGATAGGAGGAGATTTCGCCCAATTCGATGCGGTAGGTGGAGTAGGCGGGTGCGAGGATGGCGGTGCCCCAATCGCAGGTCAGGCGTTCCTTGACGGACTTCAGCGCCTGCTGCGCCTTGCCGTCATCGAGGCCGATGCCGGCCATCACGCACATGCCCTGCGGTTCGATGTAGATCTGGCCTTCGGTGTCCTCATGCGTGCCGACCTTGCGCGAGTAGGCGTCGTAGGCGCGCACGAACCATTCGCCGTCCCAGCCGGCGGTTTTGACGGCCTTGGAAACCTGGCCGATTTCGGCGCGCACGCTGGCCGCCTCGGACGCGATTTCGGCGTCGGACATGCCGGCCAGACGTCCATAATGCTCGAGGATGTCGGCATATTGGCTGCCGTACAGCACGAACATGCCGCCGATGAACACGGATTCGGCGACGCCGGTGTCGTTGTTCTCCACGGTCTGGAAGCTTTCGCCCGGAGTATCGGAGAAACAGTTGAGGTTCAGACAATCATTCCAGTCGGCGCGGCCGATGAGCGGAATGCCATGGGGGCCCTTATGCGTAATGGTGAAGTTCACTGAACGGCGCAAGTGCTCAAGTAGCGGCTGTTCGGAGCCCTCGACGTTGTTGAACGGCACCGGTTCGGTCAGAATGCTCACGTCGCCGGTTTCGGCGAGATACGCGTACACGCCGGCCACGAGCCACAGCGGATCATCATTGAAGCCGCCACCGATGTCCGCATTGCCCTTCTTGGTGAGCGGCTGGTACTGGTGCCATGCGGAACCGTCCTCCATTTGGGTGGAGGCGATGTCGATGATGCGCTCGCGTGCGCGTTCCGGAATGAGATGCACGAAGCCAAGCAGGTCCTGGTTGGAATCGCGGAAGCCCATGCCGCGTCCCATGCCCGACTCGTAGTAGGAGGCGGAACGGGACATATTGAACGTGACCATGCACTGGTACTGGTGCCAGATGTTGACCATACGGTCGAGCTTTTCGTCGCCGGAATCGACGCTGTAGGTGGTCAGCAGTTCGGACCAGTAGGAGTTGAGCTCCTTCAAGGCGGCTTCGACCTGTTCGACGGTGGCGAAACGGCGGAACAGCTCATGGGCCGGCTTCTTGTTTATGATGCCGACCTTGGCCGGATCGTTCGGATCCTCCCATTTCTGGTCCTTGGACACTTCGATATAGCCCAGCATGAACACGAGCGATGCGGTTTCGCCCGGCTGGAGTTCCAGACGCACGCGGTTGGCGGCGATCGGGAACCAGCCGTGCGCCACGGAATCGTGAGCCTTGCCTTCGGCGATGACCTGCGGGGTGTCCCAGCCGTTGAACTGGCCGAGGAACTCGTCGCGGCTGGTGTCGAAACCGACGACGGGCGCGTTGACGCCGTAGAACGCGTAATGGTTGCGGCGCTCCTTGAATTCGGTCTTGTGGTACAGCAGCGTGGCATCGGTTTCGCGTTCGATCTCCACCTCGCCGGTGGACAGGTTGCGCTGGAAGTTGGACGAGTCGTCCACGGCATTCCACAGGCACCATTCCACGGAGCCGGTCACGTCGATGACGGCCGGCTCGTCGGTGGTGTTCGTCACGTCGAGCCGATTGATTTCCGCATTGGTGTGCAGCGGCACGAAGGCGGTGAGCTTGGATTCGATGCCTCGCTTGGAAGCTTCGAACACGGTGTAGCCGATGCCTTGACGGCACTTGTAGGAATCAAGCGGGGTCTTGCACGGAAGGAAGGTCGGCGACCAGGTTTCGACCGGCTTGGCATCGGCGGAATCGGAGTCCATCAGGCTCAGGTAATAGCAGCGGGAGCCGTTGTCTGCCGGCACGTTGTTATACCGGTAGCGGGTGACGCGGCGTAGTTTGGCGTCCTTGTAGAAGCTGTAGCCGCCGCCGGTGTTGGAAATCAGCGAGAAGAAGTCCTTGTTGCCAAGGTAGTTGATCCACGGCAGGGGGGTCGCCGGGGTTTCAATCACGTATTCCTTTGCGGCATCATCGAAATGACCGTAGCGCATGGGTGTCCTTTCGTCGGTGAAATGGCTGTGACGAGGTGTACTGTATGGGTATATCGTCCATTGATTTAATTAATAGGTTAGTACGTTATTTATAAACTTATAAATAACGATTTGCTGGCGTGTTGCCGTCGGTCTTCCAATGGTCATCTGTCGACGCTGCCGCAATCGGGCAGAGGTCGGGGTATACTTCCTCCCGTTGCCCTCGTAGCTCAGTTGGTTAGAGCAGCACCCTTATAAGGTGTTTGTCCTGGGTTCAAGTCCCAGCGAGGGCACATGCGGACCTGCCGGAAGCGGCGGGTCTTTTGCATATCCGCGGATTGCAGTCCGTACGCCCTGCGTGTGACGGCGCATACCGTGTCCCGGCCATCGCCTACACTCCATAAGGTTATCCGGTTCACGCCTTGCCATCGGGGCAATGCGACCCGGGTCCCCCGAATCTCTAGGAGACAAACTATGAAGCAGGGTATCCATCCTGATTACCACGCAGTGCAGGTCACCTGCTCTTGCGGCAACACCTTCGTCACCCGTTCCACCTACAACGGCGATCACATGACCGTCGACGTGTGCTCCAACTGCCACCCGTTCTACACCGGCAAGCAGAAGATCCTCGACACCGGTGGCCGCGTGGCTCGCTTCGAGAAGCGTTACGGCAAGAAGGCCAAGTGAGTCTTATTGCTTAGGCAATGAAAACGCCAGTCCATTCGTGGGCTGGCGTTTTTCGTTACCGACGTGCCGTCGCCTACCTCCGACGACCGCACTTCCGCGCCACCTTATATGATGGACAGGTTGAGTAAGGTTCAGCGACGAGTGATTCCGCTGAAGCGCAGATACGAAGAAAAGGCGTACATTGGCAGACGAACAATTCCCCGCGGCCGTCACCGCGCTTGAGGAATACCACAATATCGAACAGCAGATGGCCGAGCCGGAGGTCGCATCCAATCCCGACAAGATGCGCAAGCTGGGTCGGCGCCACGCCGAACTGGGTGCCATCGTCTCCGCCTACACCGCATACAAGCAGGTGAAGGACGATCTGGAGGCGGCCCGCGAGATGGCGTCCGAAGATCCCGATTTCGCCGAAGAGGCCAAGCGGTTGGAAGGCGAGCTGCCCGCAGCCGAAGAGAAGCTGCGCACCGCGCTGATTCCGCGTGACCCCGATGACGCGCGTGACACGATCATGGAGATCAAGGCCGGCACCGGTGGCGAGGAAGCGGCGCTGTTCGCCGGCGACCTGCTGCGTATGTACATGCGATACGCGGAAAAGCGCGGCTGGTCGGTCACCGTGCAAAGCGAGAACACCACCGAGCTCGGTGGCGTCAAGGACGTGCAGCTGGCCATCCGCGCCAAAGGCACTCCGGCGCCGGAGGACGGCGTGTGGGCTTCCCTCAAGTACGAAGGCGGCGTGCACCGCGTGCAGCGCATCCCCGTCACCGAATCGCAGGGACGTATCCAGACTTCCGCCGCCGGCGTGATCGTCTTCCCGGAAGCCGACGAGGACGACGATGAAATCGAAATCGATCCGAAAGACCTCAAAATCGACATCTTCATGAGCTCCGGCCCCGGCGGACAGTCCGTGAACACCACGTATTCCGCGGTCCGCATGACGCACATCCCCACCGGCATCACCGTGAACATGCAGGACGAGAAGAGCCAGATCCAAAACCGCGCGGCGGCACTGCGCGTTCTGAAGAGCCGCCTGCTGGCCATGAAACACGAGCAGGAGGCCGCCGAGGCCGCCGATATGCGCCATTCCCAGGTGCGCTCGCTGGACCGTTCGGAACGTATCCGCACGTACAACTTCCCGGAAAACCGCATCGTCGACCATCGCACGAACTACAAGGCGTACAACCTCGACGCCGTGCTTGACGGCGATCTGCAGGCCGTGATCGACAGCGACATCCAGGCGGACGAAGCCGATCGTCTCGCCAACCAGAAGTAAGGCGATTGGGTGGCGACGGTATTCGAAACGGTGCGTTCCGCCGCGGACGAACTACGTGCGGCGGGCGTCGACACTCCGCAGCACGACGCCAAACTGCTGCTCGCCGAAGCGTTCCATACGGACCTGCAGCACGTGGACAAAGCCATGCTCATGGGCGATGGCGTCGAACGTCTGGCCGAAAAAGAAGACGCGGAACCGGCGATGGAACGTTTCCAGACCATGCTGGCCCGTCGTGTCAAACGCGAGCCGTTGCAGCACATCACCGGCCACGCGCCGTTTCGCTACCTTGATTTGAAAGTCGGTCCAGGCGTGTTCATTCCACGTCCGGAAACCGAACTGATCGTGCAGGAAGGCGTCGACTGGGCCACCAGAAACGGCATGTACCGCGCCAAAGTGGTCGATCTGTGCGCCGGCAGCGGTGCGATCGGCCTCGCCTTCGCTTCGGAAGTGCCGGGCAGCGAGGTGTGGGCCGTCGAGAAAAGCGCTACGACCGCCGAGTGGACGCGGCGCAACCTCGACGAGACCGCGAAACGGTATCCCGCAATCGCCGGCAATTATCATCTGGACATCGCCGACGCCACGCAAATGCCGACGTTAAGCCAACTTGACGGCACCATCGACATCGTGCTCACCAATCCGCCGTACGTGCCGCTTGCCGACATTCCCGAACAGCCGGAAGTGCGCGATTACGACCCCGATCTGGCGCTATACGGCGGTTCGGCGGATGGCACGCTCATTCCGGAACGCATCATCGCACGCGCGGCGAAACTGCTTCGTGCGGGTGGACTTATGGTGATGGAGCACGACATCACGCAGGGGGAGCGGCTTGCCGCCTTCGCACGAACCTGCGGCTTCGTCGACGTTACCGTGCATAACGACTACACCGGACGGCCACGTTATCTGACGGCGGAAAAACAGCCGGCACAGTAACTTATATTCTTTTGCGCCATGCTGACGGGGATATAACCAGAAGTTGAGTCTCACTATAAGAACATTTTATGCAGGCCGCCGTCCGTCAGGCTATAAAGAACAATCGGAATGCACAGAGAGAGAACGGGCGTCCGTCATGAGTGGTCGCCGTGGTTCCGCGCACGGGGGTTGAGATGAACATGATTTTTCCAAGGTGCGCGTTGAAAGGAATGTGCAGCGTTTTCAAGAAAAGAGGAAGAACGGAATGAACGCGAAGTTCTCCGCCAAGTGCGTCGCCCTGATCGCGGCAGGCGCAATGTCGATGTCCCTCGCTGCCTGCTCCGGCGGCAGCATGGACGATTCCAGCAGCTCCAACGGTAGCGCGGCCAACAGCGATACCATCACGCTGGGCTCCGTCACCACCAACTCCGGCACCGCCGCCGCATACGGCGAGGCCGAGGTCGCCGGCTTCAAGCTGGCTGTGGATGAGATCAACGCCAAGGGCGGCATCAACGGCAAGAAGGTCAAGCTCGAGTCCATGGACGACAAGGGCGACGCCACCGAAGCCTCCAACGCCTTCAACAAGCTCGCCGGCGACAACAGCGTGCTCGGCGTGGTCGGCCCGACCATCTCCTCCACCACCGCGGCAGTGGCTCCGCTGGCCGACCAGTCCAAGCTGCCGGCCATCGCACCGGCCGCCACCTCCGACTCCATCGAGACCGGTGGCTACATGTTCCGCACCTGCTTCAAGGACTCCTACCAGGGTGAGATCGCTGCCAAGTTCGCAGCCGAGACCCTGAAGGTCAAGAAGGTCGCCGTGCTGTACGGCACCGGCGATCCGTACTCCTCCGGCGTGGGCAAGGCCTTCGCCGCTGCCGCCAAGAAGGCCGGCCTTGACGTCGTGGCCGAAGAGAACTCCTCCAGCGCCGACGACACCGAGTACTCCTCCCAGCTGCAGAAGATCCAGGCCGCTGGCGCCGAGTTCCTGTACGCTCCGTACTACTACTCCGTCGCTGGTCCGTACATCATCCCGCAGGCCCGCTCCGTCGGCTACAAGGGCTATGTGATGGGTCCTGACGGCTACGACGGCCTGAAGATGACCGACGACAAGTCGCTGTACAACAAGGTGCTCTACACCACCCACTACTCTCCGGACGACACCTCCAACGCCAAGGTGCAGGACTTCATCAAGTCCTACAAGAAGGCCAACAAGAACGCCGATCCGAACACCTTCACCGCACTGGGCTACGACTCCGTGTACATGATGAAGCAGGCCATCGAGAAGGCCGGCAAGAACGCCACCCGCGAAGGCGTGCGCAACGCCATCGCCGGCATGAGCTTCGAAGGCGTGACCGGCAACTTCACGCTCGACAAGAAGGGCTCCCCGAAGAAGTCCGTCGTCGTGCTTGAGCTCAAGGACGGCAAGCCGCAGTACAAGACCACCATTCAGCCTGCCAAGTGAGCGTCGCTTGCCTGAAGGCCTGAATCTGTGAAGAGGAGGGGGCCGGGAAACCGGTTCTCTCCCTTTCGCGTATCAAGACGAAAATAACCATATTCAGCCGCTGGGCTTCTTCAGCGGCCAAGCCGGACGGTTATGTCAAAAGTCCGGCATCATCAACTTTTGAAAGGAGGAATGATGGGCGATCAGATCATCATGTTCATCAGTCAGATCTTCAACGGTCTGAAGATCGGCAGCGTGTACTCGCTCGTGGCACTCGGCTACACCATGGTGTACGGCATCATTCGTTTGATCAACTTCGCACACGGCGATTTCATCATGGTCGGCTCCTACGTGCTGATGCTTACCATTCCGGCGATCGTCGCGTTCGGCCTGCCCGCATGGGTGGCCGTCATCCCCGCAATCCTCATGTGCGTGGCGGTGGGCGTCATCGTGGAGAGGGCCGCATACAAGCCGGTTCGTGAAAAGGGCAACAGCATGACGGCCCTCATCACCGCAATCGCAATGAGCCTTCTGTTGGAGAACGGCTCCCAGGCCATCTTCGGCGCCGACTACCAGACCGTGCCCACCATCATCCAGATTCCGACGCTGGCGATCGGCAAGCTGAAGATCGACGGCGCGACCATCATCACCATCGTGCTCGGCGTGATCATCATGGTCGCGCTGCAGCTGTTCGTCACCTACACCAAGCAGGGCAAGGCCATGCGCGCGGTCTCCGAAGACAAGGAGGCCTCGATCCTGATGGGCATCAACGTGAACTCCACCATCACGCTCACGTTCGCCATCGGTTCGGGCCTCGCCGCCGTCGCATCGCTGATGTACTGCGTTTCCTATCCGCAGGTGTCCCCGATGATGGGCGCGATGCTGGGCCTGAAGGCCTTCGTCGCGGCCGTGCTCGGCGGCATCGGCTCCATCCCGGGCGCCATGGTCGGCGGTCTGGTGATCGGCGTGGTCGAAAGCCTGACCAAGGCGTACATCGGCACCATCACCGGCGGTGTGATCACGTCCGCGTTCTCCGACGCCATTGTGTTCGGCATCCTCATCATCGTGCTCCTGGTCAAGCCGTCCGGCCTGATGGGCGAACCGGAAACCGAGAAGGTGTGACCTCATGAAGAAATCAATGCTTTCCACCAAACAGTCCTATCTGATGTGCGCGGTCGGCATCGTCGTGCTGTTCGGCATTCTGATGGGTGTATGCGAATCCGGCATGGCCAGCACCTACATCAAGGGCATCATGATGACAAGCTGCATCGCCATCATCATGACCACCTCTCTGAACCTCACCATCGGCGTGCTCGGCCAGCTGACGCTGGGCTGCTGCGGCTTCGAAGCGATCGGCGCGTACAGCGCGGCCCTGCTGAGCAAGCTGCTCGTCGCCAACGGCGTTGCGATGGATCCGACGCTGCGATTCCTGCTGACGACGCTCGCCGGCGGCGTGGTCGCCTGCATCTTCGGCATCCTGGTCGGCATTCCGGCACTGCGTCTGCATGGCGATTACCTCGCCATCATCACGCTGGGCTTCGGCGAAATCATCCGCGTGATCATCCAGAACCTGAAGGTCGCCGGCGGCATGGGCCTCGACAAGGGCGCGGCCGGCCAGGCGCTGATCGGCATCGACCGACTCGCCAACCTGTACGTCGTGTTCTGGATCACCGTCGTCACCGTCGTGCTGCTGTTCATGTTCGCCCGCTCCCGTTACGGCCGTGCCGTCAAGGCCATCCGCGACGACGAGATCGCGGCAAGCGCGTCCGGCATCAACATCACCTACATGAAGGTGCTCGTGTTCGCTATCTCCGCGTTCTTCGCGGGCATCGCCGGCGGCATCTTCGCCCAGTACATCGGCTCGCTGAACCCCGCGATGGCCGGATGGCTGCAATCGATCAACTACGTGATCATGGTCGTGTTCGGCGGCATGGGCTCGCTGACAGGTTCCATCGTCTCCGCCATCGCGCTGACGATCCTGCCGGAGCTGTTGCGCGCCTTCTCCACCTACCGCATGCTCGTGTACTCGGTGGCGCTGGTGCTCATCATGATCTTCCGCCCGCAGGGCATCTTCGGCAACTGGGAATTCTCCCTGACCAAGACCATCAACAAGCTGTTCTACCCGATGAAGGTCAAGGCGCACGGCAAGTCGAAGCAGGCTGAATCCACCGCCAAGGCAGCCAAGGACACCGCCAAGACGGACGAAACCGTCGAGACGGCCGCCGACACCAAGGAGGCGCAGGCATGAGCGAGCCCATCCTGAAAGCCGAACATCTCGGCATCACCTTCGGAGGCCTCAAAGCCGTATCCGACTTCAACATGACCATCAACTCCGGCGAGCTCGTCGGCCTGATCGGCCCGAACGGCGCCGGCAAAACCACCGTGTTCAACCTGCTGACCGGCGTGTACCAGCCCACGGAAGGCGAGTTCTTCCTGGACGGCGAACGCATGAACGGCAAGAAGACGTATCAGGTGGTGCGCGCCGGAATCGCCAGAACCTTCCAGAACATCCGCCTGTTCGGACAGATGACCGTCGAGGAGAACGTGCTGGTCGCATTCAACGAATCGTTCAGCTACCACATGGGCGGCGCGATTTTCCGCACGCCGAAATTCTGGAAGCAGGAACGCGAGATGCACGCCAAAGCCATCGACCTGCTCAAGATCTTCGGACTAGAGGGCCTGGCCGAAACCGAGGCGGCGAACCTGCCGTACGGCGCCCAGCGCAAGCTGGAAATCGCCCGTGCGCTTGCCACCGGCATGAAACTGCTGTTGCTCGACGAGCCGGCGGCAGGCATGAACCCGACGGAGACCGAGGACCTGCTCAACTGCATCAACACCATCCGCGACCGCTTCGGCATCGCCATCCTGCTGATCGAGCATGACATGAGCCTGGTGATGAACGTCTGCCAGCGCATCCAGGTGCTCGACTACGGACGCACCATCGCCGCCGGCACGCCGGAGGAGATCGCCAACAACCCGCAGGTCATCTCCGCATACCTGGGTTCCGACGACGATACCGACAGCGACGATGCCAAGCACGAAAGCGAGGAAGCCTGATGCTGGAAGTCAAGAACCTTTCCGTTTCGTACGGTGCCATCGAAGCCGTCAAGGACATCAGCTTCACCGTCAACGCCGGCGAGATCGTGTCCCTGATCGGCGCGAACGGCGCAGGCAAGACCACCACGCTGCACACCATCACCGGTCTGGTACCGGCGAAATCCGGTTCCGTGATGTACAACGGAGTGGATCTGCTGAAAACCCACAACAACAAGATCGTGACCCTCGGTATGGCGCACATTCCGGAAGGGCGCCACGTCTTCACACGCATGAGCGTCGAAGAGAACCTGGAGATGGGCGCGTTCAGCCTGAAGGACCAGTCGGACCTCAAGAAGGACCTCGACATGGTCTACGGCCTGTTCCCCCGTCTGAAGGAACGCCGTAACCAGAAGGCCGGCACGTTGTCCGGCGGCGAGCAGCAGATGCTGGCGATGGGCCGCGCGCTGATGAGCCATCCGAAGACGATCCTCATGGACGAGCCGTCCATGGGCCTGTCCCCGAAGCTCGTCAAGGAGATCTTCTCCATCATCCGCAAGCTGCACGAGCAGGGCATCACGATTCTGCTGGTCGAGCAGAACGCCAAGATGGCGCTGTCGATCGCCGACCGTGCATACGTGCTGGAAACCGGCCGTATCACGATGGAAGGCGACGCCAAGGAACTGCTCAATAACGAGCAGGTGCGCAAGGCGTATCTGGGCGCCTGATTCGTGCCGTATCCGCCTTGTCGGCTTGGACGCATCCAAACCGACAGGGCTTTTTCTATATCCGATGGAATATTCGCCGGTCGTGTTCCCTCCATTCGGGCGCGCCATCGAGCCATGCCTTACAATAGGTAAGTTGACTGGCTGAAAGGGAGGTGTCATGAGCGAGATTTGCACAGTAAACGACGAATCCCTTGCCCGGGCCGTTGAAATCATCCATGATGGCGGATTGGTGGTCATCCCCACTGACACGGTGTACGGCGTCGCCTGCGATCCGCGTAACATCGAGGCGATCCGCAAGGTGTTCGCAGCCAAACAACGACCGAAATACAAGTCGTTGCAGGTGTTGCTGCCGTCAATCGAAAGCATGGAGAAGCTGCATCTGACCTTGCCGGTGCCGCTCAACCGTCTGGCCGCCATGTTCATGCCGGGCGCTTTTTCGCCGATAGCGGAAGCGGAAGACGACTGTTCGCTTGCCACGTTGCGTCATGATCCGACAACCGGCAAAGCCACACAGGGCGTGCGCATCCCCAATTCCGCGGTCGCGCTGCGTATTCTGCGAGCCACCGGGCCGTTGGCCGCCACCAGCGCCAACCGTTCCGGCGAGGAAAGCGCACAAACGGTGCAGGAAGCCGCGGACGCGCTGGGAGATGCGGTGGATCTGTATTTGGACGGGGGAGCGACTCCGGGACATGTATCGTCCACGGTGGTTGCAGCCGACCCGCACGAGCGCGACGGCATCGCGATTCTTCGGGAGGGAGTGATTCGCGAGCTGGTCATCCGTAAGGCTTTAACACTGAATGGCGGTGCTTTGGGCGCATGAGAATCTACCTGTTCATTGCCGCGGTCGCAGGTGGCGTCACCTATCTGCTCACGCCGCTGATCCGGCACATCGCCATCGAAATCGGCGCAGTCGGCGAAGTGCGTGCACGCGACGTGCATACCGTGCCGACGCCACGCATGGGTGGACTGGGCATGCTTATCGGCTTCACCGTTGCCATGCTGTTCGCCTCTCGCATCCCTTTCATCGAAGGCCTGTTCGCCCAATCGCATCAGGCATGGGTGATTCTAGCCGGCGCCATCATGATCAGCCTACTGGGCATGGCCGACGATTTGTGGGACCTTGACTGGATGCTCAAACTCGCCGGTCAGCTGCTCATCTCCGTGTTTGTGGCCTGGGGCGGCCTGCAGATCATCTCGTTGCCTCTCGGCTCGCTCGTCACCGCGTCGCCGAGCCTGTCGATGGCCATCACCGCGTTCCTTATCGTCGCGTCCATCAACGCGGTCAACTTCGTGGACGGTCTTGACGGCCTCGCTTCGGGCATCGTCGCGATCGGCGGCATCGCCTTCGCCATCTATTCGTACATCATCGCAAGAAGCTCGCCGTCGTACGCATCCATGGCAACGCTGATCGACATCGCCATGGTCGGCACCTGCGTCGGTTTCATCCTGCATAACTGGCATCCCGCAAAACTGTTCATGGGCGACTCCGGTTCCATGCTGCTTGGCTACCTGATCACCTGCGCGTCGATCGTCATGACCGGCCGTCTCGACCCGGCATCCATCCACGCCAGCATCTACCTGCCGGTGTTCATGCCGATTCTGCTGCCGATGCTCGTGCTGTTCCTGCCGATTCTCGACATGTGCCTTGCCATCGTGCGGCGGTTGAGCAAAGGCCAGTCGCCGATGCATCCCGATCGCATGCACCTGCACCACCGCATGCTGCGCATCGGACACACCGTGCAGGGCGCGGTGCTGATTCTCTGGGGGTGGGCGTCGCTGATCGCATTCGGCTCGATCATGATTCTGTTCTTCAAAGCGCAGTATGTGCTGATTGGCTTCCTCATTGCGGCGGCGCTGCTGACGGTCGCCACGATGTACCCGTATCTGAAACACCGCATTCCCGAAATCCGTGAGGAAAACGCAATCTCCGGAACCGATGCGCAACATGCGTCGGTCGGACGCGCGCGCGGCGACAAAACGCGCGGTGGACGCTGATCGTCCGTCCGGCGCAATCGCAAGAAAAACTGATGAAACGCTTTGCCAAACGATATAAGCAGCTTTTATTACGATTGATAATTTCGGCTTTTCGCGCCGTGTCGCAGTAAGTCAGCCCACGTTCATATAGTGGGTCTATGGCTACAATTCCTGATATGAATGCAGATTCCACGTTCGCCCCACTCCCTCCGATTTTCGCCCAGCTTGGCCTCGCCTATGACGATGTGCTGCTGCTGCCGAACGAGACGGACGTCATTCCGTCCGAAGTGGACACCACCACCCATCTCACACGCAACATCACGATGAAGGTCCCGGCGATCTCCGCCGCGATGGACACCGTCACCGAATCCGACATGGCCATCGCCATGGCTCGCAACGGCGGCATCGGCGTGCTGCACCGCAACCTTTCCATCGACGACCAGGCCGCCCAGGTCGACATCGTCAAGCGTTCCGAATCCGGCATGATCAGCGATCCGCTCACCGTGAGCCCGGACGTGACCCTCGCCGACCTCGACAAGCTGTGCGGCCGTTTCCACATCTCCGGCCTGCCGGTCGTGGACAAGGACAGCAAGCTCGTCGGTATCATCACCAACCGTGACATGCGTTTCATCGCTTCCGAGGATTACGACCGTTTGAAGGTCTCCGAGGTCATGACCCGCGAGAACCTCATCACCGGTCCGTCCGACATCTCCAAGGAAGACGCGCACGACCTGCTGGCCAAGCACAAGGTCGAGAAGCTGCCTCTGGTCGATTCCGAAGGCCGCCTGACCGGTCTGATCACCGTCAAGGATTTCGTCAAGACCGAACAGTATCCGGACGCCACCAAGGATGAGCAGGGCCGTCTGCGCGTCGCCGCAGGCATCGGCTTCCTGGGCGACGCCTACAACCGTGCTTCCGCTCTGATGGAAGCCGGCGTGGACGTGCTCGTGGTCGACACCGCCAACGGTGAGGCCAAGCTGGCTCTCGACATGATTCGCCGCCTGAAGTCCGATTCCGCGTTCAATGGCGTGGACATCATCGGCGGCAACGTCGCCACCCGCCAGGGTGCGCAGGCCATGATCGACGCCGGCGTCGACGCCGTCAAGGTCGGCGTCGGCCCGGGCTCCATCTGCACCACCCGCGTGGTCGCCGGTGTCGGCGTCCCGCAGCTCACCGCCGTGTACGAGGCCGCCCAGGCCTGCCGCGCCGCTGGCGTGCCGTGCATCGCCGACGGTGGCATCCACTACTCCGGCGACATCGCCAAGGCCCTCGTGGCCGGCGCATCCTCCGTGATGCTCGGCGGCACCCTCGCGGGCTGCGAGGAAGCTCCGGGCGAGAAGGTGCTCCTGCACGGCAAGCAGTACAAACTGTACCGTGGCATGGGCTCCCTGGGCGCCATGGCTCCGCGTGGCAAGAAGTCCTACTCCAAGGACCGTTACTTCCAGGCCGACGTCACCTCCAACGACAAGGTCGTTCCGGAAGGTGTCGAAGGCGAAGTGCCGTACCGCGGACCGCTCAACGCCGTGCTGTACCAGATGATCGGCGGCCTGCACCAGTCCATGTTCTACATTGGCGCGCACAACATCTCCGAAATGCCGGAACGTGGCCGCTTCATCCGCATCACCGACGCTGGCCTGCGCGAATCCCATCCGCACGACATCGTCATGACCGCCGAGGCGCCGAACTACTCCGGCCGTCAGTGATTGGCGAATACCGCGCGAAACGCATACGACGCGACTAAACGCTAGATAATACGAAACCCGTCCGGTGGCAGGAATGCCGCTGGACGGGTTTCGTGCGTTTTCGACAGCCATTGGTCTAGTGACGTTTAGTTAATTGAGCCATGTCGATGGCACCGTATGAACGTCAACTTACGCGTTCCGTGGTGCCACGCAGCACCAGCGACGTCGGCATGACGGTGAACGGCTCGTCAAGCGTCTCGCCATTGAGCAGCGCAAGCGTCTTACGTGCAGCGATACGGCCGATTTCCGCCGGATCCTGATGCATGGTGGTCAGATCCAATGCGGTGGCGGTGTCGTCATCATCGAATCCGACCAGCGACACGTCCTGTGGCACGCGCCATCCCATGCGCCGCAGCTCCTTCAGCAGGGGAGCGGCCACGGCGTCGACGGAGACGCAGATGGCGGTCGGCTGCTTTGGAGCGCTGAGCAGCTGCGCGACGATGCCGGAATAGATGTCCTGCTCGCTGCGAGCATCGATATGGGATAGTGACGGCATGACGATGATGTCTTCATCCGCGTAACCGCAAGCTTGTGAGGCTTCGCTGAATCCCTTCTTGCGCAGCCTGTCGGAGCAGACGAACGGCGTGGTGTTGATGGGCTGTTCGATGTAGGCGAGCGTCTTATGCCCTAACGATTTGAGGAACCGTACAATCGTCGCCATGGAAGCCTCGTCGTCGATGGCGACGCCGGCGTCGAGACCGTGCGTGCTCGGCGCGTTCATGCCGACCACCGGAATGGTCAGATCGCCAAGCACCTGCTTCTTCGCCTCGTCGAAGTCAAATGACGCCTCGATGACCGCGTCGACGTTGCGGTTGCCCGGAAGATTTTGGAAAAACGCATCCAAATCGTCCTGCGTCCACACGATGTAAGGAACGATGTCGTATCCGGCCTTCGACATCACCTCGTAAATGCCTTCGAAGGCGTGGGCGTTGAACCAGCTGCTGATTTCGTTCGGCAGCAGCACGGCGACTCGCATGGTTTTGCCGGACGCCAGGGACGACGCGCTTTTCGAAAAGGAGAAATGCAGGCGCTTCGCCTCCTGCTCGATGCGTTCCCTGGTTTCGGGACTGACCCTGTCGAGCCCGCGAAGCGCGCGGGACACGGTGGAGACGGACACTCCGGCTGCCTGGGCTACGTCTGCGATGGTGGTTCGTGGCATGGTCGGATGGCTCCTTAGGGTGGACTATGCGGGCGGTCGGTTGCCCGCGACTGCTTCACTCTATCACGACACGCTGCTTTTGTAAAAACGCTTGCATGGCTTCAGGTGTTGTTATTGCTTGCTTTTTGAAGTGCTGCCACCTTGTTCTGCCTCCTGTGGTTTGCGCTTTTTTGCACAAGCGTTATTATTGATTATGTCAAGCAATGCGATAACAGCAACGAAGCTACACAACACAACATAACCATCGTAGGAAAATCAACGAAAATCGTTCTACGTACGGAGTTGTGATACGTGCGCACGGTGCACAAGCGTTTGTATGAAAGGGGACAACATGACCGAAGTCAACGATCCGTCGCTGTGGTGGAAGCAGGCCGTGGTCTACCAGGTGTATCCACGTTCCTTCAAGGATTCCCGCGGCGAGGGCCTCGGCCAGATCGCCGGCGTCACCGAGAAAATCGGGTATCTGAAGGAACTGGGCGTCGACGCCATCTGGCTGAGCCCGTTCTACCCGTCCCAGCTGGCCGACGGCGGCTATGACGTGGACGACTACCGCAACGTCGATCCGAAACTCGGCACCATGGACGATTTCGACGCGCTCGCCAAAGCCGCGCATGCCGACGGCATCAAAATCGTCGTGGACATCGTGCCGAACCACAGCTCCAACCTGCACGAATGGTTCAAGGCCGCGTTGGCCGCGAAACCCGGCTCGCTGGAACGCGACCGCTACATCTTCCGCGACGGCAAGGGACCGAACGGCGACGAGCCGCCGACCAACTGGCAGAACCACTTCGGCGGCCCTGCATGGACGCGCGTGCCCGACGGCCAATGGTATCTGCACATGTTCACCAAGGAACAGCCGGACTGGAACTGGAAAAACGAGGACGTGCGCGCCGATTTCATCAAAACCCTGCGTTTCTGGCTTGACCACGGTGCCGACGGCTTCCGCGTGGACGTGGCGCACGGCCTGGCCAAGGATCTCGACCGCGATGATCTGGACGATTATGTGGTCTGGTGCACCAACGATCAGCCCGAAGACGGCTCCCATCCGGTGATCGACCGCGACGAAGTGCACGACATCTACCACGAGTGGCGCAAGGTGTTCAACGAGTACGATCCGCCGGCGTTCGCCGTGGCTGAGGCGTGGGTCCGACCAAGCCGCCAGCATCTGTACGCCTCCCCGGACGATCTCGGCCAGATCTTCAACTTCGAGTTCGCCAAGAAGGATTGGATCCGCGACGACATGCACCTCGCCATCGAGGAAGGTCTGGAAAGCGCCGAACGGTCCGGTTCCACCGCCACTTGGGTGATGAGCAACCATGACGTGGTCCGCCATGCCACCCGCTACGCGCTGCCCCAGGTGCCGACCGGCGAATACCATCGACTGCCGCTCGACTGGCTGCTGCGCGACGGCACCACATACCGGGAGGACCGCGCGCTCGGCACCAAGCGCGCCCGCGCCGCGATCATGATGGAGATGGCGCTGCCCGGCTCCGCCTACGTGTATCAAGGCGAGGAACTCGGCCTGTTCGAAGTGGCCGACATTCCGTGGGATGAGCTGGAGGATCCGTCCGCATGGCGCACCTCCCGTTCCGCCAGCACCAAAGGCCGTGACGGCTGCCGTGTGCCGCTGCCGTGGGTTGCGGCCGACGCTCCGCAGCTGGACGATCCGAACGATGAGTTCGGCCATGGCGGCTCCTTCGGATTCTCGCCGGCAGACGCGAAGGCCGAGCCGCATCTGCCGCAACCCAAGTGGTACAAGGATTTCGCGGTCGATGTCGAATCGGCCGACCCGGATTCCATGCTGAACCTGTACCGCCGCGTGCTGGCATTGCGACATGAGTTGCAGACCACCGACCTGAGTCTCGAATGGCTTCCGGAAGACCAGCCCGGCAAGGCGCATGACGGCGCCAACGGTTTCCCGGGTGGCACCATCGCGTACCGCCGTGCCAACGGCTGGGCCTCGATCACCAACTTCGGCGAAGAACCGATCACGTTGCCGCAAGGCGAAGTGCTGCTGACATCAGGACCGCTTACCGACGATGGCAAGCTGCCGCAAGATACCAGCGCTTGGCTCAAACTGGCCGATTGACCGCACGCAGGATGCCCCGATCTGAGGGTGTCCGTGCCGGATACCGCACTCGTGCGCTGAACCATCGAACCGGCAGCGCGCTCCAGCCGTCCGCGTCCCTCCATTTGGGCGCGGACGGCTTTCCTGTTTCCAACGACCGTTTTCCAACAATGACGGTCCGACGTACCTACCCTGCGGTATCTTCATATGTTCGGCCTGCGCAGAGGGCGCGACCGCGGACCAATCGAAAGAGGCAACGATGGTAGATGCACACGATGGCGAAACATACACGTCCGAAGGCTCACGTCTGATCTGGATCGACTGCGAGATGACCGGCCTGGATATCTTCGGCGGCGACGAGCTCGTCGAGGTTTCCGTGGTGCCGACCGACTTCGACCTGAACGTGCTCGACGAAGGTGTCGACTATGTGATCAAGCCCAGTCAGAAGGCTGTCGACCACATGAATGACTTCGTGCGCGCCATGCACACCCGTTCCGGCCTGATCAACGAATGGGAACACGGTCTGAGCCTCGACGAAGCGCAAGCCAAGGTCATCGAATACGTCAGGAAATTCACTCCGGCCGGCGTCAAGCCGCTGCTCGCCGGCAACACCATCGGCTCCGACAAGAAGTTCCTTGACCACTACATGCCGGAACTCATGGAGAACCTGCACTACCGCACCATCGACGTGAGCACCTTCAAGGAACTCGCCCGCCGCTGGTATCCGGCCGTCTACCTCAACCGTCCGCCGAAGAACGGCGGCCACCGCGCGCTCGCCGACATCATCGAATCGCTCGACGAACTGCGTTACTACCGCAAGGCGTTCATGGCCCCGGTGCCCGGTCCGAGCGAAGCGGAGGCGAAGGCCATCGCCTCTGAAATCCAGGAAACCAGCCTGCTCAACAAGGACTGACAGCACGACTCCAGCGAGAGGAACCGCATGACCGCAGCTGATTGGACCACCATCGGCCAACCGCAGGATATCCGCCTTGTGGTCGCCGACATGGACGGCACGTTACTTGACGAACGAAGCCGAATCCCCGACGGATTCTGGCCCATGCTCGCCCGGCTCAAACGCCGTGGCGTCGAATTCGTGCCCGCGTCCGGACGCCAATACGCCACGCTGCGCAACATGTTCGCCGGCAAAGCCGCGGAGATTCTCGACGGGGGAGAACTGTCCTATATCGCGGAAAACGGCAATGTGGTGGCGCTCGACGGCAAAGTCGTGGAAGTGCATGGCGTCGATTTGGACGTCACGCGTCACGTCATCGACCTGGTCGACGACGCCGCTGCCTCCGGCGAGCATAACGTGGGACTGGTGGTGTGTGGCCTCAAATCGGCATACGTGCAGCGTTCCGACAAGCCGTTCCTCGATGAAGTCGGCAAATACTACGCGGCGCTGAGCATCGTGGACGATCTGCACGAAGTGCTCGACTTCGCGCAGGAACCGTCCGCCTACACCCCTGACGGCGACGCCGAAATCGTTCTGAAACTCGCGATCCTCGACCTTGACGGCTCCGAACGATTCACCAACGAAAAGCTCACACATCTGCGCGCGGACTACCAGGTGGTCGTCTCCGGCAAACTGTGGGTGGACATCATGAACATCGAAACCGACAAAAAGCAGGGCGTCGAGGCGTTGCAGCGCGTGCTCGGCGTCACACCCGCGCAGACGGCGGTGTTCGGCGACTACCTCAACGATCTGCTCATGCTTGAGGCGGGCGACTGGTCGTTCGCCATGGGCAACGCACACCCCGATTTGAAGGCCGCCGCGCGCTACATCGCACCGTCGAACGTCGAGCGCGGTGTGCTCAAGGTTGTGGACAGGCTGGTTGCCTGACGATTTCGTTGCATGGGGCGCGGTGACGTAAAGAAGGTGGCGTAATGAGGCAATCCGAGGCGCTTGCGATTCTGGGTTCCGGCGCAAGCGTGTTCCTGACGGGCGCGCCCGGTGCCGGCAAAACCTACGTGCTCAACGAATTCATACGGCAGGCGCGTGCCGACGGCGCATCCGTGGCCGTCACCGCATCCACGGGCATCGCTGCCACGCATATCAACGGCACCACCATCCATTCCTGGAGCGGCATCGGCTTGGCCACGGCATTGACCGACAATCTGGTCAAAACCGTTCGCACACGCCGCAAACGCAAGCTGCGGGAAGCCGACATCCTCATCATCGACGAGGTCTCCATGCTGCACGCGTGGCTGTTCGACATGGTTGACCGGATCTGCCGCATCATCCGCCGCGACGAACGTCCGTTCGGCGGGCTGCAGGTGGTGTTGTCCGGCGATTTTTTCCAGCTGCCGCCGGTTTCGGTATCGGGACGCAACAACGACCTGATCGCGCCGTCCGCCGAATATCTGGCCAGTCGCGAGCGGTACATGCGCGCCGGACTCAATCCCGAAGGTTTCGTCACCGAATCGTTGGTGTGGCGCGAATTGAACCCTGTTGTCTGCTATCTGACCGAACAGCATCGTCAGGATGACGGCCAGCTGTTGAACGTGCTGACCGACATTCGCGAAGGCGCGGTGGACGATGGCGACCGCAATGTGCTGCTGACCCGGTTGGGGGCCATTCCGGAACCCGGGCAGCAGGCGGTGAACCTGTTCCCCGTCAACAGGCAGGCCGACGCGCTTAATGACCTGCGCCTGTTCGAAATCAAGGAGGAGCCGCACGAATACCTCGCCGAATCCGAGGGCGCGGCGAATCTGGTGGAACGGCTCAAAAAGAACATGCTGGCCCCCGAACGGTTGTGTCTCAAGACGGGCGCGGCCGTGATGGCGGTGCGCAACGACACCGACCACCAGTACGTCAACGGGTCGCTCGGCACCGTGCGTGGATTCACCACGCAATCGCAGGGCGGCTGGCCGATCGTCGAATTCGAAAACGGCAACATCGTCACCATGAAGCCGAATTCCTGGCAGATGCAGGACGGCGATACCGTGCTCGCCACGGTCAAACAGGTGCCGTTGCGCTGCGCGTGGGCCATCACCATCCACAAATCGCAAGGCATGACACTCGATCGTGCCGTCATGGATTTGCGACGCACATTCGCGCCGGGCATGGGATACGTGGCGCTGTCGCGAGTGGAAGGGCTCGACGGCCTGTATCTGCAAGGCGTCAACGAGCGCATGTTCCTGGTCTCACCGGACGCGGTCCGTCTTGATGGACAATTGCGATTGGAGTCGGCGCAGGCCGCCGATACGCTTGCCTCCGACGGTGTCGGAGCATTCCGCGCCCGCATGCCGCAACCGGCCGGTGAGGATGACGAATTCGCGCAGGACGTGCTGTTCTGACCCGCTGCTAAATATCAGCCCATCGCCTGCAGGGAACGCGCAAGATCCGGGTCGAGCTCAACTTCGTCCTCGACGCTTTCCGGATCGGGGTCCCAACAGCTGGCGATCACGCAGGCCAGTCCGACGGGCAACCAAAGCGGGTTGCGCTGCAGGAACTCAAGACCTGGAATCGCCCGCGTGACGATGATCCATATCACCATGCCGGCCAGCGCAATCGCATTGAACGGCTTCTTCCATGGCAGGGAAATCAACGTGACGCACAATACGGCCAGGCACAGGCCGATCCATTGGTTGCCTTCGGCCAGCACTTCCGGCGCTGCCGCCGCGAAGACGAAATAGCAGATGATGCCGATCCAGCCGAGTTTGTTCCAAATCGAAATGTGCGCGGTGACGTGACGCATGCTGCGTCCTTTCCTTATGAAGCGATATGGTGCTGATTCCAGTATCATAGAAACGGCTTTAGACTTATTTATAACTCTATAAATAACGTTTTTCGCGTATTGGTGTGCGATTCGAGGACGTGTGGCGCATCCAAGTCGGCTTACCTGAGTAATTTGGAACGTATGACCAAAGCACTTCGTATGTCTACCATGTTCCTGCGCACCCTGCGCGAGGACCCCGCCGATGCCGACGTCGTGTCGGACAAGCTGCTGCAGCGCGCCTGCTACCTGCGCAAGGCCGCTCCGGGCATCTGGACCTGGCTGCCGCTGGGCCTCAATGTCCTGAACAAGATCGAGAACATCATCCGCGAGGAGATGGCGTCCATCGACGCCCAGGAAGTCCACTTCTCCGGACTACTGCCGCGCGAGCCGTATGAGGCCACCCACCGCTGGGAGGAATACGGCGACAACATCTTCCGTCTGAAGGACCGCCACGAGGCCGACTACCTGCTGGCCCCGACCCATGAGGAAATGTTCACCCTGCTGGTCAAGGACCTGTACTCCTCCTACAAGGACCTGCCGGTGACCCTCTACCAGATCCAGACCAAGTACCGCGACGAGTTCCGTCCGCGCGCCGGCCTGATCCGCGGCCGCGAGTTCATCATGAAGGACGCCTACTCCTTCACCCTCGACAAGGAAGGCCTCGTCAAGGCATACATGGACGAGCGCGGCGCATACGAGCGCATCTTCAACCGTCTCGACCTGAAGTACGTGCCGGTGCACGCCATGGCCGGCCCGATGGGCGGCTTCGAATCCGAGGAGTTCCTGGCTCCGATGGAGATCGGCGAGGACACCTTCGCCCAGTCGCCGTCCGGCAAGGCCTGGAACGTCGAGGCGCTGACCACTCCGGAACCGGAAGCCATCGACTTTACCGCAACGCCGGCAGCCGAAAAGCGCCCGACCCCGGACGCGGCCACCATCGACAAGATGGTCGAATTCGCCAACGCCAACCATCCTCGTTCCGACGGCCGCGATTGGCAGGCTTCCGACATTCTGAAGAACGTCGTCATCGCCGTCATGCATCCGCAGGACGAAGACCACGACGAGCCGTGGCGCGAGCTCGTGGTCGTAGGCGTTCCGGGCGACCGTACCGTCGACATGAAGCGTCTTGAGGCGCAGTTCACCCCGGCCGAGATCGAGGAAGCCACCGACGAGGATCTGAAGAAGCATCCGGAACTCGTCAAGGGCTACATCGGACCGATGGCGCTTGGCCCGCAGGCACACGACGGAAAGAAGGCCGAGAACGCGTCCGAGACCGGTGACGCGCTGCGCTACCTGATCGACGCGCACGTGGCACGCGGTTCCGCATGGTTCACCGGCGCCGACGAGCAGGACGTGGATTACTACGATTTGGTGTACGGCCGCGATTTCGAGGCCGACGGCACCGTCGAAGCCGTGCAGGTACGTCATGGCGACATGAGCCCGGACGGTTCCGGCCCGCTGAGCTTCGAGCGCGGCGTGGAAATCGGCCAGGTGTTCCAGCTGGGCCTCAAGTATTCCAACGCGCTCGGCCTGAAGGTGCTCGACCAGAACGGCAAGACCGTTCCGGTGTGGATGGGCTCCTACGGCATCGGCGTCTCCCGTGTGATGGCCTGCATCGCCGAAACCCATCACGACGAGAAGGGTCTGGCGTGGCCGGCAGTCATCGCGCCGGCACAGGTGCACGTCGTGGCCACCGGCAAGGATGCGGCCGCGTTCGAAGCCGCAGAACAGCTGATCGGTGAGCTTGAGGCCAAGGGCATCGAAGTCATCTTCGACGACCGCAAGAAGGTGTCTCCGGGCGTCAAGTTCAAGGACGCCGAACTCATCGGCGTGCCGATCATCGCCGTCGCCGGCCGCGACACCGTCAACAACGGCACCATCGAAGTGCGCGACCGCAACGGTGAGAACGCCGAAGCGGTGCCGGTCGCGGACGCCGCGCAGGCGATCGCGGACCGCGTCGCTGCACTGCTCAAGTGACATACGGCAATCCGTAGCGCGTCGGTTTGATCCGACGAACGACATACGGCAACGGAAGACCATCAAGCAGGTGGTCTTCCGTTTTTTGTTTTTCATGGGGAATACCGTGCGCATCTCACGCACATGAGGATTGTGGATGTCGGTGGATAAGTCGAAATTATCCACCGACAATCCACGACTCGCCCGACGATCTCAAGTTATCCACATTCTCCGGTTGGGCTTGCAGACGGATGGAACGTTCGGCGATAGTGGTCTTACCGCGGAAACGTGAAGATGCGGGAAGGGCATGCAGTTTACCCTCTCTCACCATAAATCCACCTCACTGCCTGTCGCTTCCGTGCCGTCAACGGCGCTTTCCGCGGTCCATCATTCGTCAAACAGAAAGGGCCAAACATGGCGCAGCAGCAGGGTCTCCTCACCATCACGGGATATGTGGGCGGCCAGCCCACGCAATTCAATCGGGAAGGCATGCCGCATGCCAGCTCATTCCGGCTGGCCAGCACCAGACATTATTTCGATGGCCGAACGCAACAGTGGAAGGACCTGCCCACCACATGGATCACGGTGAAGGCATATCGAGGCCTTTCCGAAAGCATCTGCCAATCGTTCAAAAAAGGCGAACCGGTCATCGTGACCGGCGTGCTGGCGGCGGAAAGCTGGGTGGACCAGAACGGCAAGCAACAGTCGAAACTCGTCATGGAAGCGAATGCGGCGGGGCATGATTTGAGCTACGGTGTCTCCACCTTCCGCAAACTCGCCAAGAAAAACGATTCCGGCCAGCAAGACGCGCAGCCTGGACAGGCTTTAGGACGTGATCCATATGTGCAAGCCGCCCAACAGCGGGGCGAAACTTCAGTCAATGCGATGGACGGGCAGAGTTCCGGCGTTGACGAGCAAGGCGGCTCGCAGGCCGGTACGGATAGCAACGCCGCCGAACCCCTACGTGAGGAATTCGGCGGCGATGGCTTCTGACGATTGCCTGACGCTTATGCGATCGCTGGCATGGCCTGTTACCAGATGCGCACGCGTTGCTCCGGTGCGAGCCACATGCCGTCGCCGGGCTGCACGCCAAACGCCTTGTGGAACAGGTCCACATTACGGGCGATGCCGTTCGTACGGCATTCGGCGGGGGAGTGCGGGTCGATCTGCAGATACTGCTCCGCCAACTCGTCGCGATTCTTAGTGCGCCAAATCGAAGCGTAGCTCAGGAAGAAACGCTGCAGGCCGGTGAAGCCGTCGATTTCAGGAGCATCGGCAAGCGCGGCTTCGATGGCTTCCGTGGAACCATCCTTGCCGCGGCCGGCCGCTTCATCGAGAGCGAACGCATAGGCCTTGAGAGCGATGTTCACACCGCTCAAATCGCCGATGTTCTCGCCGATGGTCAACGCGCCGTTCACATGAGGGGCCTTCGACGGGTCATCCGAATACTTTTCGGCGAGCTGCGTCGGCACGAACTCGTTGTACTGGTCGATGAGCTTCTGGGTGAGCGCCTTGAAATTGGCCTTGTCCTCTTCGGTCCACCAGTCGTTGAGTTTGCCGTCGCCGTCGTATTGCGAGCCCTGGTCGTCGAAACCGTGGCCGATCTCATGGCCGATCACCGCGCCGATGCCGCCGTAGTTCGCGGCATCCTCGGCATCCGGGTTGAAGAACGGCGGCTGCAAAATGGCGGCCGGGAACACGATCACGTTCATGGACGGCTCATAGTAGGCGTTCACCGTCTGCGGATTCATCAGCCATTCGTCCTTGTCGACGGCCTTGCCCACCTTGGCCAGCTGGTAGCCGGTCTCATACAGGTTCGCGGCACGCATGTTCTGGGCGAAGCCGGCGTCCTCGCGCACATCCAGCGCGGAATAGTCACGCCAATGGTTCGTGTAGCCGATCTTCGGCACGAACTTGGACAGCTTCTCCAATGCCTTGGCCTTGGTCTCGTCGCCAAGCCAAGTGGAATTGGAGATGGACACACGGTAGGCGTCGATGAGATTGCCGACCAGCTGCTCCATACGCTGCTTGGAGGTTTCGGGGAAGTGACGCTTCACGTATTCGCGGCCGACATCCTCGCCGCAGATGCCGTTGACCAGCGAGACGCCACGCTTCCAACGCACACGCTGCTCCTTCTGCCCGGACAGCGTCTTGCCGTAGAAGTCGAAATTCGTTTCGTCGAATTCGTGGGGAAGCTCCAATGTGGAGCCGATCACCACATGCACGCGGGCCCACAGCTTGAGATCATCCAGCGACGCTTCCTTCCAGAACGCGTTGAGTCCGGTGAGGAAGCTTGGCTCATGCACGATCGTGTGGCTGAAACAGCCGCGGAAATCCAACGGCTGCACGGCAGCCGCGGTGGTCGCGTCGTAAGCGTTCTGCCAGGCGTCGATCCAAGCGTCCAGGTCAACATCGGCGAGCATGGCGCACAGGTCGGCGTAATCCGTCGGGTTATAGGTCTTCACCGAATCGCGCGTGGACACGTTGTCCCAATGGTTCGCCGCGATGCGCGTCTCCACGTCAAGGAAACGCTTGGCCTGCGCATGGGCATCCTCGTCATCGGCCGCAAGATGCGCGTTCTTCAGCTGCTTGGCGACCATCTCGACATACGCCTCACGGATTGGCGCGTAATGGTCTTCCCTGTAGTAGGCCTCGTCCGGCAGATCCAAACCGTCCTGTTCGATGTGCACGACATTGGTCTCCGGCGCTCCCGGATCTCCGTAAACGGCGATGCCGATCAGGTCTGGACCGCCGGTCGGGTTCATGGCGCCAAGCGCGCGGGTGAGCGCGGCCTTGTCTTCGGCCTCGTCGATGGAAGCCAACTGGTCTTCGATGGCGGCGAGTCCGGCCGCGTCGATGGCATCGACGTCAAGGAAACTATGGTACAAAGCGCGCGACTTGACGGCTGGGCAATCATCCTCTTCAAGGATGTCGCGGATCTGGTTTTCCGCATCCTCGGCGAGCTTGTCGAAGGAACCATACCGGGAACGGTCGTCGGGAAGACGGTACATGTCGACCCACGGGCCGTTGACGAAGCGGAACAAGTCCTGAGACGGGCCGGTCACGGCGGAGAACGATGCCGGATCGATACCCGAAACCAAAGAATTCGAAGTGTTGTTCATGGCTTCACACTATCCATCTTTGGTGACAACATCGTGTATTCGAATCGAATATTCGGGTGGAACGCAAGGTGGAATACAGAAAGGAGAACATCGTTCGCCGGTGTATGGCCCGCGAAGTAGGGTTGAAGGCATGATCGAACTGAAAACCCCTAAAGAGATTGAAGCGATGAAGCCCGCAGGCCGCTTCGTCGGCGGCATCCTGCGCGACCTGAAGGAATTCACCAAGGTCGGCACCAATCTGTTGGAAATCGACGAATTCGTCCACAAGCGCATCGTGGACCGCAAGGGCGCCTCGTCCTGCTACGTCGACTATGCGCCTGATTTCGGCACCGGTCCGTTCGCGCACTACATCTGCACGTCCGTGAACGACGCCGTGCTGCACGGCGTTCCGTACGACTACAACCTGAAGGACGGCGATCTGGTCAGCCTCGATCTGGCGATCAACGTCGACGGATGGGTCGCGGATTCCGCCATCAGCTTCTGCGTCGGCACGCAGCATCCCGACGACCTGCGCCTGATCAAGTGCACCGAAGAGGCTTTGGCGGCCGGCATCGAAGCCGCTCAGCCGGGCAATCGTCTGGGCGACGTCTCCTGCGCCGTCGGCGACGTGGCACGCGAATACGGCTACCCGATCAACCTGGAGTTCGGCGGACACGGCGTCGGCCATATCATGCACGGCGATCCGCACGTGCCGAACGACGGCAAGGCGCATCACGGCTACAAGCTGCGTCCGGGCCTGGTCATCGCCATCGAACCGTGGTTCCTCAAGACCACCGACGAGATCTACCAGGATCCGAAGGACGGCTGGACGCTGAAGAGCGAGGACGGCTCCCGTGGCGCACACAGCGAGCACACCATCGCCATCACCGAAAACGGTCCGGTGATCCTCACCGTCCGCGACTAGTCCAAAACCTTATGAAAACGGGCTTGTGCGATTACGCACAGCCCGTTTTTTCATGCCCGTTTTGAGACGGAACCCACATATCGAAACGCGCATGCCATATAGTGGGCGGTACTTTTTGAACTGGTAAGGAGCGAACGAGTATGGCCACAGCCAATCTGAGTGTGGAATCCAAGGACTTCACCCTGCCGGTGGTCGAAGCCACGGCGGGCGCGGACGGCATCGTGGTGTCCACGCTGCGCAATGATGGCTGGGTCACACTCGACCCCGGTTTCCTCACCACCGCGCAATGCGAATCGAAAATCACGTACATCGACGGCAAGAACTCGATTCTGCGCTATCGCGGCTATCCGATCGAGCAGCTGTGCGAGCAGTCCGACTTCCTTGAAGTCGCTTGGCTGCTGCGTCACGGCGAACTGCCGAACAAGGACCAGTACGACCGTTTCATCTCCGACATCAACCACCGCACGATGGTGGGGGAGGACTTCCGTACGTTCATGGGCTCCTTCCCGCGCACCGCGCATCCGATGAGTGTGATGGCGTCCGCGGTCAACGCGCTCGCCACGTTCTACCCGGACACCACGGACATCAACGATTCCGACCAGCTGGACGAAGCGGCGACCATCATCATGGCCAAGGCGCGCACCATCGTCAGCTACATCTTCCGCCGCCGTCGCGATGAGCCGATGCTGTACCCGGATTACTCGCGTGGCTATGTCGACGATTTCCTGCGCATGTGCTTCGCCGTGCCGTATGAGCCGTTCGAATCCGATCCTCTGTATGTGCACGCGCTTGGCCGTCTGCTCATCATCCATGCCGACCACGAGCAGAACTGCTCCACGTCCGTGGTGCGCATCGCCGGTTCGGCGCACGCCAACCTGTATTCCGCGGTCGCGGCCGGCATCAACGCGCTGTCCGGCCCGCTGCACGGCGGCGCCAACGAGGCGGTGCTCCGCCAGCTCAAGGCCATCCGCGACTCCGGCAAAACCGTCAAGGAATTCGTGGAGGACGCGAAGGCCAACGGGCGTCGCATCTCCGGCCTCGGCCACCGCGTGTACAAGTCGTACGATCCGCGCGCGGCGATCGCCAAGACCTATCTGCAGAAGATCATGGAACGCACCGACACGCTGAAGCTGCCGGCGGACGAGCGCGCGCTGTTCGACGTGGCCACCGAACTGGAGCAGATCGCATTGAGCGACGATTACTTCGTGTCTCGTCATCTGTATCCGAACGTCGACTTCTACACGGGACTGATCTACCGTGCGATCGGCTTCGATCCGTCCATGTTCACCACGCTGTTCGCGTTGGGCCGCATCCCCGGCTGGATCGCGCAGTACCGTGAGATGCTCGCCGACCCGAACACGAAGATCGGCCGTCCGCGCCAGGTGTACACCGGCTACACGGAACGCGATTACGTGCCGATGGACCAGCGCCACTGAACGATATTGACACGCGGCTCCGGTTTCGGACGTGCGCATGCGCCTGCCATGGCTTGCCGCTACAGTGTTTCAAGGAACGAAAGAACCTAACGAATCGCTGGAACCGGTCTACGGCTCCGGCATGGTCAAAGGAGCGTACACATGACTGAACAGCGCACCGCATGGGGTTGGGGTCTGGCAAGCATCGATGCGGCCGGCAACACCCTTGACGTGTGGTATCCGGAACTCACGTTGGGCGAGGCTCCGGCTGAAACCTCGCGTCCGAATCACAACTTCGGCGCCATCGCGCATGACGAGGCCGACGCGCGTGGCGTGCGCCGCATGCCCGTGTTCACCGTGTCCAAGCTGGACGAGCCGATCGAGGACGCCGCCGACGCCTATCTGCGTCTGCACCTGCTGAGCATGCGTCTGGCCAAGCCGAACACGTTGAATCTCGACGGCATCTTCGCCAAGCTCAACAACGTGGTGTGGACCAACTACGGTCCGTTCGCCGTCGATGATTTCGCTTTGCGCAAGCTTGACGTGATGGCCGCCACCCGACAGTCCGGAGCCGTGTTGGCGCCGCACGTCGATGTGAACGTGCTGTCGATTGACAAGTTCCCCCGTATGGTCGACTACGTCGTGCCGACCGGCGTGCGCATCGGCGACGCCGACCGCGTGCGACTGGGCGCGCACCTGTCCGAAGGCACCACCGTCATGCACGCCGGCTTCGTGAACTTCAATGCGGGCACCCTCGGCGTCTCCATGGTCGAAGGCCGCGTCTCGCAAGGCGTCGTGGTCGGCAACGGCTCCGACATCGGCGGCGGCGCGTCCATCATGGGCACCCTGTCCGGCGGCGGCAAGCTCAAGAACTCCATCGGCAAGCACTCCCTGCTCGGCGCGAACGCCGGCATCGGCATCTCCCTGGGAGACAACTGCGTGGTCGAAGCGGGCCTGTACGTCACCGCCGGCACCAAGGTCACCATCTACGACAAGGCCAAGGTCGCCGCCGGCGAACCGCTCGAAACCGTCAAGGGCGCCGAACTGTCCGGCAAGGACAACATCCTGTTCATCCGCAACTCCGTGTCCGGCCGCATCGAGGCGCGCTACCGCAAGACCGGCATCGAGCTCAACGAGAAACTCCACAAGAACTGAAAACGGAATGGCGGAGAGCGTCATCCGCGCTCTCCGCAAGAGGAAACTCGTGAAAATCACACTGATCACCGTCGGCAAGGTCAAAGAGAAGTATCTGCGCGACGCCATCGCGGAATATTCGAAACGACTGGGCCGGTATTGCAAGCTCGGCATCGTCGAAGTGGCCGACGAGAAGACACCGGAGCATGCCAGCGACGGACTCGAACGGCAGATCAAGGCCAAAGAGGGCGAACGCATCGCCAAACATATTCGTGACGATGCGTTCGTCATCGCCCTCGCCATCGAAGGCAAGCAGCTCACCAGCGAACAGCTCGCCGCGAAAATCAACGACCTCGGACTCCACGGCACCAGCCATATCCAGCTCATCATCGGCGGCTCATTGGGACTCGACCCCGCGATCCTCAAACGAGCCGACTACCTGCTGAGCTTTTCCAAAATGACGTTCCCGCACCAGCTGATGCGGGTGATTCTGCTGGAGCAGATCTATCGCGCATACAAAATCAACGCCGGAGAACCTTACCACAAGTGATTTTCGAGGCGTTTCGCAAGAAACGCTAAGTAGGGGCGAGCCGGTATAGTGGCGCGTATGAGTGACTACAGGGACGAACGCGAGCAGCGAGAACGCCGTCGCCGCACCATGGTGCGCACGGTGTGCATCGTCATCGCCGCGGCGATGCTGCTGAGTCTGGTCATTCCTGCGATCTACGCGGGGCTTTGACGCCTTCGGGCCCGTATGATCCGAAACGGGCCCCGGTTTCCCGTATGCGTGCGGACAGGTTCGCGGTCCGTCCATGTGGGAAATGGATGTGGGCACGTGGAAAAACCTTATGGATTGTGCGGGAGCCGTGGACGGCTCCATGTCAGAATAGTCAGGAACGTAACAGAAATGTATGGTGTAAACGATGGCAGAATTTGATTACTCCGAGGCGATCAGCGAAGCGCGCGCCAAATACGAGTCCATTTCCAAGGCCCTCGACGTCGATCGACTGACCGCCGAGGCCAAGGACCTTGAAGTGAAAGCGGCCGAACCCGGATTGTGGGACGATCCGGAAAACGCACAGAAAGTGACCAGCAAGCTGTCCGCGGTGCAGTCGCAGCTCAAGCGTCTGGCATCCGCCGACCAGCGCATCGAGGACGTGGAGACCCTGGTCGAGCTTGGCCAGGAGGAAGAGGACGCCGACACGTTGGCCGAGGCGAAGGCCGAAGTCGAAAGCATCCAAAAGGATCTCGACGATATGGAGATCCAGACGCTGCTTGACGGCGAATACGACGAACGTTCCGCCGTGGTGACGATCCGTTCCGGCGCCGGCGGCGTGGATGCGGCCGATTTCGCGCAGATGCTGCTGCGCATGTACCTGCGTTGGGCGGAACGCAACGGATACAAGGCCAAGGTCATGGACACCTCCTACGCGGAAGAAGCCGGCATCAAGTCGGCCACGTTCCAGGTGGACGCCCCGTACGCATACGGGCGACTGAGCGTGGAGGGTGGCACCCACCGTCTGGTGCGTATCTCCCCGTTCGACAACCAGGGCCGCCGTCAGACCAGCTTCGCCGCCGTGGAAGTGGTGCCGCTGGTCGAAGCGACCGATCACATCGACGTGCCGGATTCCGAAATCCGCGTCGACACCTACTGCTCGTCCGGTCCTGGCGGACAGGGCGTGAACACCACGTATTCCGCGGTGCGCATCACCCACATCCCGACCGGCATCGTGGTGACCATGCAGGACGAACGCTCTCAGATTCAGAACCGCGCCGCCGCCATGGCCGTGCTGCAGTCCCGACTGCTGGTGCTGCGCCACGAGGAGGAAGCCAAGAAGAAGAAGGAGCTCGCCGGAGACATCAAGGCCAGCTGGGGCGACCAGATGCGCTCGTATGTGCTGCATCCGTACCAGATGGTCAAGGACCTGCGCACGGGGTATGAGACCTCGCAGACCCAGGCTGTCTTCGACGGCGACATCGACGAGTTCATCGAAGCCGGCATCCGCTGGCGTCACGAACAGCGTCGCGCGGCAGCCGAGGAACAAGAAGCCTAAGCGATAGGCGGAGGGAAAACACGATGGCGCTGATCTCGCTTGAACATGTGAGCAAAGTCTATCCAAAGGGCACGCGTCCCGCATTGGATGACATCAATCTTGACATCGATCGAGGTGATTTCGTCTTTCTTGTGGGCGCGTCCGGTTCCGGCAAGACCACCTTGCTGAGCCTGCTGCTTCGCGAGGAGGAAGCCACGGATGGCGAGATCCGCGTCGCCGGCAACGATCTGCGACGCCTGTCCGCACGGCAGGTGCCGCATTATCGCCGGCAGATCGGCTTTATCTTCCAGGATTACAAGCTGCTCAACAACAAGACGGTATGGGAGAACGTCGCCTTCGCACTTGAAGTGATCGGCACAAGCCGTTCCACCATCAAATCGCTGGTGCCCAAAGTACTGCAGACGGTGGGGCTCACAGGCAAGGAAAACAACTACCCCCATGAGCTGTCCGGCGGCGAAGCGCAACGCGTCGCCATCGCAAGGGCGTATGTGAACCATCCTCAGATCCTGCTCGCCGACGAGCCTACGGGCAACCTCGACCCGACCACGTCGCTGGGCATCATGGAAGTGTTGGACGCCATCAACCGTACCGGCACCACCATCGTCATGGCCACACACAACGAGGAAATCGTCAACTCCATGCGCAAACGCGTGGTCGAATTGCACACCGGCAAGATCGTGCGCGACGAGCAGCAGGGATCCTACGATTCCGCGCTGTATTTCCCGGACGCCGAAGTCGAGTCGAAATCGCACCAGGCATTGGGCACTTCCGACCCGAACGCGAAATACCGTCGACAGAACGCCATCGATTCAACGAACGCTCCTGACGACACCGTCGACGTGGAAGGCGCGACGCGCGCCGAAACCGTGGTGAACGCCGTGGATGTGGTCGCCGCTGCCGTCCATGACGGACAGGGGAACGACGGCATCGCCCGTCTTGCCAAATCCGTGCATTCCGGACGCACCGGCCGTTACGGCGAGGCCTTCGCGTCAGTGGAGACCACCTTGACCTGGGGCAAGGGACTGAGCCTCGAACAGATGGCCGACCAGGAACAGGCCGAGCAAACCGAACGGAACGAACAGGCCAAGACCTCCGCTGAAAATGATGCCTCCGAGACTGGTGCCGACGAAGCATCGGCGCTGTCCGCTCCGCCTGCACCGCCCGTTCCACCGACCCAAACCGAGCCTCCGACACCGCCCGAACCGCCCGTCCCGCCGGCACCGTCCGATGAAAACCCTGAGGACACCAAGGAGCACGACTGATGCGTTTTCGTTTCATCCTTTCCGAAACATGGAACAGCCTCAAGCGCAATGTTTCAATGATCATCTCCGTCATGCTGGTCACATTCATCTCCTTCCTGTTCATCGGCGTGTCCGGCCTGATGCAGGCACAGATCACCGCCGCGAAGGGCGAATGGTACGACAAGGTCGAAGTGGTCGTATGGCTGTGCCCGGACGGTGCCAGCCAGGCGGCGTCCTGCTCGTCGGGCAAGGCGCCTTCCAACCAGGAGATCGTCGATCTGGAGAACGTGATCAACGAGGAAGCCGGCAACATCGTCTCCAAAATCACATATGTGAGCCGTGAGGACTTCTACAAGAACACCTTCCTCAAGCAGTATCCGAACGGCGAATACCAAGGACGCGTGCTCACCGCCGCCGACATGCAGGGGTCGCTGCGTCTGAAACTGAAGGACCCGACCAAATACCAAGTGGTATCCGAAGTGTTGAGCGGCCGCACCGGTGTCGAGGAAGTGCAGGATCAACGCAAGATCTTCGACCCGGTCTTCTCGGTGCTGAACCGTGCGACGGCGGTCACCGTGGCGCTCGCCGGCGTGATGATCCTGGTGGCCATCATGCTGACCGGCACGACGATTCGCATGAGTGCCGCCTCGCGTAAGAACGAGACCGAGATCATGCGACTGGTGGGAGCCTCGAACTGGACCATCCGCCTGCCGTTCGTGTTGGAAGGCGTGTTCGCGTCGCTGATTGGTTCGCTGCTCGCCTGCGGAACGTTGAGCGCCATGGTGAAGCTGTTCATCACGGATTGGCTGTCGAAGAGCGTGCAGTGGATGCCTCTGATCAACCAGAAGACGGTATGGCTGCTTGCACCGGCCCTTGTGGTGGGAGCCGTCGTGCTGTCGATCGTCGCGTCCAGCATCTCGCTGAGGAAGTACCTGAAGGCATAAACCGGCGGAGTACTGAACGAGATGTTCAGCATATTTGAAGTTTGCTGGATACAATGTCGAAATAGGTGGATTTCGGGAAGGGAATACATGTCTAGGAAAATGACGAGACAGGTGCGGCCCATCGTTGGACTGATGCTTGCTTCGGCTATGTTCTGCGCCGGCGGCGTCGCGGTCGTCGCCGCGCCGGCTCCGCAGGCGCATGCCGTGAGCATGTCGGAATACCAGGCGAAGGTGTCGAACCACGCCAAGCTGAAGTCGCAGCTTGTCGGCGTGAGCAGCGATCTCGCCGACACGATTCTGCAGTTGGCCGATTTGAACGACAACCAGATTCCTGCGGCGGTCGAGGCCGCGGAATCTGCCCAGCAGGCGGCAGAACAGGCGCAGAGCCTGGCGGAAGCGACCACGCAGCGGTTGCAAGCGGCCCAGCAGGACAAGGCGAACCTTGAGGAGCAGATCAAACAGACCGGCTCCGACTATGATGACGCCAAGGCCGCCGTCGCGCAGCTCGCCCGCGAAAGCTTCCACGGCTCCAGTACGTCGGATGTGCTGGATTTTGTCACCGATTCGACGACCGCCGACGATTTCGTCAACAAGATGCAGTCGCAGGCCGCGGTCACGCGAAGCGAATCCAACGCGGCAACCGACGCGGCGAACGAGCTGAACACGTCGATGAACCGCAAGGACCGTCTGGGCGCCATCGAACAGAAGATCACCCAGCTCAAGGAGCAGGCCGACCAGCAGGCGGCAAGCGCCCAGCAGGCGGCAAGCGAGGCCAGCGCCAAGCAGACCGCCCTGCAGAAGCTGCGTGACGAGGGCACGGTGAAACGTGAGAAGCTCGAATCGCAGAAGAGCCAGCTGACAACGCAGAGCGCCAAGGAAGCGGCGGACATCGTCTCCATGAAATCGCAGATCGATTCATGGAACAACCAGTACAACAATTCCAACAACGCCGCTGTCAACCCCAATAACAACCAGCAGCAGTCGCGTCCGAACAACAACACGAACTACAATCCCGCTCCCGCGCCTGCACCTGCGCCGGCTCCGACGCCCAATAATAACAATTCCGGCGGCGCCGGCGGCATGAACTATGCGGTGCCCGGCAATTGCCCGGCCGGTTCCGGATACTGCTACGGACACAACACCGGCAACACGGTCGGCGGTGCCGCGTATCCGTCCCGCCAGTGCACGCTGTGGGCATACCTGAGGCGTTCCCAGCTGAGCCTTCCGGTCGGCTCCTACATGGGCAACGGCGCCGATTGGGCCAATACCGCTCGTGGACTCGGATACCTAGTGAACAACACCCCGCATGTCGGCGCGGCGATGGTGTTCGCGCGCGGCCAAAGCGTAGGCGGACATTGGACCGCCGACTGGCAGTACGGCCACGTGGCCGTCGTGGAACGCGTGAACGCCGACGGTTCGGTCCTGATCTCCGAAGGCGGCACCGGCTTCGCGACGTTCCCGGCTTGGGAGACGATCTCCAACGCCGGAGCCTACCAGTACGTCCACTACTGACGGTTCCGTTCCAGACATGAAACCACGGCAAGCGCGCCGTCCGCATCGTCGGGCGACGCGCTTTCGTGATATGGTCGACGGAGTCGCGTTGCATACACTGATCGAAAGAACCGGGAAGGAGGTCCGACATGGCCAAGGAACAGGGAACCAAACCGATCGCGCAGAACAAGAAGGCGCGTCACGACTACGCCATCGAAGACAAGTATGAGGCCGGTCTCGTGTTGACCGGCACCGAAGTGAAGTCGCTTCGTGAAGGACGGGCGTCGCTGGCCGAATCGTTCATCACCATCGACCGTCGTGGGGAGATGTGGCTTGAGGGAGCCAACATTCCCGAATATCTCAACGGCACGTGGAACAACCACGCACCCAAACGCAAGCGCAAGCTGCTGCTGCATGCGGCGCAGATCGACAAGCTGGCCCGCCAAACCCAGGCCAAGGGATTCACCATCATTCCGCTGAGCCTGTATTTCAAAGACGGCCGCGTCAAGGTCGAGATCGCGCTCGCCCGAGGCAAGAAGGAATTCGACAAGCGCCAGTCGCTTCGCGAGGAGCAGGACAAGCGCGAGGCGCTGCGAGCCATGCGATACGCCAACAAGCAGGTGCGATAAATCGGAAAAATTCCGGTTTCACATAGTGAAAGAACGCCGATTCAGGAAAATTTTTGTAACACACCCTCTTTACGCTAGGATACGGTTCGGCTGAACAGGCCGATATGAATCCATAGGAGAGGGAACATGCAAGCAGGAAAAGCCCTGAAAACCGCCGCCGCGTTCATGTTGAGCGTGGCCATGCTCGCCACCGGCGCGGCATGCGGCACCAGCGACGACAGCGACGCCTCGGCGTCGAAATCCAGTTCGAAGTCCAGCGAACTGACCGGTTACGATGTTTCCGGCGTGAAGAAGGACGACGCGATCGCCAAAATGCTGCCGGATTATGTGACCAAGGACGGCAAGCTCACCATCGGCATGGATACGTCGTACGCGCCGGCCGAATTCCTGGCCGCGGACGGCAAGACGCCGGTCGGCTTCGACGTGGACATCGCCAAGGCGCTGGCCGGAGTGTTCGGTCTTGAGGCCGATCCGGAAACCGCGAACTTCGATTCGATTATTCCGGCCGTCGGCGCCAAGTATGACATCGGCATCTCGTCGTTCACCGTCACCAAGGAACGCCTCGAGGCGGTCGACTTCGTCAGCCACTTCAACGCCGGCTCCGCATGGGCCGTGAAGAAGGGCAACCCGAACAAGGTCGACACGTCCGATCTGTGCGGCAAGAAGGTGGCCGTGCAGACCGCCACCATGCAGGAGACCGCCGCCAACAAGATGGCCAAGCAATGCAAGGCAGACGGCAAGGCGGAGATGGACGTCATCTCCAGCAAGCTGCAGACCGATGTGACCACCAACGTCGTCACCGGCAAGGCCGACGTGTTCTACGCCGATTCGCCGGTCGCCGGCTACGCGATCGCGCAGACCGACGGCGAACTCGAAACGCTTGGCAAGACCGAAGGCATCGCCCCGGAAGGCATCGTCGTCAAGAAGGGCGACCAGCAGATGGACGAGGCCCTGCAGAAGGCCCTGCAGAAGCTCATCGACGACGGCACCTACATGAAGATCCTCAAGTACTGGGGTGTTCAGGACGGTGCCATCAGCAAGCCGGAGATCAACACCCCCGGCACCAACGAGTGAATGTTTCGGAACTTTTGCGTCCGTTAATACGCTCGTAGCAATCCGCTCTTAGGTTATGCCATAGCCACGTTTGGCTGGTTGATTTGGCTGGATTGAAGAGAGGACTTGCCATGATGAGGAACCTGAAAGGTTGGGCGGCGCTCGCGTTGAGCGCGGCGATGGTCGTCTCGATGGGAGCCTGCGGAACCTCCGACAAAACGGATTCCCAAGCTTCCGACGATTCGAATTCGTCGTCGACCACCGGTTACGACGTGTCCGGCGTGAAGAAGGACGAGAAGATCGCCAAGATGCTGCCGTCCTCCGTCACCAAGGACGGCAAGCTGACCGTCGGCATGGATACGTCGTACGCGCCGGCCGAGTTCCTGGCCGCGGACGGCAAGACGCCGGTCGGCTTCGACGTGGACATCGTCAAGGCGTTGGCGAAAACGTTCGGCCTCGAGGCGGATCCGCAGACGTCGAATTTCGATTCGATCATTCCATCAATCGGTTCGAAGTACGATATCGGCGTCTCGTCGTTCACCATTACCCCGGAACGCATGAAGGCCGTCGACTTCGTCAGCATATTCAAGGCCGGTTCCACGTGGGTGGTCAAGAAGGGCAACCCAGGCAAGATCGACACGTCCGACCTGTGCGGATTGAAGATCGCGGTGCAGACCGGCACCACACAGGAGGAGGAAGTCAACAAGGGCGCCGAACAGTGCAAGGCGGACAACAAGCTTGACATCCAGATCCTGTCCAACAAGCTGCAGACCGATGTGACCACCAACGTCGTCACCGGCAAGGCCGACGTGTTCTACGCCGATTCGCCGGTCGC
>NZ_JAHOJD010000019.1:0-6631 GCF_019129655.1 Bifidobacterium sp. MSK.17.10 | reverse complement strand
AGGCAAGCCGAAACACAAGCGCATGAATCCACGCCGACAATGGCGCAAGCTACTGACCGCGCTCGCGGTCGCCATATCCATGGCGGTCGCCCCGGCGGCGATGGCCGACACCGGCATCGACACGGCCAGCTATCAAGGTTGCTGGGACGGCGCGCAGGCCAAGTCGTCCGGCGTCAACTTCGCATTCATCAAGCTCAATCAGGGCACGGGGTACGTCAACCCATACGCCACATGCCAGGTCAACGCCGCACGAGCCAACGGCATCCGCGAGGGCGCCTACGACTTCGCCAGTCCACAGACCAGCAGTCCGGAAGCCGAGGCCGACAAATTCGTGGCCGAGGCGCGGGCACGCGGCATGGTCGGCCGCGCCATCCCAGTGCTCGACTGGGAGCCTTCCGCTCCCGGCGGATATTGGGGCAAGCAGACATGGTGGGCTTTACGCTGGGTCAACCGCGTCAAGGCCACATGGGGCGTCAACCCGATGATTTACATGAGCGCGGCCATGATTCCGACCGGCGACTGGTCGGCCGTAGTGGCCACGAACGCCGGACTGTGGGTCGCGGGCTATCCGCGAGGCTATGCCGGTGACAGGCTCCGGAATCCTGGAGCCGTCCCGTACTCCGTCAGCCCGTGGCCGTTCGCGGCCGCGTGGCAGTACTCCAGTTCCGGCGCGGTCGGAGGCATCGGCGGCGCGGTGGACGTCAACTGGTTCTACGGCGACGCCGTGACCTGGGCGAAGTACGCGGGCGCTCCGGCATCCTCCGTCACGTCCAACGCGACCACGCCGCCGGAGAACAACAAGACCAACGGAGCCCCGGTCGCCGACGCGAACACACTCGCCTCGGCCGTGATCCGAGGCGAGTACGGCAACGACCCGCAACGCCGCCAGCTGCTCGGCAGCCGCTACACGGAGGTCATGGCCATCGTCAACCGTCGTCTAGCCGGATCCTCGGGCAGCGTGTCCGGAAACAACGGCGGAGCCTACTGCGTCGTGGTCAGCTCCGGCGACACCATGAGCGCGATCGCCAGCCGTACCGGCCGCACGCCGGCCAGCGCATGGAGCGTGCCAAGCGGCAACATCAACCGCATCTGGCCTGGGCAGCAAGTCTGCTACGGAGGCTCCACGGCCTCCAGCGTCGGCGCGCACGTCGTCGGCACGTCCCACGTGGTCACAGCAGGCGAGAGCCTGTGGGCCATCTACGGCCCGTCGGGATGGCAGGCGGCCGCGCAACGCAACGGCCTCAGCTACCCCTACGTCATTCACCCCGGCCAAGTGCTCCGCTGATAAAACGCTTCCGCAACACAAACGTTGCGGAAGCCATATCTACAATAGATAGGATCAAGATGGACATCTCCAACGCAACGGCGCTCGCATCCGCGATCGTCGCACTCGTCTGCCCTGCCATCGTGCAGGCAGTAAAGAAATACATCCCAGCCGATTACGTCGGCCTGGTAAGCCTCGGAACCTCTATTGTCCTCGGCGTCATCGCCGTCGGCGCTACCGGAGGCTTCACCCACGCGACATGGGGAGTGGCGCTCGCCGCAGTGGTGGGCGTCTCGCAGGCCGTGTACGTGCTGGTCAATCAGGCATTCGGCGGCAAGCTCAGCAAGGATCGGATCTCTGACTAAGAGTCCAGATATAGCCATATAGCCCCTTCCGTGGTATTCGCTCCATGGAAGGGGCTTTTTCTTCATTCCGCATACAAACCGCATACAAAGACCGTCACGTTGCGTTCCATACAGTCATAACCAGTCACAACTTGCAGGATGGCAAAAGCGTTGAAATACCAACGTTTCCTAATCTCCAAACATTCTGGCAAACCAAACCTAAAAACCACCAGATATAACAGAATGTCGCAGGTTCAAATCCTGTCAGCCCGACCGGAAGCCTTGGAAACATTACGTTTCCAAGGCTTTATTTTTTCTTGGCCGTAGGCTATCGACACGATTCGACACGATGACCGCGCAACCTCCGCGTCTAGACGGTCTTCAACTGTTCAGCGCGCAGCTCGCCAATCGCGTCCGCCACATCGTCCAATCGTTCCGGCCAGAGAGCCGTGTATGTGTTCAGCGTGATGCTGGGTGAGGAGTGGCCGAGCTGCATCTGTAGGGTCTTCACATCCGCGCCTTGAGCAATCGCAAAGCTCGCATAGCTATGCCTCAAACTATGGATGGTCACGCCCTCGTCCTCCATGCCGGCCAGTCGGACGGCCTTTCGCCAGACACGCGTCCGCCACGTGTTCGTCCACAGGTTCCCGCCTCTTGCCGCGCGGAACAGCCAGTCGTCGTCGCCCATGCCCTCCATCTGCCGTTCGATGGACGGTATGAGGAATCTGGGTATGGCGATGCTGCGCGGTTTGCCGTTCTTCGGCGTGCCCAGCACAAGCCTGCCTTTGCCGTCGTCGGTCCAAGTGCGGCGGATGCGCGCCCTGCGTGATTCCACATCCACGTCGCCGCATTTGAGTGCCAGCGTCTCGCCAATGCGGGCACCGGTGTATGCCTGCCAGCGGACGATCAGCCCGTCTACCGGCCGTCCTGCCCGTTCGGCCATGCCGGCCAGCAACTCCACCTCCTCGACGGTAAGGAACACCATGTCGTCATCGGATTGCGTGATGCGCGGCACGGTGACCTTTTCAATGGGGTTCTCTCCGATCCAGCCGTGCTCCAAGGCGAATTCCATGACACCGCCCATGACGACCTTGACGATGTTGCGGATGCTGCGTGGACTCAATGGCTTCGATTCGCGATCGTCCTGCAGTTCGGCGGGATACCCGCCTTCGGTGAGCTGCGTGACCCACTGTTGCAGTTCGTCGCGTTGGATTTCCCTCAGTGTGCGATCGCCCCACTTGGGATTGATGTAAACGCGCAATTCGCGGCGGTATCTGCCCAAAGTGCCCTGTTTGATATCCATCTTGCCGTCCGTCCATTCGGAGGCAACGTCCCGGAAGATGCGTAGTTCCTGCTGCGGGTCGCGGTATTTGCCGCGTCTGATGTCGTCCTCGATGGCCGCTGCGTATTCCTCAGCGTCACGGAGCTTGGCGAAGTTCCGTGATTTCTGGACGCGTTTGCCGTCTCGAAGCGTGTACCAGCGGCATCTCCACCGTGAGCCTTGGCCGTACAGCGCGGACCGCCATTTGCCGGGCACATTGGCTTTCATCGGATCCTTCGCATTGGCCAGCGACTGTTTCGCGGCCCTGCTGGGCGGGTTGCCGTCCTCGTCGTTTTTGAGCCATCTGTCGTCTACGAACGCTCTGGCCATGGTTGTCTCTTTCCGAGGATCCGCGCTACACTGTGCGTGGAACCTCATTTTGGTGAAAACGGAAATGCTGATTGTTGGTTCCTTGGGTTCCGTCCGACTGTGTTCGGGCGGGACCCTTTTTTGTTTCCCGTCGCGGTATGTGGACGCTGAGCTTCTTTTATTGCACGCACACGCCGGAATCGTACAACAGCTGCCGATAGTCCGACAGTACTTGGATGGTGACGCCCAATTCCACGGCCATCATCCACGTATTGCCTTCGTATATCTGCTCCACCATGCCATAGTCCACGGGACTGATCAACGCCAGCGCGGTCTCCCTGCGACACCGGCGCTCGCACTTCAACCCGTATTGGCTACCACAGCCTGGATCGTGGTGTTTCGCGTGGATGAGCTCATGGCACAGCGTGCAACGGCGCTGGCGCTGGTTGAGCCAGTCGGCCAGCAGAATGAGTTTGTGTCGATCGTCGTATAGGCCGCATATGTCACGGGGAAGGTCGCGTGACATGACTGACAGACCCATGGATTCCGCGTTCCGGTGAAGCTCCGCGATGGTCTTGTTATCCACATTCCTCTCTTCCGGAAGTATTGTTTTTCGAGAAGTACTTTTTTGCTGTTTGTCAAGTTCTGCTTGACAGTTGGAGTGTCGTATGTGATGCTTGAATCAGCTCATCTACCGAGTTGTAGAAGGAGTCTCCAGGGTCGCTGCGGCGGCCCTTGCTTTTTATTGAACGCAATTCCCGTTCAAACTTGACTGATCATATTCTTTCAGAAGTTTGTTGAAGCTATGATCATGGTCGACGTAGTAGGCGGTGACCAACATGCAGTAGCCTCTGTCCTTATGTGGTTCCAGCACGACTAGATACCGTTCTGATTCAATGAGGATATATAACCTATCGCGGCCATGCTTATGCTTCCTCCAGATTAATGGCGCATCACATACCTCATAATGGCATTGCGGACAATCCTTTGCGTTGTCAATCGTCTTCCGTGGAAACCTGATCCGCTCACATCTACGCAGATCGACATTCCTCTCGCCGGTTGTGTAGTCTTCGACGCTGGTGATGTGGAAAAACCCAGCCCATTTTCCGTCGGTCTCCTCTTTCTGGCGGCGTACGGAAACTCTGAGGCCGTCGAATGATGGATGTGAATCTATGAAGTCATGTCTGAAGATTGCATAAATCCTATCCTCATATACGGCAAAGTCTTCTATCGGGGATTTGGTTACGAGCTCCGGTGTCCAATGCGGTGTCATGCGTTCCGTCCTTCCCAGACGAAGATGTTGAACTTGCGCGTGCCCAGGGTTGTTGACTGGGTGAGTCGGAGCTTTGATTTCATGCGTATGTAGTCGATGATTTCGGCTTTCGCGCCTGATGGTTGGGGGATGGTCGTCCGGTTCGCCCTGCATACGGCTCCGTTGATCACGTCGGTGATTTGCATCATTTGCACTTCGTCTGAACGGATTGGTTGCACTTTCTTGATGCATTCGTGGTTGAAGTCGTAGTGGCTGTTTGCTAGCACTTCCTCCAGTTTCTCGGTACGTTGCGCGGAGTGCGTGTCCTTGATGTCCACGTACACGTTGTAGGTGTTCGTGGAATCGAACAGCCTGTTCAGCATGGTGAAATACATCTTGTAGTACCAATCGTTGTGTGACTGGGACCATGCCTCATGATTCAGATGTGTCTTCTTGGCCACCAGAACACGGAACCTCATGTCGTCATCCAGGAAGAAGCAGTTCAGCAAATCCTTGTACAGGTCGATTTTCGGCATGCTGGCCTTCGTCCACTTCACTTCCGTGCGTGCCTTGACACCGTAACGTGCCTTGATCTGGAGAATATTCTCTGTGATTTCCTGCCTTTTATCCTTGGGGATAATGAGGGCTCCAAGGACCATCACGTCGCTGTCGTCATGTTCCAGATGACAGCTTTCATCGCAATACAGGTTGTATTCAGTCATTTGCGTTCCTTTCACTCATCCGTGGCTCCATGTCTGTGGCCTTCGGAGACGCGTCGTCGGCTCGTCTCTCTTCTAGCTGTTTCCTGAGCGTCGCCCTGAGCTTGGTGAAGCCTTTTGACATCAGCGTGAACGGGATGGCGAAGACGAGCATGACCGGGCTGAAGAAGCACATGAGAATGGTGAACGCGGTCAGCGCGTACATCACCCAGAGAAGGACGTTATATGCCTTGTACTGGATCTCGAGCTGCTTCAAAGTCTTTGGGCGAGGCTCATGTGGCGTGCTGCCTGCAGATGAGGGAGCATAACTCGCCTGTTGCTTGCTTTCGACAGTTGACCTCCGCTGCGGAGCGGTGTTTCTTTTCGTCTTCGGATTGATGGTATATGAGACGCCCTTTGCCACATGGACGGTCTTACGTCCCCTCGAATTGACTGTGACCGGTCCCATCTTCACGGACGTGCTGATGCCTCTTTTACCGATATTCACCCGGACGTTCTTGCCCAGGCTGATCCTGCGATTGACCCTGAAACCCATTATTCACTCCTCTCACTCGTCGGGCGTCTCGGCTTCGAGGCGTGCGTTCGGATCCCTGTTGGCGGCCACGTCATAGTCTTCGGGGTGCGCGGCGATACGGTCGATGAGATCATCGGTGATTTGGGACTCGCGCTCGCGAGCTTCATTGCGCGCGGCTCTAGCAATGAATTTCTCGGCTTCCTCAATGAGTTCATGTGGATTAATACCGAAAACTTCTGCTAGCTGAGCTATTTGCGTTACTTTGATGTCGCGCTCGTTTTTCAGCATTCTGATTAGCGTTCGCTCTGGTACGCCAGACTTCTCCGAAAGCTCTTTGATGGTTAATCCTGCTGCAGAACGTTCTGCAGCAATTGCTTTAGCTGTTGCTTCATTAATGTCCATATGGACAGTATAACGACTGTAAATTTGCTAACAACTGCCCGTTTGGGCGTGTCGCACTTGCATACTGCCCAAATGGGCATTAGTATGCAAAGCATGGACAGCATGAAGTATTCAGCAACAGTTGCAAAACGAGTTGACAAGGCTCTTTCCAGTGCGAAATTCAGCGTTTCTGAGGCGTCGGAGAAGTCTGGAATCCCTCGAGTCACATTGACAAGGAGGCTTAGATATCCAGCGTCATCGCCATTCACTGTTCGTGAATTGCATCAAATTGCTGAAGCGATTGGGTGTGATGTCAGTGAGTTCTTCGTCAGAGACAAAAAATCATAAGTCGCTGACGCATGAATCGAAAGGAGAATCCGAAATGAGCATCAATATTCCGGCCGAGACACCGGACGAATCCACGAACCCGATCTCCGTTGAGGAGTTCGAACGCCTGCACCCGGCGATGCTGGGCGCGATAAGGAAAGCCGTCCGCGAGGAATTGGAACTCTCTCACGCGGACGGCG
>NZ_JAHOJD010000018.1:0-7020 GCF_019129655.1 Bifidobacterium sp. MSK.17.10 | reverse complement strand
GCCGCCGCTTCACATGTTGGGCCTCCCGGTCGAGCCTTTGGCTCCCGGGAGGCCCATTTTTCATGCTCCCTGGAATTCCCACCGGATATGCTCCGGGAACCCTTTTTTCGTATCTTTTCCCATGCTTACCGAATCCCGTTGCCTATTGGATTCCATCGGCGGCAATATAGCATCTACAGTGTGCGAAATAAGAAGTATCCGTAGTAAAGGCAGCCGATCGCTCATACCTGTTGCACAACCTTGACACGTATGCCCAACTCTGCAAACCAGCAGTGCGACACGCCGATTTGGCTTTTTGCTGCTCCTGTTGTATTCTAGTCAAGTTGCGCTTAACGGATAGACACTGGAAAGCGTTGCATAATTGGAGAATTCGCCTAGTGGTCTATGGCGCACGCTTGGAAAGCGTGTTGGTGTAACAGCCTCACGAGTTCGAATCTCGTATTCTCCGCCCGGATTGGAACCCCGGAAACCGTTGGAATCATTCGGTTTCTGGGGTTCCTTCTTTTCCACTCCGTTTTCCGGTTCCTTCCAGATTCCCTCCGAATGCTTCTTTCGTTGGCCTCGGTTTTTGAATCGTCCCGTATCGCAAGTCTCGCGTGTACGGGCCGGCATCCAGGAAAGTCTCTGATTGCCATGCTGCGGCTTATTGGTGCCAGTCTGTGGTCTCAATAATGGGATTGTTTGCCCTCATATGTCGATATTTGATTGCGATTCGGTGGGGGAGTTGCGTACATCGTCGTTTTACGCGCACTTTTGCGCTGCGCTACGTTACGCTCGAAATCGTGACGTTGAGAGAAAGAAGCACGACGATGGTTGACAAGACGGCTGCCGGCAGCCAGCAGACTGACCAACGCGATGCTGATACTCGTGACTCTCTGGCGGCGCTTGCCCGACGCCGTTCGAATTCATCGCCAATCGTATTGCAGAGTGATGTGCAGGCCGCTCCGCAGGAAAAGCAGGAAAAACAAGAAAAGCAGAGCGAAGCTGGGTCTGCCTTGCAAACGGGCGAGGATGCGAATGATGACGCGAATCGTGCGGAAGAATCGCAAACCGTGAAAGAAAAAGATGCTGCGGATGGTCCTGATAATACGCAGCAGCCGCAGATGGCATCCATAAGCGCCATCACAACGCAGGTTTTGCCACCAAGCTTTATTCCGACCGCAACCGGTCGTATTCGTCCCGTAACGGGCGCTTTTCCCGCAATTCAGTCCGCTTCGCAGACGGAACAGGCGCAGCGCAGGCGATCCATCCGCTCGTTGGCCGCGGGGTCGTTGCGTAGAACCAACATCGGCAATGCTGAAAAGGCCGGCGATGTGGGGAGCGCGGGTAGTACCGGACGGACGGCGGGGAATGGCGATACGCCGTCGCCGCGAATCGCCAGCAGTGCTCCCCATTATGCGAATTGACCAGTGGACTGATCAGAACGGCCAACGTAACAAATCAGTGGGAATACTGGACATACGCACGGTACGCGCGCTTCGCGCTGCATTGTGCGTCGCTGTACTACGTCATTCCAATTGAATCGCAACAATGCGTATAGCAGATGAAAAGCACATACGAAAAACGCGCATGAAAAAACGGTCCCGATATATTCGAGACCGTTTTTCATGAGTCGATGAAGCAAACGCTGTCCGGCAGCGAGCCGGCTCAGTCTTCGCTGGTTTCGCGCTTATACTGCACGAACGTCTTCATGGCGTAGGCAAGGCCGGCAAGCAGCAGAATGGCTGCGCAGGCAAGGGAAATGCCGATGCCGGTTTGTGCAAGCTGTCCATATTCCGACTTGGTCAGCGCGCCGGTGGATGCGGCGGTTTGATCGCCGGAAGCTGTGACGGATCCAGTTGCGGCACCATTCGTGCCAGTGTCGGCAGCCGTGCGCACAGTGCCAGTGGTGCCGTTGACTCCAGTAACGGTCGTACCAGCATTCGTTCCAGCCGTGGTGCCATGCGTGCCGGTAGCAACGGATGAGCCGCCCTGCTGACCCGTCTTGGAGTTCGCGTCCTTCAACGCCGCGATGAACGACTGATGCCACTGGTGGCTGCTCGCCGCAAACGCGTCATGCCTCGTCTTGAGTTCGTCGTGGGTCTCCTTCATATCGGCATGCATCTGGTTGAGGTGGGCCTGCGTGTCCTGCATATCCTGATGCAGAGCGTCGTGACGCTCCTGACCGCGCTTGACCGCGCCGTCAATCGCATTCTTTATATCCTCGCGGTCCTCCTGGTAGTTCTTCCAGGCCTGCTCGCCGTACTGGCGAAGCGCGTCGGCGTCCTCGTGCGCGTTCTGATGCAGCTGCTCGGCGTGCTGCTTGGCGGTTTCCATATCCGACTTGATCTGCTGATTCGTCTTGTTCAAGTGCTGCACGGCCTCGCACGCCTGATCGGTGCACACGGCCATATCCTGGTCGATCTGCCCGCTGATGGTGGTGCTGCCGGCCAATCCGTCCGTAGACGGTGCGACTTCACTGGCCGAAGCCGCGGAAGGCAGGACGGCCATGCCGATGGTTAATATTCCCGCCGCTGCAGCTGCTGCAATACGATTCCTCATGGTGATTCCTCTCCTGCGCACGTTTGCACTCGATCTGTGATTGTGCGCTCGCGTTCGTTCCGTATGCCATAGTAGGAGGGGAATGTGCCTAAATAAACTGGTGGAAAAATGACATTTGTCTAGTTTCTGTGATGCTGCAGCAGTCTTCATAGTTTAAGCGGGAAACCAGAATCCAAACCAGAAGCCGGAACAGCCTGCTCAAAACATGACCAAGCAGGCCCAGCAACGGCTCAGACCGCCCGTACTTATCCCGCCCGTATTGGTTTATCTAGCGGCGGCCCCCAACAAAGATCACTCAACAATAGTGATGAATGGGCTAGCCGGCAGATTAAAGTCGTTGTACAGCATGCTCGCGCACTTCGGATTGCCACTGAACAGGTAACGTACCTGGCTCATGGCGTTGAGATCGTTCAGTATTGAACCATCGGCTGCGGTGAGCAACACCTGATTGCCCCTGATAGTGGCATTGACCGCCTGCCATTGACCGGAATAATTGGCGACCTCAAACCCCTGCAATGCCGTAGTGGTGGGAGCGGCGATATTGCTGATACCGCTTAACGGGGTCGCTTTCGGAGCGCTCTTATAGTTTGGTGCGATTGCGCTCGCGGTTTTCGAATAGTTCGGCTGCATGGCTTTCAGCCTGCTTGCGGTGCCGTTCCGGAAAGACAAGGCGATTGCGCCGTTCGCAGTGTGCCGGGCACGTTCGATAAGCGGTCCGTTGGGTACGGTGGTGCCGTCTTCCATGGCGAGATACTGCGCGGCCATGCGTGCCCCGAGAATATCCTTGCCGAGAGGATGGATTAGCGCGGATGTGCCCTTGTCTGTGTCAAGGGAAACCGTCATCGCCATGTTTGACGAATCGTGCAGGTTGGTGTTGCCGAGCGTAGTCCGTTGCGCTTCTCGCACGTTTTGCGTGTACTGGTAGTTTGGCCAGCGCGCGAGCTGTACGTACAGGAACGGCAGGTCCTTGCGTCCGAACACGTTACGGTACTGGTTGATGAGCGTGGTCATTTGCGATTCGTATTGCAAAGCAGTTCCGTAATTATTGGCGTCATCGCAACCTTGATACCACAGCACGCCCGCCACATGGAATCCCTTCAACGGCGCGATATGGTTCGCATAAATATCGCCGCCTTGTACATGCCGGCGAATAGGCGTGCCACCCCACGCGGTCTGGATGATGCCAATCGGCACATTGGGGTGCTTGGCGCGCAACTGCATGGCGAATTGCTGAGCCAGATAGCTGAGGTGCAGTGAATTCGTGGAATCTGCAGTCAGCCATGCATCGGCGCTCTGATTAACAGCGGACAGTGGAAAATCAGTGTCTTCAACATCATGATTTGCGATGACAAATTTCACGTTGTCATCTACGAGCGGTTTCGGCAAATCGCCTGTCGTGATTAGTCCATTGCCAAAATTGTAAGTAGCGTTTTCGTAATACTGCACATAGTTGAGTTCCATATTCGACTGGCCAGCGGCTACGAAGACGTCTCCCACATACACTTTGGCCAGTTTCAGCACGGTTTTGCCGGCGTACTGCACTTGCAGCGAATACGGATTGAGACTTGCCTTTTGCGCGCTCAGCGTGCAGGTGAAACTGCCGTTTTTCGCTGCCTTTGCCTTGACGCTCTCGGAGGTTTTGCCTTGCGTAAGTGTCGCTGACAGTTTCGAAACGTCGATGGGGTTGCTTTCCGTGGAGCTGACGTTGCCTTTGACTACGATTGGCTGATCGCGCTGGAACACCATATTGTCCATGTAGTATGAGGGCAGCTGCACATCAACAGTGGCCGCAGTATGGGCGGTGGCGGTGGATTGCGATCCGGTTTTACCGGTTGCCGTTCCGTTGCCCCATTTGGGGCCGCACCCGACGATGATGGCAACGACTATTCCTACGGTTACGATAACGGCAAGTGCCGTTCTTGCCAATCGTTTCGTATTCAATTCTGATTTGCCTTGTTCTTTGTCAACGCCCGCTCGAAGGTTCTGGCCTGTTTGTCATATGCGGCTCGTTCGGTGTTGGCTTTGCTGGTGGTCCCGGACGGGTCGGCTTTGCAGTCAAGCGCCTTCGGCGATTTGACTTCTTCCTGATACAAGGTGCTGAGCTTTTCCAGATCATATGAGGAATCCATGCTGGAAAATGCGTCGACAATCTTTCCCTTGAGCTGGAAATCCTTGGAATATGAAGCGTTCATGGCGGCAACCGCGTCTCTGCAGTCGTTAATGGCATTCAGTTCGCGCATTTTCTGCGATGTTCTCACGCCCATGACGCCGAAGACCACAATGCATACCGCAACGACGATAACGGCTACGATGATGGAACGGCGAATCAAGTTCTTGACATGGTTATGTACCCAAGTGTCGCCATCTTGCACGCCTTGCGATATGGCGATTTGGAATGGATCTTTGGTGTTTGTTTGATAGGAAACCCCTGATGCGTCTGTTTCAGGCTTTCCGTTACGATTGGTGATGTTAACGGAATTGTCGGGTTTGCTGGTTTCGACGGTCGCGGTACTGCTGAACGTTCGGGGCTTGCGGACGTTACTTGCTTGACTGTCAGCTTTATTTGGCTGCCTTTCGTGCCGTGCCATGCTTCCCTCCAGGAGTCCGCGATACCGTTTTGATGTTGTCTATTGGAGGTGGTCCGACAAGGTCCTCTGTTCCCAAATGACAATACATAAGGTATGTTACCCGTTCCACTTCCGAATGCCAGCACTTCATGTTGTGGCATATTCGGTAAATGTGAAGTTTGGTCTGGAATCCAGCTGCTTTATTTTAAGTGGGGACATCTCAGAATACACTTAAGTTTTGCGTGTGCAATTGCGTCAACGAGTGAAAATGCGTTTTGTGAGAGAGGCTGACGATGATATCGCCGAAAAGCTTAATGAAGATTGCGACCACCGCTTCCGTGGCTGCAATGACGGTTTCCGTTGCCGTGGTGCCGGCTTACGCCATGCAGGATATTGCGATTGAGGATGCGCCAAGTTCTTTTGCCGCAACTGTGGATGATGTGCAGAATTCGTCAAACAGCATGCCGGACAATCCGAACGCGACGCTGCCGGAAACGGTAAGCGAAAACATTTCGGACGATTCCACTGTGGTTTCGGAGAACCTTGCGGTTACGCCGGAAGGTGATGTGCAGAACATTGAGACCGGCGAAACCGTGACGGACGCTCAGCTGGTCGGCACGCAATCGCAGCAACCTGATCCACTGGCCAAAACGGATGGCGAATCATTCATTCCGGTGAGTGCCTCGGATGTGAAAGATGCTGTGGAACAACCTGTGAAACAGTCTGTGGAGCAGTCGTCCTTGAAGGGTGGCTCGACTGTCCGGCTCACTAAATTCGAGAGCAACGAATACGGAGCACACTGGGGAACCTACAACGGAACAAAGGCGTTTTTCGATTATAGGAACAACCTGTTCGTTCAACAAGCCAAGGGCGTGATTGATGTTTCCTCATGGCAGGGTGACGTCGATTGGGCCAAGGCGAAAGCCGACGGCGTGGAAGGCGCAATCATTCGTTTGGGCTATGGCTGGGGCAACTATGCCGATGCCAAAGCGCAACGTAACATCAACGAATGCAAACGTCTTGGTATTCCTTTTGGCATCTACTGGTATTCGTATGCATACGATGCGAACTGCGCACGTGCGGAAGGCAATGATGTGGCTGCCAAACTCCGCCAGATGGGCGTGAGCCCGAACGATCTGAAATACCCTGTGTATTACGACCTTGAAAAGTGGACGTGGGCTGGTCATACCCCGCCGACCAATCCGAATGTTTATAGCGGTATGGCCGACGCCTGGTATGGCGCACTGCAGTCCGCCGGATACAAGAATCTCGGTGTGTATTCGTATACGAGCTACCTGCAAGGCCCGTTGAACAATTCGAACATCTACGCAAAGACCCGTTGGGTGGCGCAGTATGGTGCTCAAATGGGATACAACGCCTTCGATACCAACGACCGTGGCTGGCAATACACCAGTTCCGGCCATATCAACGGTATCAGTGGTTCCGTGGATATGAATGCTTTTGGAAATAAAGCGTATGTGGATAAGAACAATAGTAACAACGCAACTTCCTATGAGGTTAAGGGAGACATGGGAGTTGAGTGGCGCTCTATTGGCGCGGAGAAAAGCGTTATTGGCAAACCAATTGCGAATGAAGTTTGCGATTGGACTCAGGGTAGGGTGAACTGCTATCAGAATTTCGAAAATGGTGCGATTTCCTGGACTCCGTCAACCGGTGCGCACTATACGACTGGTGCAATACGCAAGGAATGGGCTCGTCGTAATTATGAGCATGGCGTCTTGGGGTATCCGATCGAAGACGAGAAGAAGTTGTCGAATGATTGGAAATATCAACGTTTCCAGAATGGCGATATCTGGTCTCGCGGAACGAAAGAGAGCCGCATTGTTTTGTACAACTTGCGTGATTCTTTCTATAAGAATGGCGGGTATTCGTCGTTGGGTGGTCCCGTGGC
>NZ_JAHOJD010000017.1:0-10096 GCF_019129655.1 Bifidobacterium sp. MSK.17.10 | reverse complement strand
AGTTTTCATGTATCTCATTCCAAGCTTGCGCGCAATGCTGCAATTCTCTCTAAGTTTTATATAAATTAAATCATATTATAGGATGAAAATAGTGCCGGCAAAATCCGCATGAAAAAATGTTATGCGATAGCTCACGCTCAAATCTTAATCGAAAAGACGGTGGTAGGCACCCGTCCGTTCATTTCATGCTAGCGCCATTTTAAGGAATTGCTCGGATGTTGCACGCAGTTCATTGAGCCGTGCAACATCTAGCTTAGACACAAACGGCTTAATTCTCGTTCCGCCTTCGAAATCGGGCGGCAACAAATGCTCTTCCGACAATCCAAGCTTGGTGAGAAGCGTCTTCATGCGAGAGCTGCTCTTCTCGGTTCCAAACGTAAGGAAAGGCTTTCCATAAAGAATAGAGAACACCGTGGCATGGAATGAGTTAGATACTACGCACGCGGCCTTGTCGATTAACGTGAGGAAGTCAGCAGGGCCAATCCCCCACACGTTGATGGAATGCGCCTTATAATGAATTGGATTCCTCGAGTAGTAAACGATAGTCAGATTTCGTTCTGCTGCGAGCTCATCAATATATTTCACCATGTCTTTATTCGGCCACAGCGTATAGGCAAAGATATACTTGCCTTCTTTGAGCCTCTTCTGGAGTTCGGGTGCTTGAATATGCCGATAGTCCTTCAGATCAAGCAAAAGCGTCGGATCAAGCGTTTCGACGATGGATTTATCCGTCAAGTCCTGAAACTGCCCAGCAACAGAAATCTCACGCACGGATACCGAGTCAAAACGATTTAGCCAACCGGAAATCCTCTTCTTGTCTTCTGCGGTGAAATTCTTCTCTACAAACTTGGCATGTGACATACTTGGCGCATACGCGATTTTCTTGGTGTCGTTAGGCGCAAATGAAAGGAAGAACGGCGGAACAGGACCGCGAGTACAATCCAGATTCCAGATTTGATCGCTTCCGCAAATAAACGCATCAAAGTCGTTCAAATCCTGAGCCATCTGCAGGTCTGCGTCAGTGCCTTCGTAAGTATTCTTAGTCAGATTAAAATGCCTGTGCCAAAAAGTCTGGAAACTGCTGCGTCTGCGTAGATTGCCCGGAAGGAACAGCAAATCCACGGCAAACGATTTGATACCGTATTTTCGGAAAATCCAGTAATTCCGGAAATCCTCACTACGATAATCAATAACGTGCACATCATGCCCGAGATCAGTAAGATATTTCCTCAACGCATAAGTTTGCAGAGCGGAACCAAAATTATATGCACAATGGAAAGTGATTGTTCCAATTTTCATTTTATCCATCTCCTCAAATCTTCATTTCCCTAACATGTTTTCCGTGATTATTCCTTGAACCCTTGCCCTTAACCGCGACGGATAGGGTTTTCACAGACGGATAGATGTCTATGGCAGACACCACGAGCACAGCCAAGAACAGCACAGCCGATACCAACGTATACGCAGTCGGGTGCCACGCCAATACACATGTTTGCACAGATACTAGCAGAATATTCGCCAGCATAAGTGGCCGGTTCACGTTGATTTTGACGATCTGATTGGCCATAACCACACGTATGGCGTACATGACCAAATTACTGCCGACCATAGCCCATGCAGCACCTTGTAGACCCATAACACGGATAAGCAGCCAAGTCAGCACGATGACCACAATCGCCGCTGCAGCAGTAGATGTCATCAAGTGCCGAGTCTTCATGCTCGCGGTGAATACCGTCCCATAAAATCCCGCGAATACATTAAACAAAAACGCCAGAATAAGGATCGGTATAATAGGCCATGAATCATAGAATTTTTTCTGCAGCAGCAATGAGGCAAGCCATGGAGTCAGCAACATGAGCCCCGATGCCGCAAGAAAACAGAACGTACGGAATACAGCGAACACGTTGCTGTAGAACTTGCCGGTATCCGTTTTCTTGAACTCCTGGAATGCGGACAAGCTCCATGCCTGCCAGAACGTGGACGAAACCATGTTCATTACGTTAGGTATCTTACTGGCCGCAGCGAATAAGCCAGATGCTCCGATGCCAAGCATGCTGGTAATGAAAAACCTATTTACACTCGTGCCGACCCACCAAAAAATGGCGTTCGGCATCAACGGCACGGAATACAGCAACATCTTTTTGAGGACCCGCCAATCACGTTCTTTGCTTGGAAGGGCCACATATTCCCAAGAACCTCCGAATATGAGATACAGAACGACCGCGATCAATCCTCCGAAGATCAAAGAAACGAAGTATCCCTCAACCTTCCAGCCAAGCAATCCGATAAGCAAGCCAGCCGAAGATGCGGATGCAAGGGACGATGCAATGGATGCCCAGGTGATGAGCTTTATCTGGTTTAAGCCACGAGCTACATTCGCCAAATATGCATTGAATGCGGACGAGACAAAATATGCCAGATAAAGCCATTCATAGTTCCCAAGACCACCAAATATCGGCAAATTCAGCAGTGGAAGCAACAGAAGCATAAGCAGACAGCCGAACAGTGTAACCCAGAATCCGACGGATATGTATTGCTTCTTATCATTCGGATCATCGATGATATACCGCGTTGTGGCGTCGCCGATGGACAAGGTCAGGACCGGAGTAATCAAGCCAGCCACGGTCAATGACATGTCCGTCACACCATACTGCGCCGTCGTAAGGAAATAGGTATACAACGGTACCAGTAGGAACGTGATCAGCTTCGTCGATACGGTATTCAGCGTAAACAGGCCGATATTTACCAGCAGATTTTTGTACTTGCCCAAGGAAAACCTCCGCAATCAGTTCATAAGAATACGATCTAGTCCGAATCTCTGAGAGCGGCAGATCTTGGAGGATTCACGGAAATGACCTACAGCGATATACATGATAAACACCTCATTATCGGGGACACCGAGCATATCACGAGTTTTCTTATCGTTTTCCTCGCTGAACATTGTATTGAGCGGGCAGGCGGCAAGACCGCATGCCTCCAATGAGTACAACATTGACATAGCAAACAACCCACCATCAACGTATCCCTCGTTATGTTCATTTGTTCCCATAAACACCCGCAAATCGGCGGTTACGAGTACTAATGCCGGAGGCAGGTTATATCCGCCGAAACCGCCTTGTACTTTCAATGCCTCGCCGATTAATTTCCGATCGGTGAAGATACGAATGCGGGCCGGCTGTCTGTTGCAGACAGATGGAGTATGCAGAGACATGGTGACTGCTTTCTCAAGATCCGTTCGCGTTACTGGCTCATCAGAATAGGAACGTACCGCATGCCGACGTTCCGTTAACTCAGCAAACGGAACAACAGCATTGTCTGCTTTAGAAGCCAGGGAAAGCTCAATGCTTGGATATTCGTTTTTAGAAGCCGATACGATATCAGCATTTGTGTCATCATCGAATAATTCCGTCATAAACGTGACGTCTTGATCAGCGAGTACATGACGCCTACGATATTCGCCCAAGGCAAGTATCATGTCTTTATAGACCGGATTGTTACGCCATTGAGTATCGACCTTTGAAAGTCTTGCCGATAAATCAGCGGCATTACGTAAAGCCCCGCGACCACGACCATACTGATAAGTATCGAAGGAGAAACCCTTCTCAATCTGATGCACGAAAAAGATCAGTAGGCTCTCCATCTGAACCTGATCTGAACATTCAGGAGCAGCATAAGATTGTGCAAAATTTCTGAATTCCCGTTTTCCTTCATGCTGTAACGCACGATTTGTTTTCCAGCGCTGCCTTTTTTCAATCAATGAAACAGGCAAAATCTTTTTGATAGCTGATTTAACACTCATTTATTTCCTCGCTCCATTTTTAGAGATTCAATTAATAATGTCAGAAAGAACTTTTCTTCAAAAGTTTTTTCACACAATCTTTTATGTTATGCGTATTATCCAAAAGGAAAACTTTTAGCAATATAAGCTTAATTTTGTCAGATAAGCAAAGAAGCTGAAAAGAATTTCTCGAACAAGTCTCTAGTACCTTTTTTCGTATCGAATGACGTAGCTTACTTTTTTCCTTTGATGCCGGACAATCAATCAAGAGAGTGTATATATACAGATATAAACGCACGATATGTGCATCAAATCTAATGGAGGAACCTTCCGAATGCGCTATTCGCTGAATCTCGGACAACGATTTGAAAGCACTATCAACCGTTGCGAGCGAGGTCCTTTTAGAAAGAGACCCTTCAGTAATGCGATATCTGTAACAAGGCTTGCTCACATAAGCAACACGGCTGCATTGTCGCAGAATCTTATTCAAAAAGAGAGCATCTTCAAGAAGAGCAAACCCCTGAGGATACAAAATATGCAAATCAACAAGAAACTGTCGATCATACATAAAAGCCCAGGAAAAATAACCTATATGCTCAGCATAAATATACTCAACGCACTCATGCCCAGTACTTGTTTTTACATCCGGAAAAGAATACTCGACCGGCCTTTCCCCTATGGAGCCATCTGGGAATAACGTCTCAAAATTGAAAGACACCATCTGAGCTTTATTTCGTTCAGCCGTTTCAACCAGCAAAGACACGGAATCAGGCAAATATGCATCATCCGAGTCAAGGAGTAAAACATACTTCCCGTGCGCTTTGCTAATCCCAAAATTTCTCGCCGCAGAAACACCCTCATTATCTTTAGAGAAAACAAGCACTGAGGGAAAGCGTTTCTGCATATTCATCAAAATAGACAGAGTCGAATCTGATGAACCATCATTTACGACAATTATCTCTAAATTTTGATAGTTCTGCTTCAGAACACTTAGAACACATTCTTCAATATATTTTTCCGCATTATATGCAGGAATAATGACTGAGACTTGAGGAACACTTTTTGTTAGCATTACATATTCCTTACTTCAATAGAGATATGAGAAGAACATTATTCATATAAGTTCCAAGATGCCGAGCAAAAAGCTTACCGATGATGATTAGCTAGCTTAGAGAATAGATTCTTAAAAGCATCGTCCATGTCCTCAAACTTAAACTCTGTAATTAACCTAGACAGCACCTCTCCAGTACGATGTCCCACATAAAAGGCAAGACGATGGGTCAATTGATCCCTGTATCTTTCTTTCGGCTCTCGCCATGAAGCGGTATATTGATGAATACTATATGTATTCTTCTTAATATGAAACCCTCCTATACCGTAAAGCGGGTTGAAGCAATCGGAGGGCAATATCGTCCATTTTCCAATGGACTGCTTCTCATCCTTTTTTTGGAACCCTTTTTCCATTAGAAGCTGCGTAAACATTTCATTAACAGTATGCTTTGATCTGAAGTCATCAGAATCCACATACTCTAATGCATCATATTTTGAAAGCACTTCCCCAGCCAAAGAATCATGCTTTTCACACGACAGAAAAAGTCCGCTATTAACAGTGCACGTGCTCTTTTCGATTGCAGAAATACACTTATAGGAAGAAACAAGACCTCTTATATCTTTAATTAACTCACTTCCAAGATCCATATAAATTCCACCGTAGTTATATACAGCCCAGAATCTGACGTAATCACTTACGAAAGCCATTCTCTCTGATTCATAAGCTGCTTTTGTAAATGGATGGTCATTTACATTGAAATTATCTTCATTCCAGCATTTGATTTCATATCCAGGAGCATACTTCTTCCATGTCTCAATTACATCTAAGGCATGCTGCGAAAGCTTGTTCCGTCCAAACCAGCAATAGTGTATAATTTTTTCCACGATTACCTCATCAAAAATCCTAGTAGGGAAGCTTTTTGCATTACAGGTTTATTATTAACACTTATCAAACAATAAAATTGATTCTGCGAACATCTGAACATTTTTTATTGTTTGAAAATTTTTCCCAAAAAAGTCTCTTGATGATTAGAAGATGTCTTAAACTGTTGTTTCCAAGTCAACTTGAAAAGATCGGTGTCTTTTGTCAACGCTTTCCATTTCAACGCATCATATGGCTCATCAAGCACCTTAAATAATTCATCACACATCGGATTATTTGGCTTAATCTGTTTAAAAGCTTGATCTATGTATGAGTCATGTCTCTGAGCAAGAACGATGAGATAATCAGTCAACAAATAATCTACAAGGAATTGCTCTTCTTCCCAATACTTGAGGAAGTAATCACGAATTGTGGCGAATACACGTCTATGCTCATTATCACAGCCTAATGAATAATTAGCAAACATGCCTCCCGCGACTGATGCATGGAAATAGTCGGGTCTTTTAATAGAAAACAGAGGAGCAGAGTATAAAGATTTATCTAGCGAACCTGCACAGAAAAAAGTGGCATCCAACCACAAGCCACCATATCGTGAAAGAAGCTCTAGCCGAAGAAAATCCGAAATATGCGTCTTAGATAGACTTCCTTCGTTATATCGTCTCCGAATACACTGGGGAAAAGAAACATATTCCCGCACATTCTTGTCAGTAATTATAATTACTTCCCGATTTCCTGCATTACGCCGAACAGAGTCAACGCAGGCCTTTACGATTTCCGGAGCATTATCCAGCCCCTGCCACCAGCACATCCAGATTTTATTCTTTAACGCCAGATCAACCTCTGGAAGAGGTGCCCGGTAGTCGTATGCAGCATAAAAATCACCGAACTTGTTCTCAAGATACTTGAGAACCGTTTCGTGCTTACGAAGCAACCGCTTCTTGACCGCGTCCGATTCCTTATATCCATTGTGATTCATTACCTGAATGTCTAATTTCGCACGAAAAGTATTAATTGCTTCAGGCCACGAAGTCACTTCAGCAATTTTTTTCGTTGCATACATTTCTTCTGAGGCTCGATGAACAATCCGGCCAAGATTATTATGTTTCTTCGTCATCACTAAATCACCCTCTCGTATAAATCAATCAATGTCAATGCATACTTATTTTGCAGACATCTTGCATTGACATATTCACGGCAGAACCGCTGCATGGATGAATAGCTCGAGGCACTAACTGCAGAACATTTGCGCATACTGTTCAGCAAATCCACAGCATCCCCCGATTCAAACGTGACCCCTGTCTTGCCTTCCTCCACCAATTCCGGAATGCCACCGATCCTGGCACCGATAATCGGGGTCTGGGCAGCCAAGGATTCCAAACCGGAATACGGCATGTTCTCACGCCATTCGGAGCTCAGCACGGTGAAGCGGGCATTGCCGACCTCTCGTTGCAGATCCTCGCCGCTCTTGTATCCCAGCAGATGAATACGCGAGACGGCCTGCGGACCAGCCGAGGCTATCAGCTGTTCAATGGCACCGCGTTCCGGTCCGTCACCCACAATGTGCAGATCCCATACATCAGGAATCACTTGGGCATCTTGATCATCGCTTTGCGCATTGGCACTCCCCTGAGCGAGCCCCGCAGCCTGCATAAATGCTTTCACCAAGGTGAGAACGCCCTTCTCCTTGGAAAGGCGACCGAAGAACAGGAAATACGGTCTTGCTCCGGCCTTCGTATCCTCGAATTTATGCGTATTCGCCACCCGGGCGCCCATCGCCATCTGCGAATCGGTCAGGAAGTTCTGCATCGCGACGGTCTTGCCGGCAAAGCCTCCCTCATCGAGCTTACTCTTCATGAATTTCGAAGGCGCGATAATCAGATCGATTTTGTCATATGAATGGTGGAATTTCAGGAATTCCGCTTCCATGGTGGCCAAGGCGCTCTTCGCGCGGGACCCCTTCACGCATATGTTTTTGGTGGCGTGCATGAAATGCCTGTCCAAGCAGGCATCGCAGACCTCTCCCCTGCCGTTCACCATGGTGTAGGCCGGGCACAGCAGAATATAATCGTGCGCCGTGTATACCACCGGTACATGGTGCTTCTTCAGATACGGAGCATCCAGAATCGACAGCGTGAGCTGACGATGCACATTATTCATATGGATGATGTCGGGCTTAAACTCCTCCAGCAATGCCTCGAACTTACGCTTCGCCTCGAACGAGTAAATCAGCGTGGAGGCTTCCTGCACCTTCTTGAATGCGGAGATCTCCCCCACATAATCCTTTTCAGAGACAAAATACTTGCTCCAACGACTTGGTTCGTTATTGGGATGCTTCATGGAGAAGAACGCCACCTCATGGCCAAGCGCCTTCAAGCCTTCGGCCAAGGCAAAGAAATATGTTTCGGCGCCGCCCTTGCGGTAGAAGTACTTGTTGACCAGCAGAATGCGCATCATTCACCGACCTTCTCGCCCTTGTACAAAGCCAGAGTCTGATCCACTACCGAGTCCCAGCTGTATTTGCCGGTAATGAAATCAGCGGCCTCATTCTTATACTTCTGGACTTTCTGAGGATGTCGGATTAGTTCATTCAATGCCTTGTACAACGCATCCGCGGAACCATGCGCGAAGGAGGCAGCCTTATCCTCCACCACTTCCGTACATTCGGCGATATCCGAAGTCAGGCAGCAATTGCCATAGCTCATCGCCTCGAGCAGACTCATGGGCATACCCTCAAGATCACTCGGCAGCACATAGATATACGCGTTGCTATACAACTCCTGCAGCATACGCCCCTGTACAAAGCCGGTCAGTATGATACGCGGGTCCTGCGCCGCCATCTGTTTAACCTGCTCATAGTATTCCGTTGAATCGGAAGACCCACCAGCAATAACCAGCTTCTTATCCGTATCGAGCTTGCCGAACGCGTCGATCAGATAGTGCACGCCTTTTTCTGGAACGATACGACCAAGGAACAGGATGTAGTCATCCTTGTGCAAACCATATTCGCTGGTGATTTCCTGTGCCGTAACCAGCTGTTTGCGTTCTATGCCGTTGGGAATGAACCGGGTATCACGCTCATACGTGTTCTTGAAGTATTCCTGCATGTTCCGGCTGAGCACAATGACCTCGTCCGCGCACTTGGCCGCGGTACGTTCGCCGAACTTCAAATACGTGGAGGCGAACCTTCCCCACTTGGCACGCTGCCAGTCGAGGCCATGGATAGTGGCAACGGTACGAATTCCCGCCCAATGCGCCAGTCGGAGCATCACACACGGCCCTTCGGCATGGTAGTGAATCACATCCGGCTTCGCTGCAATCGCCTTCAACGTGGCGAAGAAGGAGGAAGACAGCGCAGCCATGCCTTTGGCATCAATCGTGGTCACAGGAACGACTTGAACACCCTGATATGAGAATGGCTTGTCTGAAGCATTGACGGTATTATCGAATTCAGCTCCGGCCACATTATGGCCCTTGCGATTGTATACTACAACCCGATTCCCCCGTGCCGACATACGCGAAGACAGCTCATCGACCACAATTTCAACACCGCCCTCACGAGAAGGTATACGCTTATGCCCGATAAATGCAATTCTCATGTCTTGAACAAGCTCCATAAATCTATCGCGCAAGACCTTCTTTAAAAGAAGCGAAGTAGGAATAACCAATATGAAAGCGCTTATCAACATTGCCAAACACAGGTAACCCCCTCATCTGCACATACATCTTTTGTATTCTTTCATTGCCTATAGACGGGGGCATTGTTGACGACAGTTGGTGCAATAGCAGTGATGCAGTAACACTGCAATGACGCAATAACTCTAAATTCTAAAAATAAATTTTGCACTATCAGCTGAAATAGTGAATGACGTCAGAACCACTTGAGGGACAACAACGAAAAAATTTTCGTTGTTGTCCCTCAAGAACTAGAGATTCTCCAATTAGCAGCATTCTGCAGGCGGAATATAATCTCAATAGTTTATTTGTTGGTTGCCGCGCAGTTTGGTGTGACGTCGGTGATCATCTGACCGCCGGCCACGGCGACACTGTCACCGCTCACCCGGTAGTCCTTGCCCTGCCCGCCGTTGTTGTCCCAGACGGAACCGCCATCCGTGAACGCCATGCGCACCTGCCCGCCGGCGGTGTCCGGGATCGTGTACCTGTACCAGCCGCCGCAGGAGGCCTCCATCTGCTGCGCGCCGCCGGACCACTTGCCGTTCGCCTGGTAGTTGACCTTCGCGGTCTTCCACGAGGAATCCGGCTTGTACCACACCGTCATCGGGCTCTCGTCGAACGACGGGGCGGAGTACGAGACCTTCCCCCCGGACACGGACACGACCGAGCCGCTCACCCGGTAGTCCTTGCCCTGCCCGCCGTTGTTGTCCCAG
>NZ_JAHOJD010000016.1:0-13592 GCF_019129655.1 Bifidobacterium sp. MSK.17.10 | reverse complement strand
GAAAAATGTGTCACGATTCGAAAAAACAGCCGAAATTTCGAATCGTGACACATTTCGGGAGACTCCGCCACTCACCTACGCTTCACCGCGCACCTACGCTCCGCCACCTGCCACGCGCCTCACCGCTCCGGCACGCTTTGCGCCGGGCAGCCGTGCAGCACGGAAAGCATCGCCCGCTTCTCCTTCGTCGTGACGGTCAGCCCGTACTTGGCTTTCACGCCGATCTGACGGGCCACGTAATCGCAACGGTATGCGCCGTTCGTCGGCAGCCAGTACGCGGCCGACGCGGAGCCCTTCTCCTGATTGGCCGGCCCGTCCACCGCCAGCAGGTTGTACATGTCGTTGCCGAACCGGTACCGCTTCGTACGGTCCCACTGGTTCGCACCCGACCGCCAGGCATTCTCCAACGCCACCACATGGTCGATCTGCACCGCTGACGACGTTTTCACTCCGCGCGTGAACCGGATCGTCGTACCGGTGTACGGGTCGGACAGCACACCCGACTTCACCTTGCAGCCGGCGCCGGACCCGGAACCAGAATCAGAGCTAGAACCAGAACCCGCTATATACCGCACATCCGTCAAATCGCGCGCCAACACGTCCTCGCGCACATCGCAACCGTTGCCATCGTCATCGGTCTGCCGGAAACCGAATGAATCGCGGTCGTACCCGGCCCGGCTGGGCTGGTCGTCGATTGTCAACGATTGCAATGTTTCCGCCGCGCTGCCAGTCGCCACATACTCGCCCGTCATCTCGCCGACGGTCGGGTTGACCTTCGGCATGAGCAGACCGATCGAAATGCCGGCGACCACCGCCACGACCAGCAGAATCGCAATACGTTCCGCTAGCCCGTTGGCATTGAAACGCTGCCTGCGGAAACGCGAGTCACGCATACGTAAACGTCATCGGATCATGTCCCGCACGCGTCGGCCCATCCAACGCGTCGATGGCCGCATGCTCGTCCGGGTCAAGCACGAAACCGAACAGGTCGAGATTCTGCCGCTGCCGGTCCGCATGCACCGACTTGGGAATGATGATCGTGCCGTTTTCGATATGCCACCGCAGGATCACCTGCGCTTCGGTGACGCCATGCGCCCGCGCGATGCGTTCGATCACACCATCGCCGGCATTGAGATCCGCGCCACGCGCCATCGGCGAATACGCCTCGACCGCGATATTGTGCGCCTTGCAATACGCCACCACTTCGCGCTGCTGCCAGGTCGGGTGCAGTTCGATCTGGTTGACGGCCGGATATTCGCCCGTTTCCTTATGCAGCCGCTCAAGATGCTCCGGCAGGAAATTGCACACGCCGAGCGACCGCACGCGACCCTCCGCGCGGAACTCGTCGAACGCCTTCCACGTTTCGCCGGAACGCCAATTGAACGGGGTCGGCCAATGCAGCATATACATGTCCACATAATCGAGCTGCAGCAGGTCAAGCTGACGGTCGAACGCCTTGCGTGCGGAATCGTACCCCTGTTCCGAATCGCGCAGCTTCGTCGTCACCCACAGGTTCTTGCGATTCTCACCCTGCGTGAAGCCCGCGTTCTGCAGCGCACGTCCGACGCCAGCCTCGTTATTGTACCCCGCAGCGCCATCGATATGGCGATAACCGGCTTCCAGCGCGCTCTCGACCACGGGGGTAACGCCCTCATCGTCGATGCGCAGCACGCCCAAGCCGATCTGCGGAATCAGATTGCCGTCGGAAAGCGTGATCATCGGAGTGTGGAAAACAGTCATGGAACAACCCCTTGAGTCGAAATGCGATGTTCTCTGCACCAGTTTAGCGGCTTCCGTGATCGCGGCCTGTCCGCCCCACAATCGGCGCATGTTCGGCAGCTGTTCAGCTTTCCGTAACAGACGTAACAATTCTGCGCGGAAAACGCACTATAACGTTGCGTGGATATGAAGAACGATATGGATTCGAAGAATATGACGATCACTGCGCAGCATGACCGATCCGCCCGGCTGTACCACCACGGCCACGCGCTCGCCGGCATCCTCGGCCCCGCGTTCGTGGCGGCGGTCGCATACGTGGATCCGGGCAACGTGGCGGCGAACATCACGTCGGGCGCGCGCTACGGCTACCTGCTGGTGTGGGTGCTGGTGCTGGCCAACTGCATGAGCGTGCTTATCCAATACCAGTCCGCGAAACTCGGCATCGTCACCGGCAAAAGCCTGCCGGAAATCCTGGGCGAACGGCTTGGCGACGCGGGCCGGTTCATGTTCTTCATGCAGGCTGAGGTAATCGCCATCGCCACCGATCTGGCGGAAGTGATCGGCGGTGCGATCTCACTGAAACTGCTGTTCGGTCTGCCGCTGTTCGTCGGCGGTTGCATCATCGGCGCGGTGTCGACGGTGCTGCTGATTTTCGAAAAAGGCGCCACGCATCGCATTTTCGAAAAACTGATCATCGGCCTGCTGCTGGTGATCACGTTCGGTTTCATCGCCGGTCTGTTCATCGCCCCGCCAAATCCGAAAGAAGTCGTCGCCGGCTTGATTCCACGCTTCAAAGGCACCGACACCGTGCTCATGGCCACGTCTATGCTGGGCGCCACGGTCATGCCGCACGCCATCTACCTGCATTCCACGCTCGTCAACGACCATTACGCCCCCGGCGAAGCGAAGCCGAGCGTGAAGAAGCTGCTTCACGGCAGCAAAATCGACGTGGCCTGGGCGCTGATATTGGCCGGTTCGGTCAACCTCGCGCTGCTCATCCTCGCCGCGAACTCGCTGTACGGCATGACCGGCACCGACACCATCGAAGGCGCGCAACGGGCCATCCAGCATGTGCTCGGCCCGGTGATCGGCACGATTTTCTCGATTGGTCTGCTTGCGTCGAGCCTGAGCTCCACGTCGGTCGGCACTTACGCCGGCAGCGAGATCATGCACGGCCTGCTACGCATCAAAGCGCCGATGTGGGCGTGCCGAGTGGTGACGCTCGTGCCCGCGTTGGTGGTGCTGTGGTTCGCCAGCAATCCGACGGAAGCGTTGATCGTCGGCCAAGTCGTGTTGTCGGTCGGCATTCCATTTGCGATTATTCCGCTGATGCGTTACACGCACGACCGCACGCTGATGGGGGAGTACGTGGACGGTCCGGTCAAGCACGTCGTCAATATCGCGGTCGCCGCGCTGATCGTCGCTCTGAACGTGGTGCTGATTGTGCTGACAATGCTCGGCAAAGCCTGATTTTCCGTGATTTTTACGTCGATCTCCGGCGGATTTGCGGTGCTTTTTTTCGTAGTTTCTCAGCTGATTTTCTAGGGTTTTTCCCGCAGATTTCCCGCGGATTTTTCCACGAAACCTACGCTGCCTGCACTTTCCCGCTGTCATAATCGACCACGGTGTACATGCCCTTCCCCTCGCGCTTGGACTGGTACAACGCATGGTCGGCGAATCCCAAGCAGAGGTTCAGATCGACGTTCTTGCCGGACAGCACGCGGCATGCGCCGATACTGCAATGCACGTCCTGCCCGTATTGCGCGGACGCCTGCGCCAACTGGCGGCGGAACAGGTCCAGCGTGCTTTCGATCACGCGCTCGTTCGCGGTGTTCTTTATCAGCGCCACATACTCATCGCCACCGAAACGGACGATGATGTCATCATGCCGGTACAGCCGCTTCAACGTCTGCGCCACTTCACGAATCCAGAAATCGCCCACTTTATGGCCGTACGTATCGTTGATCTGCTTGAAATCGTCGATGTCAACGAAAATCAGAACGGCTTGGTCGCCTTCCTGCATGTGCGCGAAATAATTCTCAATCTGCTCGCGGCCGGCGCTCTTGCTCCACAAATCGGTCAGACCATCGTGCTGCGCCTCGTAGCTGGCCTTCTGATAGGCGTCATCCTGCGAACGGATTTTCTTGTTCATTTCGATGGTGTCGACCACGAACGTGAACTGGATTGAAATCGTGATCGCGATGGCCTGCAACGCCAGTCCGTAATGGAGAATCTGAACGATGGTTGTCACAATCGGCAGCACGAAGAACGACAGCGACGTGACGAACAGCGGTCGGCTGAGGTTTTTGCGGTTTTCGATGATCAGCATCACAATCAGCGCGAGCTCTACCAGACCCAGTATCTGCGGGATAGCGAACAGTGGTCCGCGGCGGTAGTAGTTCTGGCTGTCGATGTAGTAGACCATATGGTTGAACTGCGTGGCAATCGTCAGTACGATGCCGAGCGCGGACGCTGCGTAGATGACGTCAAGCTTCTTCGAACGCGGCTTTTTCGGCTTGGATTGGGCGTTGGCCGAACGTTGGTTCTTACGATTACGCTTGGCTCCGCCGCTCGTTCTGGCCCTCCACTCGTGCGGGCTGACGTTTTCAAGCATGTCGTCGCCGCTGACGGTTTGCCAGATATAGTTGGCGAACAGTGCGATGAAGATGAAATTGATCAGGTATTCACCAAGATTGCCGATGCGCGTCATGTAGAAGTCAAGCTTGTCGCGGCCGCCGTTGTGATACCAGGCGGACACGTCGGCCAGCAGCATCAGCGCGCATAGAAGCTGCATGGAAACTTTCGTATAGGTACGCCGCGTCCTACGTATCGCGCCCACGTAGACGCCACCTGCGCAAACGATGCAGATGAGAACGCCCCATAGCTCCATCGCTATGTTGAATAACGTGACTACGGTCATACTTCCTAACCCCCTGCGCGGCGTATTCCTTTCCTGTATCGTGCCGTTACTGCCAACGCATATGTATACCACCCCATGATGAACAAATACGAAGTTTTGCCAATTTTTCTCGGTTGAATTGGAATTGAACGTGTTCGAATAGTTTCATCTCGCGTTCGACCACCCGCAGTACTAGACTTTTTGAGTCTGTTTTTGCAGGAGTTGCGCAATACGCTGCGAGTATGCGCGGATGAGTGATGGAGGGCGGTCGGTTGCCGTCGAAACCGGAGAAGAGGTCGGAAGTGAAGCCGGAAAAGAAAATAAACGCGAAACAGGGCCGCACCCACGGCCTGTCCCAGCCGCTTACCGGCGAGGAATCGTATAAAAACGACCATTTGACGCATGTCGCGTTCGTATCGATCGCCATTCTCACCTTTATCACGTTCGTCGGCAACTTCACGCAGCTGCAGTTGAGCGCCGCACTGCCCACCATCGTGTCCGATTTCGGCATTTCCGTCACGACCGGCCAATGGCTGACGTCGATTTTCCAGCTCGTCATGGGCGTTATGGTGCCGCTCACCGCCTACCTGACCCGCCGATTCTCCACCCGTCAGATCGTGATCGCGTCGATGGCGGTGTTCACGCTCGGTTCGGTGTTCGCCTGGCTCGGCTCATCGTTCGTGCTGGTTTTGATCGGCCGTCTGCTGGAAGCCGTCGGCACCGGCGTGATGTGGCCGGTCCTGCAAATCACGGTATTCTCCATTTATCCTCTGTCCCGCCGTGGCATGGCGATGGGCACCGTCGGCATGGCCATGAGCGTCGCGCCCGCGATCGGCCCCACGTTGGGTGGTGTGCAAACCGATTTGAACGGCTGGCGATCGATTTTCCTCACGCTGACGGTTATCGGCGTGATTTCACTGTTTTTGGCGATTTTCGGCTTGCGTAATTTCGGCACGCGCGACGCGTCCGCCAAAGCCGACTTCTTCTCCGTCGGCCTGTCGATTTTCGGCTTCGGCGGACTCATGTTCGGCTTCACGAACATCGAATCGTATCCGTTCACGCATCCGATGGTGTGGCTCGCCATGCTTATCGGTGTGGTCGGCATCGTCTGGTTCGTGCTGCGGCAGATCCACGGCGCTCGCCGGCAGTCGGCCGACCCGTCCAAGCAACCTCCGCTGCTCAACCTGAGCGTGCTGAAAAACAAGAGCTTCACCGTCGGCACCGTCACCGCCGCGCTGTCGTTCTTCGCGTTCAGTTCGATCATGGTGATCATGCCGCTCTACATTCAGGATTGCCGAGGCTATTCCGCCACGATCAGCGGCCTGGTGATGTTGCCCGGCGCGTTCGGCCAGTGCATCGCGCAGTTCTTCGGAGGCAAGGCGCTCGACCGTTTCGGCGCGCGTCCGGTGGCGCTGATCGGCTCGATCACCCTGCTGTTCGGCACCATCATGATGAGCCTGATTTCCATGACCTCATGGATTTGGTGGGTGTCGATTTGGCAGTTCGTGCGCCAAATCGGCATGGGATTCGTGCTCATGCCGATTACCACGTGGTCGCTGAACTGCCTGGAGCCCGAGGAGGTGAGCGCCGGCTCGGCCGTTACGAACACGGTTCGCCAGATCGCCGGTGCCATCGGCGCTCCCGTGCTGGTGATTCTGATGGAAACGTTTACCGCCCTGCGCTGGGCTGCGATCGGCGGCGCGAAGAACATGTATGCCGTGGCGAACGTGTTCGGCATCCAGTGGGCGCTGCGCGTGAGCGCCACCATCTGCTTCATCATGGTGGTCATGGTCTTCTTCGGCGTCCGCGGCAACGGCGCCGGCTCCACCCGCGACACCGTCCAGCGCGCCCTCAATCGCGTCCACCCCCACGCCGCCTAGCCTGACCTGTCCGCTCTTACCGCATTTTCGCCGTTCCGTAGGCATGTCATGAGCGTGGTTTGCTCAAGTGCCGCCATTCCCCGCAGCAGGAAATGAGAGAGAGAAATGTCCGCATAGTGGCATGCGGTACGGGTGCACGTAAAAGCACTGTGAACCTCGCGGGAAGGAGGTGGCGCACCCGTGCCGTGTTACGTATGGTGAACGGGAACGTAATGAAAGGCAACCATGCGGCAAACCTGCGAAAGCGAGCGTGAGAACGGCGGCAATAACGATGCCGAACGCGAACGCACAAGCGAAAGCGAAATCGAGGATCTGGGCGCGCAGCTCGACAAAGCATGCGCCAGCCGCCCCCTCGACCGTGCTCAACATGGCATGACCCGCCGTACCGCAGCAACACACCTTCTGACCGCGGTGCTCTGGCTGGCCACCGCCGTCATCCTGCTGGCCATGCTGCTGCGCATGCTGCCCAACAATCTTGACGGCAAACGGTACGTGCCGCTTATCGTCGCGCTGATGCCGTGGCTGGGCATGCTGTCTTTGATTATTGCGATCACCGCGATAGCCGTCCGTGCAATAGGCGGACGCGTCCTACTCGCCACCGTCAGCGTGGTGTGCGTGGTTGTGCAAATCGGCTGGCATTGGGGTTATATCAGGCCGCAGCAAACGATTTCCGACGCGGCCAGCACCGCAGTCACGCAGGTCTCGTCCGACGGCTTGCCCAACACGTCCGACCGGTACGCCCGCATCATGACCTTCAACACCAAGGAAGGGCATGCCGACGCCAATCGGATCGTCGAAATCGTCAAAAACGAGCATGTGGAAGTGCTCGCGCTGCAGGAAGTGTCATGGGACTTGCTCAACCGGCTCAACGGCGCCGGAATCGCCAATTATCTGCCGTATTCCGTGGCCGCGCAGCAAACGTGGCATGACAACGGCGGTGTGAACGTGCTGTACAGCGCCGCGCCGATGGAAAACGCCAAACAGAACCTCATTCCCGTGGAATCAAGCAGCGTTTCCGCCGCGACGATCGATTTCGGCGGCAGCAAGGTGCGCTTCGGCTCCGTCCACCCGTTCTCGCCGCGCCCCCGCAACCAAGGTCTGTGGAACCGTAGTCTCGACTCGCTCGCCCAACTGCAGCATTACGACAATCTGTACGTGCTGATGGGCGATTTCAACTCCACATGGGACCACGCCAGCTTCCGATACCTGCTCGGCAGCCGCTTCCTGGATTCCGGCCAGCAGGCGGGCGAAGGCCTGCACATGACGTATCCGGCCATGATGCCGATCGCCGAAATCGACCATATCGTGCACGACAAGGGCGTGAACGTGGGCGATCTGGAAACCAAGTACATCGCCGGCTCCGACCACCGCGCTCTCCTCGCCACGCTCGAAGTCGCCTGACCCGCACCTAATCTGCGCTTGAACATATCTGCGCATAGCAAACATATCCGCACGTATCCCCACATATGCCCCTCAACGTACCAATAGCCGCAAACACGCCTGCTGCTATATCGACATTTTTGACATTATGTAGGTATAGGAATAGTCTATATTCACCCCGAACCTGCATATTCTGCACAAATGACGGTTATAAGGATGATGGTTATGGAGTACAAAAGCATACGGCAGACATTGGCAATGTCATCATCCACGGCCAAGCCGAAGGATGCGGCTGAGGAGGAATACCAAAAAAGACTCAACGGCTATTCAACATACCGGTCAGGTATTGAATTCGAAGGTCATGAGATGTTCGCCGTGGCGTTCAGGGAACTGTTGAACGTCATGGATTCGGTCCGTGGCATGGAAGTGCAGGTCGAATCGCTGTGGGCCGCATTGCCGCCGATTGCCCGCAGGGCGTATCTGATGGAACTCATCGGCGCGGAAATGCAGAGCACGAACTCCATAGAAGCCGTGCACACCACGCGCAAGGAAATCTCAGACGCGTTGGATGCGGCGGTCGCGGACGGGCCGCACAAGCGGTTGAGTGAGCTTGCCAAACTCTTTCTCGGACTCTCCGGCGAAAATTCCGCAACGTTGGAACTACCGAAAACGTTGCATGACATACGTAATATTTACGATCAGGTGATGGCTGGGGAACTACGGGAGGAAGACAAGCCTGACGGAATGGTATTCAGAGCCAAGCAAGTCTCTGTGTGTGACGGCTTTGACCGGGAGATTCATCAAGGCGCATGGCCGGAATCGGAAATCCAAGTGCAATTGACCAAATGGCTGGCGTTGCTTTCGGATGAGGCGATTCCTCCGCTGCTGCGGGCTGTGATGTGCCATTACGCCTTCGAATGCATTCACCCGTTCTATGACGGCAATGGCAGGACGGGCCGGTTCCTGCTTGCTCTGCAGCTGAGCAAGCACCTGTCCATACCGACGGCGATCAGCCTGAGTCCGGTTATCGCCGACGCAAAAGGCCGGTATTACAAGGCGTTTGATGATGCGCAGCATCCGCTGAACTGTTCTGACGTCTCGCTGTTCTCATATCGGATGATCCGTTTTATCGCCACCGCCCAGAAGAACATCATCTCTGTGCTCGGCGAGAAGAAAACCCTGCTTGACACCGCGCGGAAGAGGCTTGAACATTATGCGCGAACGCAGGGCATTACGGAACTGCAGCGGAACATGCTGTACTTCCTGCTGCAGGAGGAGCTTTTCGACGATGCTCCGAAACCCATATCGCGCCGCCTAATGCGCGAATGGCTTGGCGTGGGGGAGCGGAAGACCAACACCGCGCTCGCGGAACTGGTGAACAGGAACCTGCTCGAGTTCCACGGCTCCCGCCCGATCCGCTATTCGCTGACCGCCACCGCCCGCGCCGAATTTCTGCAATGATTCTGCGCGTATTGGACGATTTGCCGCATGCGGGGAACGCCTCGCGCTAAAATTTCCGTTTGGCGGGTTGCGGAAGCCATGGTGGATTTCGCAAAACCGCAACACGAAACGTTGGAAGAACGGTTAAGGGGTTTAGGCATGCACATCATGTTCGTCTGCACGGGCAACATTTGCCGTTCCCCTATGGGCGAGCTTCTGATGACCCACTATCTGAACGGCACCACCGTGCAGGTGTCAAGCGCCGGCACGCGTGGTTTGCCGATGCATCCGATCGATCCGTCGAGCGGCCGCCTTATGCAAAGCGTCGGCATTGAGTCGAGCGGCTTCCGTTCCCGACGACTGACCCGACAGATGGCCGACGAAGCCGACCTGATCCTCTGCTTCGAAAAGCAGCAGCGCAAGGAAATCGTCACGTTGGCGCCAGCCGCCGTACGATACACGTTCCTGCTTGACGATTTCGCGAATATGTGCGATTACTGCGCTCGCAACAATATGATTGCCGGACTGACCATCCAGGAACGTCTTCAGTCGGTAATCAAGAAGTCCTCGATGATTCGTCCGATGATTCCCCAGCCGAAGGACATCGCCGACCCGCATGGCCGCGAATTCAGCATGTTCTACGTCGCCGCCGAACAGACGAACGGTGCGATCCGTAAAATCCTGAAAAGCATGCGCAAGCACCGTACGGTAACCCCCGCCCCCATCCGCTCCCAAATCGTTGCCTGATAATTCTTTTAGGTCCATGGATTGATTCACCATAGCTTGGCCCTACTCTATTTTTTTGAGTCCGAGCGTGTTTGTGATATTCACCCATTTTTTATTATTGATATTTTGATTTGATTGGCATGTTGCATGCCATAAGAGGTAAAGAAGCCCTTTTTGAGCATCTCTTGAAAGATTAATTTCAGGATTGTTGGGGGTGGGCTGTCGGTGGCGTGGGATGGGGCGAGGGTGCTTTGCGTCGCAAGGTGGTATTGGTTGGAAAATTTTCTGAAACGTTTGCATATGTGAATTTGCAACGATAGTGGGTGCTACGGGGTGCTGGTATGAGTGTATCTGTTGCTGACAGCGTTTGCAACAGAGCAGAAAACAATTGCGTTTTAACCGCCATTTTTCAATAAAAATCACTCATTTTTCAAAGGAAAAATGTGGTATTTTTGACGCAACGTCTGCTAGTGGCAAACGTTGTCAAAGTTAGATGCAAGGAAGCAGGGAGGGTAAGGTGCGACTTAGCACTCATACGTTCGCGGGTATGGCGAACGCACTCACCAGAAAAGAGCCTCCTCATGAGAATCAGCCTGAGCTGATGACTCGTGCGGAGCGCAGACGCGCGGCCCGTAAAGCACGCGCCGTCAAGACCTGGAAGAAGGTCGCAGCGGGAACAGTGGCGGTCGCCACGCTGTTCGGCGGTATGGGTGTGGCATCCACCGCACTTGCCGCCGATCGTGACAGCTACCAGGACACCATCGGAAATTCTTCTTTCGAAGCGGCCCGTAACCAGTACGGTCTGACCAAGCACATGAAGAACGGCGCCATCCTGCACGCATGGATGTGGTCGTTCAAGACCATCACGCAGCACATGCCTGAGATCGCCGCGGCGGGCTACACTTCCGTGCAGACCGAGCCTATGAGCAAGATCAAGGAAGTCGCCGCCAACGGCAAGAAGTTCACCGAGAACTGGTACTACGTGTACCAGCCGGCGAACACCTCCATCGGCAACTTCGTGGTCGGCACCGAGGCTGACCTGAAGGAAATGACCGCCACCGCCCATAAGTATGGTGTGCGTGTGATCGTGGATGTGGTCGCCAACCACTTCACCTCCGATTGGAACGCCATCGACCCCGATTGGCAGAACAAGGAGTACTTCCACAAGCGTACCGGCTGCGACGGCCCCAACGGTGAAATCAACGATTATTCCAACCGTTACAAGGTGACGCAGTGCCACCTGCTTGGCCTGTGGGATCTGAATACGCAGAACCAGGCTGTTGCCGATCGTATGCAGAAGTTCCTGAAGACCGCTGTGGCGGACGGCGTTGACGGCTTCCGCTACGATGCGGCAAAGCACGTCGAGCTGCCGACCGAAGTCTTCGACAATAAGCAGTCGAACTACTGGAACACCATTCTGAAGAACGGCTCCCAGTTCCAGTACGGCGAGGTGCTGCAGGGCGATTCCGGCCTTGACTACAAGGCATACGCCAACATGTTCCGCGACAATTCCTCCGATGGCGGCGGCAACACCGCTTCCAACTACGGCAAGACCATTCGCGCCGCTGTCGGCTCGAACAACCTTGACGTCAAGATGGTGAAGAACATCGATACCGGCGGCGCAAGCGAAGACCAGCTGGTCACCTGGGTTGAGTCCCACGATAACTACGCCAACGGCGACAAGGAATCCACCGGCCTCACCGACTATCAGATCATGATGGGCTGGGCGGTCGTTGGTTCCCGTAGGGCCGGCGCTCCGCTGTACTTCAACCGTCCGAAGGGCTCTGGCGGCACCAACCCGCAGTTCGCCGAGCAGTCCCAGCTGGGTGACGCCGGTGACGACATGTGGAAGAACAAGTCCGTCGCGGCAGTCAACCACTTCCGTAACGCCATGGATGGCAAGGGCGAGAACCTGCAGAACTGCGGCGACAAGTCCTGCCTGATGATTGAGCGCTCCACGTCTGATGGCATTCAGAACGATGGTGTGGTCATTGCCAACATGGGTGGCGACAAGAGCCTTTCCGGCATGGAAACCACACTTGACGATGGCACCTACCCGGATGAGGTCAATGGCGGCCAGCTTGTGGTCTCCAACCATAAGATCGTTTCCGGTACCGCCAAGGGCGGCGCGGTCAGCGTCTTCTACGTGAAGGGCGAATCCGATCCGAACGTGTCCGTGGAAGCGGCTTCCAAGGAATTCTCCTCCGACAATGTCAAGGTCACGTTGCGCGCGCAGGATGCCGACAATCTGAAGTACACCACCACCGAGGGCGAGAGCGGCTCCTTCACTGACGGAAAGGTCATTTCCGTTGGTAAAACTCTTTCCATCGGCGAGACCGCTACCGTCAAGGTGACCGGCACCGCCGCCAAGGATGGCAAGAAGGTTAAGAAGGGTCAGGCGCTGAGCGCTTCCGTGACCGTGAAGAAGGTGGAGGTCCCGAAGCAGAACCTTGCCGCGCAGTACAGTACCAACAAGGTGGGCATGGGCGTCAAGAAGACCATCAACTTCAACGCCGGGAAGGATGCGAGCATCGCTGACTGGGACAGCTCCATGCTGATCGCGCAGGGCGCCGCCAACGACGACCCGCGCGTGTACCGCCCGAATTCCATGTATGAGGTTCCGATCGATCTGTATGCGTTGTATGGCGCCTACGATGACGACAACCTGTACCTCATGTGGGAAATGACTAACGTGCAGGATGTCGTCGACACTGGCGACGACTACCCCCTGAGCCAAGGCCACCTGTGGCAGACCCAGAACCTGCCGTTCCACATCGCCATCGACACCAAAGATGACAGCACCCGCATCGGCAACAACGGCGGTCTGCAGACCGGCGGTTCCCTGTGGGCATCCAACATCACTTGGGGCGGCGAGCAGAAGCTCAACAATGTGGTGACCATCTCCACCAACGGCTCCAACGGTCCGTGGATCTACAAGGGCGACGAGACTGGTCTGAACTCCAAGGCTGCGTATGGTCCGGCTGCTAACGCCGCCACCAACACCAAGAAGTCGAACATCAAGTTCGGCTATGGCAATGGCATTCTAAGCAAGGATGTCATCGGCATCGACGGTGGCTGGGGTGAAAACAACGGTCGTTTCATCGGCGATATGAAGGCCGAGAACCAGAACAAGGCCAAGTGGGTCAACTTCAACGAGAAGGGCCACAATTCCGCTCAGATGGATGATCACTACGAGATCGCCATCCCGCTGGAAGAGATCGGCACCACCGCTGACCGCATTGCCTCGAGCGGCATCGGCATCGAACTGGCAGCCACCTTCGGTCTGTCCGCCATGGATTCCCTGCCGTACGATCTGGCAATGAACGACAATGCTGACCTGCCGGACACCGGTTCTCAGGTGAATAACTCCTTCGAGAAGTCCGATGACGACATGTTCAGCGTGAAGATGGCCAACATCGGCGGCGAAGAGCCTCCGGTCGAAACCAAGTCCGTGAAGATTGATCAGTCGGATTACAGCGTGGACCTGTCCGAGGGCGTGGCCACGAAGCAGTTGACCGCCACGACCGATCCGAAGGGCGCGTCCGTGA